>NZ_JASHKU010000022.1:0-143647 GCF_030056875.1 Rhodococcus sp. IEGM 1351 | reverse complement strand
ATCGAACCCTGCAAGCGGCATGACCCCCGACAAATTAACGAATCAGACCACTAAGTTGAGACCACTGCGACAGTCCGCTGCGGGAAATGCTTACTCCCGGTGTGACTCCGACCCAATCGAAGGAGCTGATCGATGCCTGATCAAGAGTTGCCCCAAAGGGGAGAACGATCGTATCGATACGAGTGGTATGTCGTGACGATCTGCATGATCGCGTATGTTTTCTCGTTCGTCGACCGGCAAGTGCTCTCGTTGATGATCGAGCCGATCAAGCACGATCTTCAGCTGAGCGACACGCAGTTCAGTCTGCTCCACGGGCTCGCGTTCTCCCTGTTCTACGCGTTCATGGGAATGCCGATCGCGGTACTCGCCGACAAGCGGTCGCGGCGTGTGATCATCTCGGCGGGCGTGGCCTTCTGGAGTCTGGCAACCGCGCTGTGCGGGTTCAGCAAGAATTTCACCCACATGTTTCTTGCCCGAGTCGGTGTCGGCGTCGGTGAGGCGGCGCTTTCGCCGGCTGCCTACTCGATGTTCAGCGACATGTTCCCCAAGAAGAAACTGGGGCGGGCGTACGGCGTCTACTCCGTCGGTTCGTTCATCGGGGGAGGCACAGCATTCCTCATCGGTGGATATGTCATCAACCTTCTTGCCGGAGTCGACAGCGTGCACGTTCCCCTGCTCGGCTCGATGTTCGGCTGGCAGGTGACGTTCCTGGTGATCGGGCTTCCGGGACTCCTGGTAGCCGTACTGATCTTTTTCACCGTGCGCGACCCTGCCAGGAAGGGGCTGACGCGTACCGCTGACGGGCGGGTGGAGAAGGTGACCCTGCGCAACGCGTTCGCCTTCATCGGTGGGCACCGCAGTACCTTTGCCTGTCACTTTCTCGGGTTCTCGTTCTATGCGATGGTGCTTTTCGCCCTCATGGGGTGGACCCCGGCCTTCTACATACGCCACTTCGAGCTGAGCGCGACCACCGTCGGATACATGCTCGGAGCTGTCGTCCTCGTTGCGAACACCACGGGGGTTGTCTTCGCCGGTTGGTTCATCGACTGGCTGGCGCAGCGAGGGCACACCGATGCCGCTATGCGTGCGGGCGTGGTCGGTGCGGTGGGAATGGCACTGCCCGCGGTGTTCTTCACCCAGGTGTCCGAACTCTGGCAGTCCATTACGCTGCTGTCCGCTGCGATGTTCTTCGCATCGTTCCCGATGCCGGCGTCCACCGCGGCCATGCAGGTGCTCAGTCCGAACCAGGTGCGCGCCCAGATTTCGGCGCTGTTTCTGCTGATATCCAACCTCGTCGGACTGGGTGCAGGAACGACGCTCGTCGCAGTCCTCACCGACCGATACTTCAAGTCGCCGCAACTGGTGGGATCGTCGATGTCGGTCGTCATCGGAATCGCGGTCGTATTGACGGTGGCACTTCTCGGGCGGGGATGCCGCTATTTCCGCGAGAGCGCACGCACCGAGGCGGTAGTGGAATCGATTTTGCTCGACCAGACCGAAATCGGCAATCCCGCGATCGATCCTTCGGTTCGCGGCGTCCGCATTCACTGATCATCCAACCGGTCACGAGATGGCCAGAAGAGGGAGAGCTTCACATGAAGGTTAGCGTTCTCGGTGGCGGTCACGGCTGCTACGCGGCAGCGGCTGCACTCGCGGAGAATGGGCACGAGGTGCGGTTCTGGCGACGGGACCCCCGCGCTCTCGCCGACATCTTGCGTCACGGCGGACTCACTATTCGGGACCACAAGGGGGAGAGGGTAGTTGCTCTCGGTGACACACCGGGCACGATCGCGCCCACCGGTGTTCTGGCCGAGGCGATCTCCGGCGCGGAAGTGGTTGTGATCCCGCTCCCGGCACACACCCACGACGATCTTGCGCCGCAACTCGCGCCGCTGGTCGAGAACGGCCAGGTGGTGTTTCTCCCACCTGGCACGTTCGGAAGCTATCTCTTTGTCAAGGCAATGGCCGATGCAGGCAACCGTCACGATGTCGCATTTGCCGAGACAGGAACGTTGCCGTATCTGGCGCGCAAGCACGGACCAGCCGAGGTCGTGGTGAGTGGGTATGCGACGAGGCTTCCGACGGGGGTCTTTCCGGCCCGCCTCACAGACTCCACCCTGGCGGTCCTACGAGAGGTCTATCCCAGCGTCGAGCCTGTCGAGGACGGGCTGAGCGGTGCTTTGATGAACGCCGGGCCGGTGATCCACCCTCCGCTGATCATGATGAACGCCGGTCCTCTCGAGCATTTCGATGAGTGGGACATTCATAACGAAGGCACGCAGCCGTCCATCAGAAGGGTCACCACTGCGCTGGACCGGGAGCGCATTGCAGTGCGCGAAGCACTCGGCTACCGAGCGCCGCATTTTCCACTGGCTGACCACTATTCGTCGGACGGAGAGGAGTGGATGTACGGTCGGGCCGCGCACGAGAAGCTGACGGACAGCGGTGACTGGCGTGAGAAGATCGAGTTGGACAGCCACAGATACATGCTCGAAGACACGCGCCTCGGTCTCTCATTCCTGGTGTCGGTGGGCCGGTGGGCAGGTGTGCCGACACCGGTCGCACAGGGACTTCTGAATCTCGCGTCCGCGATCAGCGGAATCGACCTGTACGAGGAGGGTCGCACGCTGGAGGGGCTTGGCCTGTCGCAGCTGTCGCGCGAGGACATGCGCGAACTGCTTCACATCGGAGTACCGGCGTGATGGGACGGGTCCCGCATGTCGCAATCGTCGGTGCGGGACGAATGGGGCAGGGCATTGCGCTCGCGTTCATTCACGGTGGACTATCTGTCGCATTGATCGACATGAAAGTGCGTGAACCCGATGACGAACGGCTGTACTCGGAGCGGGTTCGCCTCGATCTCGACCGGGAATTGTGTGCCAAGATCGACCTGGGGCGGATCACAGCGGAGCAGGCGCGCGAGTCCGCCGGCCGCGTGAGCATCTTCGGCCGGGAGGACGGATTGCAGGCGTTGTCCGATGCGGACGTGGTGTTCGAGAGTGTGCCCGAGGTCATGACTGCCAAAGCCGCTGCATTGAGCTTGATCAGCGACGTTGCCCGGCACGACATTCCCGTGGCATCGACGACGTCGAGTTTCCTCGTCACAGAACTTGCGACGCTGATCGAGGGGCCGCAGCGTTTCCTCAACGCGCACTGGCTCAATCCTGCAGATCTCATGCCTCTTGTGGAGATCAGCAGAAGCGAACAGACAGACGATGCTGTGATCGACGACGTCGTAGGGTTGCTCGAGCGGGTAGGGAAGGTGCCGGTCGTGTGTTCGGCCTCCGCCGGATACATCGTTCCGCGGATTCAGGCGCTCGCGATGAACGAAGCCGCGCGGATGGTCGAAGAAGGAGTGGCGAGCGCCGAAGATATCGACAAGGCTGTCCGCGTCGGCTTCGGCTTGCGATTCGCGGTGCTCGGACTCGTCGAATTCATCGACTGGGGTGGTGGCGACATCCTGTATTACGCGTCGCGGTACCTTGCGGGCATGCTCGGTGATCGATTCGAGGCGCCGGAGGTCATTGCCGCGAACATGGCGTCGAGTCGAAACGGTCTCCGCGACGGCCAGGGGTTCTACACCTACGATCCCGATACGGTTGGTGACTACAAGTCCCTTCGCATGAGGGAGTTCTCGGTCCTCCTCGACGAAGTCGGGCTCAGCCCCGAGTACGGAGCAGCCCTTGCTCCGGTGCCGGAGAAGACCCGCCGCGGATAACGGGAGTGGTCCACGACGGTTCCCGCGGAACGGCCCCACATCTGATGTGGGGCCGTTCCGGCTCAGATAGGTAAGCCGACTACGACGCGACACTCGCGGCGACGCGCTGGAACACGACCTCTCCACCCAGCACGGTGGAGACGACCTGCATTGCCGGGATGTCGTGCGGGTCGATGGTCTCGAGGTCGCCGTCGAGGATGCACAGATCGGCCACCTTGCCGACCTCGAGGGACCCCTTCCAGTCCTCGGCGAAGTCCTGCCAGGCTGCGTTGATCGTGTACGTGCGGACGGCGTCGGCGAGCCCGATGCACTGGTCGGGCCCGCTCACCGCGCCGCTGGCCTTGCTCTCGCGCAGGACCATCGTCGAGATGCCCTGGCGCCAATCGGGCGGTGTGACCGGTGCATCGGAACTACTCATCAGGTGCACCCCGGATTCGACGGCGCTGCGATACGGCCATTCGTAGGCGGCTCGTTCGGTCCCGACCACCCCGACCTCCAGGTCGGCGATCGTCCACTTGATCGTCGGGTTCATGTTGACGCCGATGCCGTTGTCGGCCAGGCGCTTCAGGGTGGATTCGCTGATGAAGTCGCCGTGGATCAGGTAGTGCCGGGCATCCTCACGGGGGTGCGCATTCTGCGCGGCGATGATTGCGTCGGCGACGGTGTCGATGGCACGGTCACCGGTGACGTGCACACCGATCTGGTAGCCGGACTCGTGGCCGATGCGGACCATCTCGGTCACCTCGTACACCTGACGCTCGTCGGTGTCGCCGCCGACGCAGAGTGAGCCGCAGCCGCCGCCGACGTACTCCTCGTGCATCCACGCGGTCTTGCTCGGCGGGATGCCGTCGGCGAACACCTTCACCCCGAGCACCCGGAACATCCGCGGATCCACCGATTCCGGGACCTCGATGTCCGCCAGGTTCTGTCCGAAATCCTCAGCCGACCCGGACATTCCGGTGGGCAGGAGGAGAAGGTTGACGCGGGCGCCCAGTTCGCCGCGGCGGGCGAGGTCGGCATACACCGCGAGGCCCTCGGCGCCCATCGCGCCACCGGCGAGGGCCTCGCCGCCGGGGCCGATCGCGGGATCGGTGAAGCTGGTGATGCCCTCGCTCTGCAGAATCGAGATCGCCGAGCGGAGTGCCTCCTCCCGGCGCTCCCGGGTGAGGGCCGGGAGAACACGCTGCACCAGCGCCTGCGCACCCTCCATGACGATGCCGGTCAGCAGGCCGTCCTCACCGACGGGCATGAGGCTGCCCGGCGGCAACGGGGTGGTCTCGTCCACCCCGGCGAGCGTGAGCGCCGCGCTGTTCACCCACGACGTGTGGCGCGAGAAGTCCTGCAGGAAAACAGGATTGTTCGGGGACACTTCGTCGAGGTCCCAGCGGGTCGGCGTCCGACCGGCCTCGGCGAGACACTCGTCGAGATACCCGTCGTCCCAGCCGGTTCCGATGATCCACTCGCCGTCCTCGGCCGCGGCGGCGGCCTCCCGCACGAGTTCACGGACGTCCGCGATCGACCGGACAGCCGGGAACGACACGTCCAGCGACAGCGGCGGAGTATCGAGCCCGTAGGCGATGGCGTGCAGGTGCGAGTCGTTGATTCCCGGGAGGATCGTCTTCCCGCCGAGGTCCGTGACCACGGTGTCCGGCCCGATCAGGGTTTCGATCTCCGCATCGCTGCCCACCGCGTGGACGAGTCCGTCGCGCACCGCGAGGGCGGTGGCGATCGTGAAGTTCTCGTCGACGGTGAAGACCTTGCCGTGGGTGTAGACGGCATCGGCGTAACTCATCGGTTTCTCCAGGTTGCTGTCGGTGGGATGGATGTCAGACGGCCATGGGAGCCATGCCCAGGATCATCAGTGCGGATCCCGTCGCGGCGGTCGTGACGCCGGACCCGTGTTCGGGGCGCGGGGTGGAGCGAAAGAGATGCAGTGTCAACAGTGCCCAGCACACGAGCACAGCGAGAGGGAACCAGCCCGTCGAGATCCCTGCGCCACCGTGGTGGTGGCCCGAGGGTGCCGGCGCCGACGCCGTCGAGGCGGGAGCGGACGTCGGGGCCAGGAGCAGTAGCACCCCCATGGCGGTGAGGTCCACCGCGCAGGGAACGGCTGTCCGGCGGTGCATGGTCTCACCGGTGACGAAGACGGCGAGGGCGATGAGGACGGCACCCTCGAGCAGGTGAATTCCCGCCGGCACGCCGGGGATCATCATCGCGACCATGGACACCGCCATCGCACCGTGCGCGATCCGCACCCGGCAGTCCGTTCCGTGCGCCCGCCACATCGGCACGACGGCCCCGACCGCTCCGACGAGCATCGCCGCGTGCACGGCAGGGATCTCGAACATCGTCGAACTCAGATCGTGGGGGTGAGTTCGCGACGCTGCCCGACGTCCGCCCGGCTCTGCCGGGTGACCCGGGCGACGACCAGTCCGGCGACGAAGAACAGAGCGATCACTGCCAGCAGGATGTCCGCGAGCAGTTCCGACCCGCCGATCAGCGTGGTGAAGTTGTCGAGCACCAACCCGGTGACGGCCACCAGACCCACGCATCCGAGCACCGGAGCGATGCGCGTGTGCCAGAGCCGGGTATCCAGCCGGGTGCGGGCGAAGAAGGCGATGATCGCGACGCTGGTGAGCACCATCAGCACCAGGATGCTCACGGTGGCCAGACCTGCCATCCAGGTGAACAGTTCCAGCACCGGGTCCGCGCCGACGAGGGCGAACACCCCCACGACCACCGTCGCGGAGATCGTCTGGGCGACCGAGCCGATATGCGGGGATCCGTGCTTGGTGTGGGTGCGGGACAGTGCGCGCGGAGCGGCGCCCTTGCGGGCCAGGGCGAACACGTACCGGGAGATGGCGTTGTGGAAGGCGAGGAGTGCGGCGAACAGGCTCGTGACGAGCATGATCGCCATGACGTCGGCCGCGGGTCCGCCCAGGAAGTGCGCGGCGGCGGCGAACGTCAGCCCGGCAGGGTCGGCGGCGGCTGCGGCGGAGACGTTGTCGCTGCCGAACGCGAGCACCACGGCCCAGCTCGCCAGCGCGTACACCAGTCCGATGGCGATCACGGCGGCGTACGTCGCGATCGGAATCGTGCGCCGGGGGTTGCGGGCCTCCTCGCCGTAGATCGCGGTCGCCTCGAAGCCGATGAACGACGCGATCGCGAACATCAATGCGACACCAGGGGATCCGCTGAAGAACGACGTCGGGGTGAACGACGCGAAGTCGATACCCGCGGCCCCGCCCCGCACCAGCACGCCGAACGACAGCGCCAGGATGATGCCGATCTCGAGCACGAGGAGCACCCCGAGGACCTTGGCGCCGAGGTCGATGCTGCGGTATCCGAGCACGGCCACGAGTGCGATGAGCACGAGCGCCCACATCCACCACGGCAGGTCGGGTCCGCCGTACTGGACCACGAGGCCCCGAATCGTCGCGGCGGCCAGACCGTACACGGCGGCCTGGATGGCGGTGTAGGTCAGAAGTGCGAGCCCGGCGGCCCCGAGCCCGCAGGATTCGCCCAGCCCCTTGGCGACGTAGGCGTAGAAGGCGCCGGTGTCGACCATGTGGCTGCTCATGGCCGCGTATCCGACGCTGAAGACGAGCAGGACCAGTGCGGCGATGAGATAGGCGGTCGGGGCGCCCGCGCCGTTGCCGATCGCGATCATGACGGGCAGAGCGCCGCCGATCGCGGTCAGCGGTGCGGCCGCGGCGATGACGAGGAAGACGATCCCGACGACGCCGATGGATCCGCGTAACGTGCCGGCTCCCGAACCCGTGGTGGTGTCAGACATCTGTTCCCCCGTCCGCGTGGCAGCTGCCGCCTCCGGTCGCGCAGTGCTTCGACGTCGTGCGGGGAACGTCGAGAGCGGGGTTGCGACCGAAGAAGCCGTTGGGCTTCAACGTGAATCCGGTGTAGTCGACGGGCATGATCGGCCAGTCCTCGGGTCGCGGGAAGTGCGTGAGGCCGAACGTGTGCCAGACGACGACGTCTTCGTTCTCCAGATCCCGATCGCCGGCCACGAAGCTGGGCAGTCCGGCGCCACCCGCGTGCTGGTTCACGAAATCCCCTGCCGCGTAACGCTCCTTCTCGTCGAACTGGGTGACCCACAGGTGCTTGGTGGCGAACGTCGCCCGCGCCGCGATCGAGGAGTCGTCGTCGGCCAGCAGGATCGGCTGACCCTCCGGGTGGAGTGCGTACGCCACCGGCTTGCCCAGACGGTTCAGCTTGTTCGGGTTGCTGATGTGCCACACGCGTCCGACGCTGTTGTCCGCGAGGCGCTGCGCCTCGGATTCCTTCGTCAGCGGCGTGCGCTCGAGGGTGAACGCGTTTCCGTGCAGGTTCCCGGGGCCCATCTTCACCCGCTTGGTCTGTACCTCCTCGACGGAGTTGCGGTCGCCGTCGATCATCATGTCGAGGCGGGCGCTGAACAGGTGCTGGTGGTACGGGGCGCCGAGGCCGGGGGCGATCTCCGAGGCATACGGGTAGTCGCCGCCCGGATGACCCGACGTGAAGACGATGCCGGTGGCCTTGACCTCGAATTCGATGGTGCCGTCGAGGTACAGGTACCAGAAGAAGCCGTAGTCGTAGTTGCCGATGGTGGTGAAGAAGGAGATGACGAGACGGCGCTGGCGGCGGGTCTCGGCGGAGCCGGCCCACAGGTCGGTGTGCTTCCACAGCACGCCGAAGTCCTCCTCGTGCATGCACACGGCGTTCTTCAGCGTCTTGGGGGTGCCGAACTCGTCGGCGATGACGGCGTCGAAGTAGGTGATGTCGCCGACGCAGTCGCAGCCGAGTTCGAGGGCGTTCGCGTAGCGGCCCACCATGTACTCGCCGGTGTCGAAGTAGTTCTGCCACGACCGGACCGGCGAGGGATCGCCGTAGGGCACCACCATCTCGGCGATGGACGCGCGGTGGATGATGGGGCGGACCCGGTCGCCGTCGGCGAATCCGAGCTGGTGGAGGACGAGACCCTCGCGGGCGTCGAAGCCGACGCGGAACGACCACTTCTCCCAGTCGACGCGGTTGCCGTCGACGACGAAGCTGGGTCCCTCGGGCTGGGTGATCTCGATGGGCTTCTGGGTGGTGCGCAGGGGGCCGGTGACGGCGAGGTCGTCGAAGTTGCCCGACTCCTCGGGGATCGGGACGGCGCCGAGATCGAGAACGTCGGTGACGGTCCGGTTCATGACGTCGACGAATCCGACGAGCCCGTCGATCGGGTGGGCCCAGGCGTGGTCCTTCGGGTGGTCCTGGCGGAACGCGAGCCCCCGGAGGATCCGCGTGCCCGTCTCGCCGGGGTAGTCGAAGACACCGGCCGAGAGGGGAGCGACCCGGACGTCGGCGACGTCGAGTCCGCGGGCGGCGAGCGCGGCGAGCCAGCGTTCGTCGGCGGCCAGCACCTGTTCGACGAGTTCGAACTCCTCGTCCAGGACGGGCATCTGACCGTCGCGGACGGCGTCGAGGGTCACCGAGCTGATCACCGACCGCTGGGTCACGGACACGACGACGTCCACCGCGTTCGGCGACGAGATGTCGTGCAGCAGAACGCGGAAGCGGCGATCGGTCTCGGGGGCCTCCGCCGTGTACAGCGTCGACTTGTCCGGTTCCTCGAGGCCGACGTAGACGAATCTCGTCTGCTCGGTCAGCGCGTCGGCGGCCTCGAGGATCTCGCGCAGGGAGGCGATTTCTTCGACGGTCGGCAGCGACAGCGGGTGGTCGATACGCGCAGGGGAAAGGGTGGGCATGTCGCGATCCTTTGGTTCTACGGGTGTTGAATAAAAAGCTTAGTGACGTACGTTACAGCCGAGGTGCCCTCGTGTAAACAGTGAGTTTCGCGCCCGAACAAACTGACCGTTCGGTCAAAAATTGTTCTCTATCGGATTCCGCAGCAACGGTTTTGGCTGAGCGACGGAAGGCTCAGAGTGCGGCGACGAACTGCTCGAGCATCTCCAGCTGACGCTCCGACGACGTTTCGCCCGGCGTGAGGACACCCAGAATCTGCATGCCCATCATCATGTTGAGCAGTTGCTCGACCACGATGCTGACGTCGATGTCGCCGACGGAGCCCTCCTCGCGGGCCTGCTCGAGGAAGATCGCCATCTGCTCACGCCAGTGGTCCATGGTGCGGCGGTTGGTCGCGGCCATCTGCTCGTCGTACATGGCCCGCGGCCACAGCGAGGCGGCGATCCGGGCTTCGAGGAGTTGCTCTTCGTTGATCGGCATCACTTCGCGGCAGAGGATGCGCAGTGCGTCGAGGCCGGTCGCGTCGCCGAGCGCCTCGGCGATCCGGCGGTCGGTGGCCTCGGAGATGTGCTCGTACGAGGTACGGAGGATCTCGTCCTTGCCGGCGAAGTAATGACTCAGGGCGCCGTTGGTGTACCCGGCCTCGGTGGCGATGTCGCGCATGTTGGCAGCATCGATACCGCGGGCGGCGATCAGCCGCCAGGCGGCGGCGGTAATGCTGCGCCGACGCTCGTCGTGATCCACGAGCTTAGGCACGACGCGTACCTGCCCCACCAGCGATCATGCGACCACGGTATCAATGAGCTCCGCCGAGATTGACAACGACCACTCCCGAGACGACGAGACCGGCGACGATCGCGGCAATCAGGAACACGTACGGCATGGGGACAGGGAACCATGCCGGGAGCGGAGAGGCGTGCAGCGCCCCACCGCTCCCGACTGTGCCGATCTACGAGTACATGATGACGCCGCGGACGTTCTCGGCCTTCCGCATCGCCTCGTAGCCGTCGTTGATCTGATCGAGTGTGTATGTCCTCGTGATCATCTCGTCGAGCTTCAGCTGACCCTCCATGTACAGGCGCAGCAGATGAGGGATGTCGAACCGGATGTTCGCGTTGCCGAACCACGCGCCTTTGAGGGTCTTGCGCATCGCCGTCAGATCGAACAGGTTCAGGTCGACGTCGTTCTGCGTGACGTCGCCGACCGACACGTGGACGCAGGTGCCGCCCTTGGCCACCAGGCTCATCGCCGGGGCGATGATGCGGCCACTCGCATTCGCGACGGTGATGAGCACCTTGTCGGCGAGCTGGCCCCACGTCAGATCCTGGAGGAGCGGCAGCGCCTCGTCGATGCTCGCCGCGGTGTGGGTCGCGCCGAAGATCTTGGCCTGCTCCCGCTTGAATTCCGACGGGTCGACGACCACGACGTGCCGCGCCCCGGCGAGCGCTGCGCCCTGGACCGCCCCGCACCCGACGCCGCCCATGCCGATCACGACGACGGTCTCACCGGCCTGGACGCCGGCCGCGTACACCGACGACCCCCAGCCGGTGGTGACGCCGCAGCCGACCAGCGCTGCCTTGTCGAGGGGAATGTCCTTCGTGATCTTGACGCACGACGCCTCGTTGACCACCGTGTACGGCGAGAACGTCCCGATCAGGCACTGGATGGCGGCGTCCTTGCCGCGAACGTGATGCCGCGCCGTGCCGTCCGAGATCTGCCAGCCCTCGAGCAGGTGGGCTCCCAGGTCGCAGATGCTGGATTGGCCGGTCGCGCACTGCCGGCACCGGCCGCACGCGGGTATGAATCCGAGAGCGACGTGATCGCCCTTCTCGATGCTGGTGACACCGGGCCCGACCTCGAGCACGACTCCGGCGCCCTCGTGGCCACCGATGAACGGGTAGTACTCGAGTGGCAGGCTGCCGTCGCGGACATGCTCGTCCGAGTGGCACATCCCCGACGCCGCCAACTGCAGAAGCACTTCTCCCTTCTTCGGCGGGTCGAGTTCCAGTTCTTCGATCTGCCACGGCTGACCGGGTTCCCACAGCACTGCTGCCTGGGTCTTCATAAGTCCTGCTCCTGTCCGACGACGTCGATGCGGTGGGGGTCAGAGGATGATCGTGACGACCTTCTCCTCGGTGTTGGCTTCGATTCCGGCCCAGCCGAGTTCGCGGCCGGTGCCGCTGGTCTTCATGCCGCCCCAGGGCAGGGCGGGGTCGATGGGTGCCCAGCCGTTGACCGCGACCGCTCCGGCGCGGACCTTGCCGGCGAGGGTGTGGGCGTGGGACACGTCGCGCGTCCAGATGGAGGCGGCGAGCCCGTAATCGGTGGCGTTGGCGATCGCGATCGCCTCGTCGGTGGTGTCGAACGCGATGACGGTGCCGACGGGGCCGAAGATTTCTTCTCGCGCGATCTTCATGTCGTTGTTCGCGTCCGCGAAGATGGTCGGCTGGACGAAGAACCCGTCCCCGTCCGGGCGGCCACCGCCGGCGGCGACCCGTGCGCCTTCGCTGCGTCCGGCCTCGATGTAGCCGAGGACGGTGTCACGCTGCTTCGCGTTCACCAGGGCGCCCATCGTGGTGGCCGGATCGAACGGGTCGCCGAGGACCTGCGCGGCAGCGGCGGCGGCGAGACCGTCGACCACCTGCGAGTACAGCGAGCGGTGCACCAGGATGCGGGTGCCCGCGGCGCAGACCTCGCCCTGGTTGAAGAACAGTCCCATCGCGGTGCCGTTGATGGCGGCCTCGAGGTCGGCGTCGGGGAGGATGATCTGCGGGGACTTGCCGCCGAGTTCGAGGGTGGTGCGCTTGAACGTGTCGGCGGCGCGCTTGGCGATGATCCGGCCGACGCGGGGGCTGCCGGTGAAGCTGATCTTGTCGACGCCGGGGTGGCCGGCGAGCGCGTCGCCCGCGACCTCGCCGAGGCCGGGCACGATGTTGACGGTGCCCGCGGGCAGTCCGGCCTCCTCCAGCAGCGTCGCGAGGTGCAGGATCGACAGCGGTGCGTCCTCCGGTGGCTTGACCACCAGGGTGTTCCCGGCAGCGAGCGCGGGGGCGATCTTCCATGCCGAGATCATCAGCGGGGTGTTCCACGGGACGATCGCGCCGATCACGCCGACCGGTTCGCGGACGGTGTACGAGTGGGTGGGCTGGCCGAAGTAGCCGGCGGTCGGGATGGACTGGCCGGTGATCTTGTCGGCCCAGCCGGCGAAGTGCCGGAACGTGCCGGCGGCCATCGGGATGTCGAGCATGGTGGGCTGGCCGACGGGCTTGCCGACGTCGAGGGCCTCGAGCCGGGCCAGGATCTCGCCGTCGCGTTCGATGAGATCGGCGACCTTGTTCAGGATTCGTCCGCGGGCGGCGCCGGGCAGTGAACCCCATTCACCGTTCAGCTGCGTGCGGGCGGCCCGGACCGCGTCGTCGATGTCCTGGGCGGTGCCGGACGCGATCTGGGCGAGGGGGCGACCGGTGGCCGGGTTCAGATCCGTGAACGTCCCGCCATCCGACGCCGGTCGCCACTGTCCGCCGATGAACAGCTGCGTTGCGGTTCCATCAGGAAGCCCTGTGGCACTGACGTTCTCGTGTACTGCGGTCATAGCGTCAACTCTCCCGGTGGTGTTGTGATGGCTGTCACAAGCATGCGGGCGCGGGCGCGGCGTCGTCTTGCACGCATGCGCATGGTTGTTGCTCGTATGCGCACCGATTCACCGTCCGGCGTAGTGAGTCGCGGTTTCCTGACAGTAAACGGCGCTGCTACGATGCGGACGTGACCACTCGACCCGAGACCGAGGTCCACCGCGACACGGGAGACCCAGCGCCCGTCGAGCGTGAGGTGCCGTCCGATACGCCGACCGGGCCCGATCTCGAGAAGGTGATCGCCAGGCAGGTCCGGTCGCTCCGCAAAGCCAGTGGACTCTCCGTGGGGGACATGGCGGCCAAAGTCGGAATCTCGAAGGCCATGCTGTCCAAGATCGAGAACTCGCAGACCTCGTGCAGTTTGTCGACGCTGGCGCGTCTGGCGGCCGGGCTCGACGTGCCCGTGACCTCTCTGTTCCGGGGCGCCGACACCGCCCGCGACGCCGTGTACGTCGAGGCGGGCCGCGGTGCGGTCATCGTCGGGCGAGGCACCCGGGTGGGGCACCACTACGAACTTCTCGGCGCACTGCGCGGCCAGCACAAGCGACTCGAGCCGGTGCTGGTCACGCTCACCGACTCCAGCGAGACGTTTCCGCTGTTCCAGCACGCCGGCACCGAGCTGCTCTATATGCTCGAGGGTGTCATGGTCTACGGGCACGGCGAGGCCGAGTACACCCTGCGGCCGGGGGATTCGCTGCTCCTCGACGGTGAAGGTCTGCACGGGCCCAACGATCTCGTGCGGTTGCCCATCCGCTTTCTCGCCGTCACCGCATACCCCGACCACCACGAGGACTGACGGCCGTAATCGGAATTTCGACCTTCCTCCGCCTCCTCACCGGGCGTAGAGTGGCGGTTGGTTCGAAAGGTCGTGGTTACGGTGATAGCGACAGTTCAGATAGCGTCCGACGACCAGTCCGCGCTGCCCTTCGACCGCCTCGAGCCGGTTCACCTGGCCACCGCGGGCGCAATCGGTGTCTACTATTTCGACTACGGCACCGATGCGCGGATGAACCCGAATGATCTCGGCGACTTCTACGTCGTTCAGATCCCGCTGTCGGGTACAGCCCGAATCACCTCTGGCGCAGAGGAATTCGATTCGACCATGTCGGTCGCGTCGATTCTGCAGCCGGGACGCTCCGCCACCATGCAGTGGCACGAAGGGCAATCTCAGCTGATCATCCGACTGGCGCGCCGAAGTCTCGAGGAGCACTTGCAGGAAATTCTCGGCAGCCCACTCGTCGAACCCCTGCGATTCGAGCCGCAGATGGAACTCGGAAGACCCGCGATCCGCGGGTGGCGTGAGGCGGTCGAACTGCTCGAGCACGAAGTGACGAATCATGCTTCGATTACTGCCGATTCGGCCGCCATGGAGGAATTCGACCTGATCGTGCTGAGTCAGTTCCTTTCCGCCCAGCCGAACAACTACAGCCGGAAGCTTCGGGGTCTGGCTCAGAGCCTGACCTAGCTGGGACACAGGCAGTGGCCCTGCCCCGCAGCACTCCGCGGGGCAGGGCTCTTGTCTGTGCCGGGCGCTGGATCAGGCCTTGGCGGGGTCCGCCGCCCTGGTGGTGATCGCTTCTGCACCGAGCACCGCGTCCGCGCCGTGCTTCGAGGCACCGGTGAGACCGACGGCGTCGAGCACGTAGGCCGTCTCGCCGTGGACGGAGACGTCGAGGCCGTCGTATTCGCTGTCCTGGTCGGCGCGGATGCCCATGAATTTCTTCAGTGCGAGGACGATCACCAGCGTGACCACGAAGGAGTACGCGAGAACGGCTGCCACGGCGACACATTGGCGCCAAAGCACGTCGACGCCACCACCGTAGAAGAGTCCCGTCGCACCGCTGGGAGCGGCCGGATCCGCGAGGAAACCGATCAGAACGGTACCGAGGATGCCGCCGACCAGGTGCACGCCGACGACGTCGAGTGCGTCGTCGTAGCCGAGCCGGTACTTCCAGGAGACCGCGAAGCAGCAGACCGCGCCGGCCGCGCCTCCCACGACCAGCGCGCCGAGGGGTGAGACGGCGCCACAGGCCGGCGTGATGGCGACCAGCGCCGCGATCAGACCCGACGCGGCGCCCAGCGACGTGGCGTGGCCTTCGCGCAGTTTCTCGACGACCAGCCAGGCGCAGATGCCGGCGCACGACGCGGCGACCGTGTTGAGGATGACGACGGACGCACTGTTTCCGGCGGAGAGAGCCGAGCCACCGTTGAACCCGAACCAACCGAAGAACAGGATTCCTGCGCCGAGCATGGTCAGGGGAAGGCTGTGCGGGCGCGGCGAGACGGGGAACGTCTTGCGGGCCCCGAGGACCAGGACGACCGCGAGAGCGGCAACGCCGGCATTGATGTGCACGGCCGTGCCGCCGGCGAAGTCGACGGCGCCGAGGGTGTTTGCGATCCATCCACCGATCACCGATCCGTCCTCGGAGTCGAACGCGAAGACCCAGTGTGCGATCGGGAAGTAGACGAACGTGGCCCACAGTCCGGCGAACACCATCCAGGCACCGAACTTCATCCGGTCGGCCAGCGCTCCGGAGATGAGCGCGACGGTGATGCCGGCGAACAACAGCTGGAATCCGGAGACCAGGGCGGGCGGCAGTCCGGGTTCGGCGGGGGCCTCCAGTAATGAACTGGAGCCGAAGTACTCGAGGGGGTCGCCCAGGATGCCGAGACCGCCGAGGGAGTTACCCAGCACGGCGGAGTAGCCGAACACGATCCACAGCACGCCGACGACGGCGAACGCGCCGAACGTCATCATGGCCATGTTGAGGGTGTTGCGCACGCTGACCATTCCGCCGTAGAACATTGCCAGGCCCGGCACCATGAGGCTCACTGCCGTGAAGGCCGCAAGAATCCAGGCGGTGTCGGCCGCAGCGACTGCTTCGTTCATAGTCGTCCACCTTGATCGAGGATGGCGCGACACTTGTCGTGTCCGCCTTTGGGAATCAATGTCTAGTGTCAGTGAACCAAAGCGGAGATTGCGGAAATGGTTCGCCGCGTGACAACTACGTAACGGAATCCGGCGTGCGCCTGCGTGCTGGTGTGCGAAACAACGTATCTTGACAGTGAACTCTCTAGGTGAGGAGAAAGCGTGACCACAGTTCGCGAGGCCCGCATCGTCCGTCACGCGGATCGCCGGACCACCCCGTGGGCCAACGGCGCGGGCACCACAGCGGAGATCGCCGCCGGTGTCGCGTCCCGGTGGCGCTTCAGCGTCGCGACGCTCGACGCGGGCTCGACTTTCTCGCCGTTTCCCGGGGTGGATCGGATATTCACGGTGATCGGCTACCAGCCCGTGTCACTCGACTTCGGCGGAACCCCCACCGTGATTCCGCGCCTGAGTCCGACGGCCTTCGCCGGTGAGCGCGGCCCCGACTGCGTGGCGGAAGGGCCGACCGAGGCGTTCAACGTCATGGTCCACAGGACCACCACCGCGGCCTCCGTGAACATCGTCGACATCGGAGCGGCGCGGGACGTGACCGCCGACGGACGGCTGGCCGCTCTCGCCCTGGTCCTCGGTGGGCGGCTGACGACGGACCTCGGTCTCGTCGAGCCGGGCGACTGCCTCCTCGTCGAGCGGGGGTCGGTGCGCGTCTCCGGACCGGCGTCGGTCGTGATCGCCGAGATCCTCGACCGCACGTGAGTGGCAAAGCGTGCCGGGGCACACTTTGCCACTCACGTGCAGGGACTACCTCGCGGTCGACAGAATCCGGCATAGTCGCCCGATCGCGCGCTCGGTCGCGGGACGATCCTTCGCGATCAGCTGGTGCATGATGAATCCCTCGATCGCCGAGTACACCAGCAGGGTCAGGTCTTCGTCGGCGGTGATGCCCAGCCGGGTCAGTGCCTGCGACGTCGCCTCGATGTACGTGGCGTACAGCAGTTTCACGTGCGGGTCGAGGCGTGGCGTGCGCCGGGACTCGAGCATCAACTCGTACTGGAAGACCTGGAGGTCGGGGTCGCGGGCGACGAGGTCGGTGAGGTGTTCGACGAAGTGGTCGAGCGACGATCCGGCGGCGATGTCGGCGAAGACGCTCGCGCTCTTGTCCAGTGCGTAACGGAGTGCGGCGTCGACGAGGGCGTCCGTCGATCCGACACTGTGCAGGACGCCCTCGTCCGAAACGCCGGCCTCACGGGCGACGGCCTGGGTCGTCAGACCGCGCAGGCCGTCGCGGGCGATCACGGAGACCGTCGCGAGAACGAGGTCGAGAGCCTGATCGCTCTGGGATGCCGACCTCCGCGGCCGCCCGTCGGCCAGCGTCACGGTGCGACATTCCCATGGGTCAGCAGCCATCTCATGCCGGGTTCCCGGGTGCGGCTGATGCCCTTGTATTCGGCCATGTCCACCGGGAGGTCCTCGAGTACCCGGTACAGCCGATCGCCCCACTCCGGAACGGATGCGACGTCCCGGAACGAAAGCAGATACGTCCGGATCAGGAACATGACGGTGCCGGAGTGCGCGAGCCGGATCAGATGCTGCACTTCGGTTCTCAGGAACAGGCGGTCCCCGACCTCGTCCAGCGGACCGTCGGCGAGGGTGCGCCGGTCCTTCCCCCACCGGGGATAGGTCTCGGTCGAGGTGTCGAGTTTGCCGTCCACGGTCAACGACCAGTTGGTGCGCCGGTAGCTCTGGCCGGGCTCGAGCCGCATCAGGAAGTTGTGTGCGCGGGTGATGATCTTCTCGCTGTGAATTCGCGGGACGGGGCCGTGAATTTCGAGGAAGCTCATGCCCACGTCGAATCCGAAGGACCAGTCCGCCGCGAACGTCACCAGTCCGGCGTCGCCCCACAATTCGCCCTCACGCTGGTCGAGCAGCACGACGTCTTCCTGGATCTGGCCGCAGATGTATACCAGCGGCGGCGCCGGCAACGTGTCGAGATCGCCGAACACGAAGCTGTGCTCGATCCCGAGGAGGTCGTTCTTCCAGAACCAGCTGCCCTCGCGCCGTTCGAGGGTCATGGTGCCGGGGTATTCGTCGGCGAGCATGCGCATCAGCGTGAGCATCGCGTCCCACGCGGCGGGGACCATGTGGGGCAGGCACTGGTGCCGCGACGGATCCTCGGCCAGGATGCGCTCGCGTTCGGCGAGTTCGCGGTGGTAGTCGGCGTCGATGGCGATGCGGGTCTCACCCCAGCTGCCGGTGGCGGTGTCGGTCGAGTGTCCGGCCGGTTCGACGTTGGTGCTGTAGCGGTACTGGTCGCGGGGAAAGGGGAACGGAAAGCGCGCGATGTGGTCGGCGCGCGAGTCGGTGGTTGTCACAGATCCAGCTCCAATCGGTCTCCTGCGGAACGTGATACGCACGGCATGATCGAATCTCCGGAGGCCTTCTCCTCCTCGGTGAGGAAGAGGTCGCGGTGTTCGATCTCACCGCCGCGAACCGGCAACCGGCATTCGCCGCACACACCCTGTCGGCAGAGGTTCGGAACGTTGATTCCCTTGTCCAGCAACGCTTCGAGGAGACTGGTTCCCGAGGGCACGGGCACGATCATTCCGGTGCGCCCGAGCGTGGCGGCAAAGGGCGCCCCCTCGGGCAGCGGGCCCGCCCCGAACGCCTCCGAGTGCACGCGCCCCGGCGGCCAGCCGCAGTCGCGGGCCCACTCGGCCACCGCCGCGATCATCGGCGCGGGACCGCACGTGTAGACGTGGGTACCGAGTGGCTGGTCCGCCAGCTTCGGGATAAGGCGGTCCGCGAGTTCTCCGGGCGTGGAGACCGTGATCATCCGGTCACCGCACAGCGCCGCCAACTCGTCGGCGTGCGCTCCCGACTGGTCGCGGAAAGAGTAGATCACTTCGAACGAACGACCCCACTCGAGCGCGGCCCGGACGTGCGACAGGATCGGTGTGACGCCGATTCCACCCGCGACCAGCAGGTGGTGCCGAGCATTGAGCACGGGCGCGAACGCACTCCGCGGAAGGCTCACACGGATGCGCTGATCCGGCTGGAGGTCGTGGACCCAGCGCGAACCCCCGTGGCCGTTCTCGTCGAGCCGGACCGAGATCGCGTAGTGGTCCGGCTCGATCGAGGGGCCGGTGAGCGAGTAGGAATTCTGCCGACCCTCGGCCCAGGTGACGGCGATGTGGCTGCCCGGGGTGAACGACGGCAGGGTGCGGCCTGCCGGGTCCGCGAGGACGACGTGACGGATGCCCGGACACAGCAGCCGTGCCTCGCGCACTGTCAGGGTGAGCCCTCCGGTGATGCTCTCGCCCGCAACTGTTTCGAGGGCCGTGGTCATGGCAGTTCCTCCGAGTCGGCTCGATATCCCAGGTAGGCGCTGTGGCGTCGGGAGTAGTGGTAGTAGACGGTGAGTTCGGCGGAACAACCGGCGCACGGTGTCCGGCCGCCGATGGCGACCGGCACCGAGGGCGACGTGGTATGGCAGTGCGCGCAGAACACGTCGCGCACCGGGGCGTCGGGGGCGATGATCGCGGCGATCTCGGCGGGCAACGCGCCCGCGGAGATCAGCCGGGCACGCACCGCTCCCACCATGCGCTCGGGGCCCGCCACGACGAACCGCCACCCGATGCGCGCCTCGGACAGCAGTTCGCCGAGCCCGCCGAACCCGGATCCGGCCCCGTCGTCCACGATCACCGTGCGAGTGGGAACGGGCGCCACGCGCTCGGACAGCTCACGGATGACCTGTGCGCCGACCGAGCGCTCCGAGACCAGTACGTAGCGGGTGACGAGAGCGCCCGCTCCGAGGTCGTCGACGGCCGAGTAGTCGGATCGCCACCGTGGGACGCTGGTCGACCTCATCGATACCGCCATCGCGGATCAGGGAGCGAAGGAACGGTGGCCGACGAAGTAGGCCAGTGCGCGGTCGGGGGTGGTGAAGCGGATACGCGAGCCCCTGGGGAAGAAGATCGCATCCTTCGCCTTCGCCACCTCGACCTGGCCGGTGTCGAGGTTCTCGAGGGTGAACTCCCCTTCGAGGACGACCTTCATCTCGTCGTAGGCGTAGTAGTAGTCGAGCGGGGCGTCGGTGCGCTGGAGTTCGAAGTAGCCGGCCGACATCTCCGAGCCGTCCGGGTTGGCGAAGACGTCGTCGATGTACCCCTTGGTGCCCGGGTACTCCGAGACCGGCATCTGAGGCAGGTTCTCGTGGAATCCAGCGGTGACGCGGAACGGGACGGCGGTGGGCTTGTCGGTCGTGGTCATGGGTTCTCCCTGAAGGTGTGGTGAGTTGGGTCCGCGACCTCCTCTGCATGAAACGAGGAGTAGCAACAGGAAACCACACGACGTATTTCGATGACGTAAATCAATCGGACAGAGCCGGAAACGTGCAGATCAGAGCGAGGATATTTATTGAAAGAGCGTTTGAACGCCGTAAATTGGTGATGCACCAACAACGTTGCCGTAACACGATCGACATAGTAGAACTGTTTCATAGTGAACAACAGCGATTCATGACATGAAACGAACCGCTACCCATGCCGACAGCGCCCGATCATCCGGCCGAATGAAGGAAGCAACGTGACACAGACAGCAAAGTTCGTGATCGTCGGTGGGGGACTCGAAGGTCTCGCCATCGCGTGGTCGCTCGCGGACCGCGGAGAGACCGATGTCCTGGTCCTCGAGCGTGACACCCTGTGCTCGGGCATGACCGGCAAGTCCAGTGGCGTGGTCCGGTGCCACTACGGGACGCCGTCGCTGGCGGCGATGTCGTGGTACGGCGTCGACATCTTCACCAGGGCCACCGAGATCTTCGGCGACGACATGGCATTCCGCCAGTGCGGATACGTGGTCGGCGTCGGTGAGAACAACATCGACCCGCTGAAGGCGAACGTCGCGATGATGCAGGGCCTCGGTATCGACGTCGACTACATCGGCCACGACAAGATGGCCGAACTGTGGCCGGGGCTGCATCTCGACGACTTCGCCGCCTTCGCGTACGAGCCCCTCGGTGGCCGCGGTGAGGCGTACATGGCCGGCATGGCGTTCGGTGCCTCGGCCCGCAAGCTGGGCGTCACGATCCGCCAGAGCACGCCGGTGGCATCGCTGCTGCAGAGCGCGGACGGCCGCGTCTACGGGGTGACGCTCGCGAACGGCGACGAAGTGCATGCCGAGCAGGTGATCCTCGCGACCGGTCCGTGGGCCCCCGAACTCGGCGCCGGTGTCGGCGTCGACATCCCGGTGAAAGCCCAACGGGCGCAGCTTGTCCTGATCGATCAGGGTGTTCCGACTCCGGAGGTGCCGGTGCTGTCGGACCTGGCCGGACTGCAATACATCTGCCGCGAGCCGAACGGTGAACTGCTCGTCGGCAACAGCGACCACGCTGCGCCCGAATACATCGACCCCGACAAGTACAGCAACCGCGCGGACGACAGCACCATCGAGAAGAACATCGGCAAGCTCGGGAACCGTCTGCCCGACATGCCCGATCCGCGGATCACCTCGAGCTACGTCGGCGCGTACGACGTCACTCCCGACTACAACCCGATCATCGGACCCGCACCGGTCGACGGACTGTTCCTGGCCACCGGGTTCTCCGGTCACGGTTTCAAGATCTCGCCGGCGGTCGGCCGCCTCGTCGCCGACATGCTCCTCGACGACGGCACGACCAGCCTCCCGAACGTCGAGCCGTCCGACTTCCGCTACTCACGCTTCGAGGAGGACGACCTCCTCTTCAGCCTGCACCCCTATGAGGGTGCCGGCGAGATGCGCTGACCCACAGACCCCCTCACCCGTAGACCACCAGTTCAGGAGCTACCCATGGCTGTCGACACTGCTGACGCGTTCACCGCGCAGAACATCGTGACAACCCCACCGCAGACCTTGTCCGAGGTGGCCCGGGCCACCGGAACCACCTTCATCCTCGCCCTGTTCGTGACGCTGTCCGGCAAGCCGTGCGCCAAACTGGTCCCGATCGAGGCCGTCGAGCAGCTTCAGGACGACGGCGTGGGCTTCGCCGGGTACGCGGCGGGGCACATGGGGCAGGAGCCCAAGGATTCCGATCTCGTCGCCGTACCGGACGTCTCGTCGTTCACGCCGATCCCGTTCGTCAAGCCTGGACTGGCGATCGTGCACTGCGACCCGCACGTGGAGGGTAAACCCTGGCCGTATGCGCCGCGGGTGATCCTGAAGGAGACGCTGAAGAAGGCGTCCGATCTCGGCCTGTCCGTCAACGTCGGCGCGGAGATCGAGTACTTCCTCGTCCACCGCGTCGGAGACGGCGCCCTCACCACCGCGGACACCGCCGACGTCAGCCGTCAGCCGTGTTACGACGCCCGCGACGTCACCCGGATGTACGACCATCTGACCGAGGTGTCCGCGGCGATGAACACGCTCGGCTGGGGTAACTACGCCAACGACCACGAGGACGGCAACGGGCAGTTCGAGCAGAACTTCGACTACGCCGACGCCATGACCACCGCCGACCGGGTGATCACCGCCCGGTACCTGCTGTCGGTGATCGCCGAGAAGCGCGGCATGAAGGCCACGTTCATGCCCAAGCCCTTCTCCGACCGCACCGGGTCCGGCATGCACCTGCACCTGTCGCTGTGGAACGACGCCGGTTCGGTGTTTCCGGACGGCGACGATCCGAAGGGGCTGGGACTGTCGAGGACGGCGTACGCGTTCATCGCGGGGATCCTCGAGCACGCGTGCGCGCTGCAGGGTGTGATCGCGCCGACCGTCAACTCGTACAAGCGGACCGGCGCCACGTCCACGAGCAGCGGCGCCACCTGGTCGCCTCGCTACGCCACGTACGGCGGCAACGACCGCACCCACTACCTCCGGGTGCCGGACAAGAACCGGGTGGAACTGCGCGGCGGCGACGGCTCGGCCAATCCCTACCTCGCCGCGGCCACCGCCATCGCCGCCGGCCTGGACGGCATCGAACGCGATCTCGACCCCGGCACCCCCGGCTCCGGCGACAGTCCCAGCGACATGCTGCCGATGACGCTGCTGCACGCGATGGACGCCCTGGAATCGGATCCGGTTGTGACGGGCGCCCTCGACGTCGCGGGCCCCGGGGTCGCCGAGTACTTCGCGACACTCAAGCGCGAGGAGTTCTTCGCCTGGCACAACACCGTCTCCCCCTGGGAACTCGACCACTACCTGACAGCGTTCTGACAGACCTCCCGAAAGGAGACATCCATGTGTGGAATCGTCGGACTTCACCTGCGTGAGCCGTCCCTCTACCCACAACTCGGCGCCCTGCTCACCGACATGCTCGGTCAGATGTGCGACCGCGGACCCGATTCCGCAGGCATGGCGATTTACGGGGACCAGGCCTGGTCCCCGGTCGGGGAGTCCACGGTCTCGCTGCTCGACTGCCCCGTCCCCGCAGCGGAACTCGCCGCAACGCTGTCGGCGTCACTCGACACCACCGTCACCGGAATCGACCTGTCCCCGACGACGATCCTGCACGGCGTCGTCGGCGCCGAGGATCTCGCGGCGGCAGTGCGCAGCGTGGTGCCGTCGGCGCGGGTCATCGGCTTCGGTGACGACCTGACCGTTCTCAAGGGCGTCGGAAACCCCATCGACCTGGCGAACCGGTTCGGGCTGCCGTCGGCGAGCGGATGGCAGGGTGTCGCGCACACCCGCATGGCCACCGAATCCGCGGTGACCGCCGAGGGATCGCACCCGTTCTCCGTCGGCCCCGACCAGTGCCTCGTCCACAACGGCTCGTTCTCCAACCACATGAGCATCAAGCATCAGCTCGAACGTGACGGCGTCGCGTTCGACAGCGCCAACGACACCGAGGTCGGGGCGCGGTTCGTCGCCAAGCAGCTCGCCGAGGGCGTCGACCTGGAGAAGGCGCTGCTGATGCTGAACGAGACGTTCGACGGCTTCTACACCCTGCTCGTCTCGACGGCCGACTCGTTCGCCGTGGTCCGGGACGCCATCTCCTGCAAGCCCGCCGTCATCGCCCAGACCGACCAGTGGGTCGCGATGGCCTCCGAATACCGCGCCCTGGCGAACCTGCCCGGCGTCGACAACGCCCGAATCTTCGAGCCCGAACCGGAAGAGGTGTACGTATGGCACCGGTAGCCACCACCGAAGCGACTGTCCTGAACCTCGAGACGTCGAGTACCCGTGCCGTCAACGAGCGGCTCACCTCCCCAGAAGCCCCGAAGACGGTCACGGTCACCGGCCCGCAGGGCGCGCACGCGCTGGCCTGCGGCCTCGACTCCGACATCGACGTCACCATCGACGGGCACGTCGGCTACTACTGCGCCGGCATGAACCAGCACGCGACGGTGACCGTCACCGGAAACGCCGGAGTCGGGGTCGCCGAGAACATGATGTCGGGAACGGTGCACGTCAAGGGTGATGCGTCGCAGTCCGCGGGCGCCACCGCCCACGGCGGCCTCCTCGTGATCGACGGCAATGCCGCTGCGCGCTGCGGCATCTCGATGAAGGGCGTCGACATCGTCGTCGGCGGCAACATCGGCCACATGTCCGCGTTCATGGGTCAGGCCGGGCGTCTCGTCGTTCTCGGCGACGCCGGCGAGGCCCTCGGCGACTCGCTGTACGAGGCCCGCATCTACGTGCGCGGCACCGTCGCCTCCCTCGGCGCCGACTGCATCAAGAAGGAAATGCGCGAGGAGCACCTGACGGAACTGCGGGAACTGCTGGATCTGGCCGGTTTCGACGCCGACCCGTCCGAGTTCACTCGCTACGGCTCTGCCCGCAAGCTCTACAACTTCCACGTCGACAACGCCAGCGCGTACTAGGAGAACCGTCATGAACACCCCGAACCCGGCCCTGCGCGAATCGGCGACGTTCGACCGCGGCGTCATCTCCGAGATCCAGCGGGCCGCCGAGACCGGCATCTACGACATCCGCGGCTGGGGTGCCAAGCGCAAGCTGCCGCACTTCGACGACCTGCTGTTCCTCGGCGCGTCGATGTCGCGGTACCCGCTCGAGGGCTACCGCGAGAAGTGCGACACCGACGTCGTGCTCGGCGACCGCAACGCCAAGTTCCCGCTGCACCTGGACATCCCGATCACCATCGCCGGCATGAGCTTCGGGGCATTGTCCGGGCAGGCGAAGGAAGCCCTCGGCCGCGGCGCCAGCGAGGTCGGCACATCCACCACCACCGGTGACGGCGGCATGACCCCCGAGGAACGCGGGCAGTCGAAGAACCTCGTCTACCAGTACCTGCCGTCCCGGTACGGGATGAACCCGGACGACCTCCGCAAGGCCGACGCCATCGAGATCGTCCTCGGCCAGGGCGCCAAGCCCGGCGGCGGCGGAATGCTGCTGGGACAGAAGATCACCGAACGCGTCGCCGGGATGCGCACCCTCCCGATGGGTGTCGACCAGCGGTCGGCCTGCAGGCACCCCGACTGGACCGGTCCCGACGACCTCGCGATCAAGATCATCGAACTGCGCGAGATCACCAACTGGGAGAAGCCGATCTACATCAAGGTCGGCGCCACCCGCACCTACTACGACGTGAAGCTCGCAGTGAAGGCCGGCGCCGACGTCGTCGTGGTCGACGGCATGCAGGGCGGCACCGCCGCCACCCAGGACGTGTTCATCGAGCACGTCGGCATCCCCACCCTGGCCGCGATCCCGCAGGCGGTCCAGGCGCTGCAGGAACTCGGGGTGCATCGCAAGGTACAGCTCATCGTGTCGGGGGGCATCCGTAGCGGCGCCGACGTCGCGAAGGCCATGGCGCTCGGGGCGGACGCCGTCGCCATCGGCACCGCCGCCTTGATCGCGCTGGGCGACAACAGCCCCCGCTACGCGAAGCAGTACGAGGAACTGGGCTCGGCGGCCGGGTTCTACGACGACTTCCAGGCCGGCAAGGACCCCGCCGGCATCACCACCCAGGACCCGGAACTGTCGAAGAACCTCGACCCCGTCGAGGGCGGACGCCGGCTCGCGAACTACCTGCGGGTGCTCACCATGGAGGCGCAGACCCTCGCCCGCGCCTGCGGGAAGTCGCACCTGCGCAACCTCGAACCCGAGGACCTCGTCGCCCTCACCGTCGAGGCGTCGGCGATGGCCCGCGTGCCCCTCGCCGGAACCACCTGGATCCCCGGCGCCCTGTAGGCGGCTCCGCCACCCGTGCGCCTTTTTGGTAGCTGGAGCAACCAGAAAGGCGCACGGGCGCGAAGCGCCTACCGGCTTGGAACTATGAGTAGAGGACCGAGAACATGACTTCCTTCGATTCGCTCTGGGCGAGCATCCTCGATGTGGGACAGCACAAGTCGACCAGGGGATACCGAAGATTTGCGTGGAACGACGCCGACATGACGCTGCGCGAATGGTTCTCGGACTGTGGGCAGGCTCGTGGCATGAGCGTCGAGGAGGACCGCAACGGCAATCTGTGGGCGTGGTGGATGCCCGAGGGCTGGGACGGCGATCCTCGCGACGCGTTCGTCACCGGATCGCACCTCGACTCGGTGCCCGACGGCGGCGCCTACGACGGACCGCTGGGGGTGGTGTCCGCGTTCGCCGCGATCGACCTCGTTCGCGAGCGGGGGATCACGCCGACGCGTCCGGTGGCGGTCACTGCGTTCTCCGACGAGGAGGGCGCACGGTTCGGTGTCGCGTGCGTCGGCTCGCAACTGTCCACCGGGGCACTGGCACCCGAACGCGCCCTGGCGCTGCGGGACAACGACGGCATCAGCCTCGGCGAAGCACTGGTCGGCGCCGGCCGCGACCCGCGCCATCTCGGCGAGGACCCCGACCTGGTCGACCGCGTCGGCGTGTATGTCGAGTTGCACGTCGAGCAGGGACGCGCCCTCGACCTGATCGACAGTCCCATCGCCGTGGCCTCGTCGATCTGGCCGCACGGCCGGTGGCAGTTCGTGTTCTCGGGGGAGGCCAACCACGCCGGCGCCACCCGGCTCGTCGACCGCCGCGACCCGATGCTCGCGTTCGCGTCCTCGGTCCACACGGCCCGGACCGCCGCGACGCTGCACGAGGCGGTCGCGACGTTCGGCAAGGTGCGGGTACTTCCCAACGGTGCCAACGCTATTCCGTCGGAGGTGCGGGCGTGGCTCGACGCGCGGGCCGCCGACGAGGAGACGTTGACGAAGCTGGTGCAGCAGATCACCGCCGAGGCGCAGGCCTACGCGGCCGCCGACGGTATCGGTCTCGAGGTCGACGCCGAATCGGTCACGCCGATCGTCGAGTTCCCACACTCGACCCGGGAACGACTGCGCCGCTCACTCGCCCACCTGGGTGACATTCCCGTCCTCCCGACCGCTGCCGGGCACGACGCCGGAATCCTGTCCGCGAAGGTGCCCACCGCGATGATGTTCGTCCGCAACCCCACCGGCGTGTCCCATTCGCCCGACGAGTTCGCCGAAGCGGACGACTGCAACCGCGGCGCCGAGGCGCTGGCGGACGTGATGGCGGACTGGGTCACCGCCATGTGAGTGGCAAAGCGTGTCGGGGCACACTTTGCCACTCACGTCAGGAGGTGGGCCGCCATTCCTCCAGTTGCTCGACAGCGGTGTTCGCGACCGCGACGGCTTCGTCCCGGTTGACCCGCGACAGCAGGAGCGCGCTGACGGACAGTGATGTCAGGAGCCGGGTCCGGTGTGCCAGGGTGGCCGTCGACGCGTCCGGGTCGTGGGCCCGGAGAGCGTGGGCGAGCGCTCCGGACAGTTCGCGCTGGTATGCGTCGACGACGGACCGTTGCGTGTCGTCGTGTGCGGCGAAACCTGCGGCACTGTTGAGCAGCAGGCAGCCGCGTCCGGGGGTTTCGTCGGGGAGGGACGCGAGGGCGCCGGCGAGGCTGCGGTAGTAGCGCTCGGCGGCGTCGGGGCGGGTCGGCTCGTCGGTCAGGATGCGGAGGCGCGGGCGAACCACCCGGTCCAGGTAGTCGTGCACGGCGGCGTCGAAGAGTCCGCGTTTGCTGGTGAACGCGTTGTACAGGCTCGACCGATTCAGTCCGGTGACGCGCTCGAGGTCGGGTATCGACGTGGCTTCGAAGCCCTTGTCCCAGAACAGGTCGCGGGCGCGGCCGACCACTTCGGCCGTGTCGAAATCCTGCGTGCGCGGCATGACGATCCTCACTCCCGGTTGTGAAACGACCATTTCAGTATATATTGAAATGGTCAGTTCAGAACGAGGAGGAGTTTCGTATGGTCGCCGCGGGTCTTGTTCTTGCCGCGCTCGCCAGTGCGCTGCACGTGTACATCTTCGTGCTCGAGTCCGTCCTCTGGACCGCTCCGCGCACCCGCGCGACGTTCGGGACCACTGCCGAAGAAGCCGCGGCCACCAAGGAGCTTGCCTTCAACCAGGGCTTTTACAACCTCTTCTTGGCGATCGTGACGGCAGTCGGCATCGTCGCCGTGATCATCGGCGCGACCGCCGTCGGTGCGGCTCTCGTCTTCGCCGGCGCGGGCTCCATGCTCCTCGCGGCCCTCGTGCTCCTGCTGTCGTCGCCCGACAAGGCTCGCGCGGCGATCACGCAGGGAACACTTCCGCTGCTCGCGGTACTCCTCTTCGCGCTCGGACTGGCGCTGTGACCTCAGAAGTATCGAAAGGAACACCCATGACGACGAGCACCCAGATTCAGCTGATCAACCGGCCGGTGGGCTGGCCCACCCAGGACGACTTCCGCACCGCGACCGTCGAGCTGCCCGACCTCGGGCCCGACCAGGTGCGCGTGGCCAACGAGTTCGTCTCGGTCGACCCGTACATGCGCGGCCGGATGAACGACGTGAAGTCGTACATCCCGCCGTTCGCGCTGGGCGAGACGATGACCGGCGGAGCTGTCGGTCGCGTCGTCGAATCCACCGCCGCCACGCATCCGGTCGGCTCGGTGGTGGTTCACGACCTCGGGTGGCGGGACGTCGCGCAGGGTGACGCCTCGGCGTTCCGCGTCGTCGAAGAGATTCCGGGAGTGCCGATCTCGGCCTATTTGGGGATTCTCGGACTGACCGGGCTCACGGCCTACGTCGGACTCGTGCACATCGCCCACCTGAAGCCCGGCGACTCCGTGTTCATCTCCGGCGCCGCGGGTGCGGTGGGGACCGCCGCCGGGCAGATCGCACGACTCGAGGGCGCGTCGCGCGTCATCGGATCCGCCGGGTCCGCCGAGAAGGTCGCCCTGCTGACCGACCGCTACGGATACGACGCCGCATTCGACTACAAGCAGGCACCGGTGCGCGAGCAGCTTCGCGGACTCGCCGGTGACGGCATCGACGTCTACTTCGACAACGTCGGCGGCGACCACCTCGAGGCCGCGCTCGACGTCATGCGGAACGGCGGACGCGCCGCCCTCTGCGGTGCCATCTCCGCGTACAACGCCACCGAGCGCACGCCGGGCCCCGACAACATGGTGAACATCATCAGCCGCGGGCTCACCCTCGAGGGCTTCACCCTCGGCAACTACACGCACGTCTTCCCCGAGTTCGCCGCCAAGATGGGACCGTGGCTCGCGTCCGGCGACGTGGTCCACGACGAGACCGTCGTCGACGGCATCGAGAACTCGGTCGACGCGTTCCTGCAGCTCATGCACGGCGGAAATGTCGGGAAGATGCTGGTGAAGGTGGCGTAGCCACCCGTGCGTGGTTAAGGAGTCCAGAGACTCGTTAACCACGCACAGGCGCGTCAGCGCCTCACGGAGGAATACCGTTCGCGCACTTCGGGTGCCGGGTCGGCCTCGTAACGCTGGGTGGACGTCTGATCCCACTGGGGTGGTTCCGGGGTCCCGGCCAGCGTCCAGGCCGCCTGCCTGCAGGCGCCGATCGCGACGTACTCCGCCGGTTGCGGCACCAGGACCGGCGCCCCGAAGATCGCGGGCGCGAGTTCGCACAGTGCCTGTGAGCGGGCGCCGCCCCCGACGAGGAGGATGCGACGCACCGTGACACCCTGGGCGATCAGGTGGTCGATGCCGTCCGCCAGGCCGCACAGCAGCCCCTCGACTGCCGCGCGAGCGAGGTGAGCGGGGGTCGAATTGGCCAGCCGCAGTCCGTGGACGGAGCCGGTGGCGTTCGGACGGTTGGGGGTGCGCTCACCCTCGAAATACGGCACCATCACCAGCCCGCCACTGCCGGACGGCGCCGACAGCGCCAGCCGCGACAGTTCCTCGTGATCGACGCCCAGCAGCGAGGCGGTCGCGTCGAGCACCCGGGCGGCGTTCAGCGTGCACACGAGGGGCAGTTGACGTCCGGTGGCGTCGGCGAAGCCGGCGACGAAACCGCCCGGATCGTTCGCCGGTGTCACGGACACCGCGGATACGACACCCGACGTTCCCACCGAGACGACGACGTCGCCTTCCTGGGCGTCGAGGGCGAGTGCGGCGGCGGCGTTGTCGCCGGTGCCGGGACCGACGGCGGCGCCCCATCGGGTTTCCCCGATCCGCTCGGCCGGGCGGGCCACGCGCGGCACGGCGGCGGTGCGTCCGCGCAGTGCCAGCGACAGCAGGTCGGGGCGGTAGGAATCCGTTGCCGCGGAGAAGTATCCGGTTCCGCTGGCGTCACCGCGGTCGGTGGCCAGGGTGCCGAGATCGGACCTGCCGGTGAGCTGCCAGCCGAGCCAGTCGTGCGGCAGGCACACCGTGGACGTCCGGTCGGCGTTCGCCGGTTCGGAATCAGCCAGCCAGCGCAGCTTGCTGACGGTGATCGCGGCGAGGGGCACCACCCCCACCGCGTCCGCCCACGCGTCCGGACCACCGAGATCGTCCACCAGCTGTGCGGCGGCGTCGGCGGAGCGAGTGTCGTTCCACAGCAACGCCGGACGCACGACCGTTCCGGCGTCGTCGAGGCACACCATGCCGTGCTGTTGCGCACCGACCGACACCGCGGCGACGTCGTCCAGTCCGCCGGCGGCGGCGATGGCGCTGTCGAGAGCCGCAGCCCACGCCTGCGGGTCGACCTCGGTGCCGTCCGGATGCGGCGCCCTGCCCTCGCGGACGAACTCACCGGTGTCGGCGTCGCAGACGATCACCTTGCACGACTGGGTGGACGAATCGATGCCCGCGACGAGGATCATTGCCGGACACCTGCCGCGCGGTCCAGTGTCTCGCGGGTGGGCAGATCCGCCCCGGCACGCGCGACCGTGAGACCCGACATCAGCACGGCATTGTCCAGTACGTTCCGCACCTCCTCCGGGGCGATCGCGTGGAGTGCGTTGCGGCTCTCCGCGCCGAGGAAGCCGTGCGACCAGAACCCGTCGAGGAGTCCGGCCATGAACGCGTCGCCCGCGCCGACCGTGTCGACCACCTCGACGTTGCGGGCCGCGACCTCGACGAGTCCGGCCGCGCAGACCGCGAATGCGCCCTCGGCGCCCTTCGTCACCGCGACCATCGCCGGTCCGCGGGACAGCCACTCGCGGGCGATGTCGACGGGATTTCGGTCGGGGTCGTACCAGCGGAGGTCCTCGTCGCTGACCTTGACGATGTCGGAGATCGATACGAGGTGCTCGATCCGCTGCCGGGCACGTGCCTTGTCGGTGATCAACACCGGTCGCACGTTGGGGTCGTAGCTGATGGTCGCGGACGAGCGGCGGCGGTGGAGCATGTCTGCGACGACGTCGCAGCCAGGTTCCATCACGGCGGCAATGGAACCGGTGTGAACGAGCGACGGGGTAGATGACCCGCTGGGGGAGGGAAGGTCCCACTCGATGTCGAACTCGTAGGTGGCGGATCCGGCGGAATCGAGGGTGGCGTGGGCCGTCGCCGTTCGCTGCGCGGTGACACTGCCGGGCGCGAGGCTCACCCCCGACTGCTCGAGGTGCCGAACGATCGCACCGCCCCTCGTGTCGTCACCGATCCGGGTGACGAATTCGACCGGACGGCCCAGCCGGCCGAGACCGACCGCGACGTTGAGCGGGCTACCGCCGACGTACTCGGTGGTGGTGCCGTCGCTCGCCGTGACGATGTCGATGAGGGCTTCACCGATGACCAGACTCATGACTGCACCTTCTCACGCAGAGCCTCGAGCGTCTTCCGTGCACCGACGCTGTACAGCGAGTCCAGCGCCCAGAGATACGCGGTGACGAAGCGCGGATTCTCGGCCAGGTCACCGAAGACCGACTGGTTCTCGATGAAGGCCGTGCGATTCTCGTGCTGGCTGCGCGCGATCGGCACGAGGGAGTCCTTCAACTGGTCGACGACGTCGATGGGTTCGCCGTTCTCGTCGACTCCCTCGGCATACCGGGCCCAGCTCGCCACGATCGCGGCGGACAGTCGAACGGGGCGGTCGGCGACCAGGTTCTCGCGGATGACCGGCAGCAGCCACTTCGGGATGCGGTCGGAGGACTCGGCGCACAGGCGGGCGACGGTGTCGCGGATCTCGGGATTGGAGAAGCGCTCGATGAGCGTGCGTTTGTAGTCGTCCAGGTCGACTCCGGGCACCGGCGCCAGGGTGGGCGTGGCCTCCTCGTCCATGTACGCGAGCAGGAAGTCGGCGAAGAGCGGATCCTGCGCGACCTCGTGCACGAGCCGGTATCCCGACAGGTATCCGAAGTAGCAGAGGCCCTGGTGGCTCGCGTTGAGCAGGCGCAGCTTCATCAGTTCGTAGGGTTCGACGTCGTCGACCACCTGGACGCCGACGTCCTCGAATGCCGGGCGACCGAGCGGGAAGGCGTCCTCGAGCACCCACGACGTGAACGGTTCGGCGGCGACGGGCCACCGGTCGTCGATGCCGAACCGCGACGACAGCGCCTCGGTCACCTCGGGGGTGGTGACGGGCGTGATGCGGTCGACCATCGAGTTGGGGAAGGACGTCTCCTCGCGCATCCACGCCGCCAGTTCGGGATCCTTCAACTCTGCGTAGGCCAGGAACATCTTGCGGGCCACGTCGCCGTTGCCCTGAATGTTGTCGCAGGACATGATGGTCGGCGACGGCAAGCCGCGCGCGCGGCGCCGGGCCAGGGCCTCGATGACGAGTCCGAACGTGGTCCGCGGGGCGGCGCCGTCGGTGAGGTCGTGCACGACGTCCGGGTTCTCGGCATCGAACTCGCCCGTGTCGTGGGTGAAGTTGTAGCCGCCCTCCGTGATCGTCAGCGAGACGATCTTCGTGGTCTCCGCGGCGATCTTCTCGATCACGGCCTCGGGATCGTCCGGAGCGAAGAGGTAGTCGACGATGGACCCGATGACGCTCACGTCCCAGGTGCCGTCCGGGTGTCGCAGCGCCAGCGTGTACAGGCCGTCCTGCGCGTCGAGGACGTCCTTCATCCGCCGGTCACCGGGCAGGACCCCGACCCCGCAGATGCCCCACTCGCGGGCCTCCCCGCGTCGCAGCAACCGGTCGACGTACATCGCCTGATGTGCGCGGTGGAATCCGCCGACACCGAAATGCACTATCCCTACGGTGATGTCGCTTCGATCGTAATTCGGCACCTGCACGGTGTCGTCGAACTGCTGCAGTGCCTGCGCGCACAGTTGCATCGGTCTCTCCTCATTCCTGGACGCGTACGACGGCCTTGAGGCTGCCCGGCGTCCGGTCTGCGTTCAGTGCTTGCTCCGCCTCGGCGAGCGGAAATCTTCCGGTGACCATCGAATCGAGGTCGACCCGCCCCGACCGCGCGAGGGCGATCGCCGTCGGCCAGGTGTTGGCGTAGCGGAATACCCCGGTCAGCACCAACTCTCGGTTCTGGATGGTCTGGACCGGCAGTGTCATCTCGGGGGCGCCCATGCCCACCAGAACCACGGATCCCGCGGGCCGGACGGCCTGGATCCCGGCCAGCACCGCGCTCGGGGCGCCGGACGCGTCGACGAACGCGTCCACGTGGAGTCCCGCGACGTCCTGCTCGCGGGGGTCGAGCACCGCGGTGGCACCGAATTTCGTTGCGACGTCACGTCGCCGGGGATCGGGGTCCGAGACGACCACTTCGGTGGCGCCGAATGCGAGGGCCGTCTGCACCATGGCGATCCCGATCGGTCCCGCTCCCGCGATCAGGACGCGGGATCCGGCCGTCACGCCGGCTTTGCGGGTGGTGGCGATGGCCACGGACAGCGGCTCGCACAGCGCGGCCGCGTCCTCGGACATCTCGGCCGGAATCGGATGGGCGAATGCCGAGCCGATGGTCACGTACTCGGCGAGCGCCCCGTCGATCGGCGGGGTGGCATAGAACTGCATGTGCGGGCACAAGTTGTAGAGACCGCGCCGCGATTCCTCGGTGTCCGGGTCGGGGCGCTGCGGTTCGATGGAGACTCGCTGCCCGATACGCGCTGCCGGAACCCCGGCACCGACACCGACGACGGTGCCCGACGCCTCGTGGCCCAGCACGATCGGCTGGTCGACCACGAACTCACCGATCCGGCCCTCGCGGTAGTAGTGGGCGTCCGATCCGCAGACGCCCACCGAGGCCACGCGGATCAGGACGTCGCCGGGGCCGGGAGTGGGGACGGGGCGTTCCCGGATCTCGATGACACCCGGCTCGACGAGCACGCTGGCACGCATCGTCCTGGGGATATCGGAAGGGAGTGTTGTGTGGGTCACACTTCGATGCTAGCGTATTGAGCAGATGAACGCATAGTGATCATTTGCTCACGGTTTCTCGAGGCTCCGAAGACACACTCGACGGGCTCGGGATCATGGCGAGGAGAATCAGTGACGTCCCCCAATCCGACGGCCCAGACGCCGTCTCTCATCGCGTCGCCGCCGCCGTCCACGACGGAGGATCTACGCCTCGCGTTGCGCGCTGCAACGCTGTACTACTTGGACGGAATGACGCAGGCCGAGGTCGCGACACGCCTCGGTGTCTCCCGCCCGACGGCGGGCCGGCTGGTGGCACGGGCCCGGACGCAGGGCCTGGTACGCATCGAGGTGCAGGCTCCCGCGCATCTGCGGGATTCGCTGCGCTCGGACGAGGAGCGTGCGCTCGAGGAGAAGTACAGCCTCGTCGAGGCGGTGGTGGTCGCCGATTCCGTCGACGCCGCCGGTTCGATCGACGACCACAACAGCTTCGCCGGGGTCGGGCGCGCCGCCGCGTCCCTGCTGGTGCGCCGGATCCGGGAAGGCGACACCCTCGGATTCACGTGGGGGCCCGAGACGGTCGCCGTCGCGCAGGGGTTGCCGTCCGGGGCGGCCACGTGCGCGTCGGTCGTCCAGCTCGACGGTTCGGTGAGTGCCATCAACTACCAGACCGGAACGGAGTACGTCCTGGGTAGGTGCGCGGAGCAGTTGCAGGCCAACACTGTTCGGCTTCCCGTTCCCCTGTACGCGGACGCATCGACCGTGGTATCCATGCGGGGCGACTCCGTCATCTCCAAGGCGCTCGAGGCTGGGCGGACGGCGGAGATGATGATGTTCGGCACGGGCGCCGTCTCCACGTCGACCACCCTGTTCGAGGGCAGCTTCATCGACACGGACATGCTGTCCGTGCTCACCGGCCTCGGCGCGGTCGGCGAAGTCGGTGGGCGCTTCTACCGGCTCGACGGAACCGAAGTCGCCGGCCCTCTGGACGAACGGGCCATGTCCGTTCCACTCGACGACATCCGTGCGTGCGGGGGATCGATCCTCGTCACGGGTGGCGTCGCCAAACACCAAGCGGCACTGGGTGCCCTCCACGGCGGACTGGCCAAGATGCTGGTCTGCGACATCGAATGCGCGCGTTGGCTGCTCGATCAGTAGCACCACGCAAGAGAGGTGAAGATCGGTGAAGAAAAACAGGAAACCGGCGACGATGCTGGTAGCCGGCGCGGGCGCGCTCTGCCTCACGCTGAGCGGATGCGCGGGCGCAGGAACGCTGGGCGCGTCGGACCAGACCATCACCATCGCGATGGTCTCCAACTCACAGATGCAGGATGCCCAGAAGCTCGCCTCGCAGTTCGAGGAAGAGAATCCCGACATCGACCTGAAGTTCGTGACGCTGTCGGAGAACCAGGCGCGCGCGAAGATCACGGCATCCACCGCAACCGGTGGCGGCGAGTTCGACGTCGTGATGATCAGCAACTACGAGACCCCGCAGTGGGCCAAGTACGGCTGGCTGAAGAACCTGTCGCAGTACGCGCAGGCCACCGAGGGCTACGACGAGGCCGACTTCATCCCCACCCTGCGCGAATCCCTGTCCTACGAGGGGAACATGTACTCGGTGCCGTTCTACGGCGAATCCTCGTTCCTGATGTACCGCAAGGACCTGGTCGAGCAGGCCGGAATCACCCTGTCGGAGAAGCCGACCTGGACCGAGGTCGCAGCGGCGGCAAAGCAACTCGACTCCGACGACATGGCCGGCATCTGCCTGCGTGGCAAGCCGGGCTGGGGTGAATTGCTCGCACCCCTCGACACCGTCATCAACACGTTCGGTGGCCGCTGGTTCGACGAGGACTGGAACGCTCAGCTGACCAGCCCGGAGGTGGAACGCGCGGTGCAGTTCTACGTAGACCTGGTGCGCGAGTACGGCGAGCCGGGCGCCGCGACGAGCGGTTTCGGTGAGTGCGCCACGCAGCTGGCTCAGGGTCAGGTGGCGATGTGGTACGACTCGACGTCCGCGGTGTCCACGCTGGAGGATCCGGCGTCGAGCGCCGTCGTCGGCAAGATCGGCTACGCGCCAGCGCCGATCGAGGTGAAAGACAACTCCGGTTGGCTGTACAGCTGGTCGCTCGGCATTCCCGAGAGCAGCGAGAATCCCGATGCGGCGTGGAAGTTCATCTCGTGGATGACCGACAAGCAATACATACGCACGGTCGGTGAGGATCTCGGCTGGGAGCGGGTGCCTCCGGGCAGCCGGCTGTCGACCTACGAGATTCCCGAGTACAAAGAGGCCTCGGCGGCCTACGGTCCGCTGACGCTCGAGGCGATCGAGAACGCGACACCGGAAGCGCCCACCGTGCAACCGGTTCCGTACACCGGCGTGCAGTTCCTGGCGATCCCGGAGTTCCAGGATCTCGGAACCCGCGTCAGCCAGCAGATCAGCGCGGCGATCGCAGGACAGCAGACCGTGCCCGAGGCGCTCGCCCAGGCACAGCAGTACGCCGAGGTGGTCGGCGCGACGTATCGGGAGGAACGATGACAACCATCGCCGAGAAACCCACCGCGGACGGCACCGCCGACCGGGTGCGGCAACTGCGGGAGGCCAAGGACGACAGCGTCTCCCGCGCCGAGGGATGGCGTCGCCGGGGACCGTTGCTCCCCGCCCTGATCTTCATGATCGTGGTGACCCAGATCCCGTTCCTGTTCACGCTGTACTACTCGACGCAGTCCTGGAACCTGGTCCGACCGGGATCCCAGGCGTTCGTCGGACTGCAGAACTACGTGGACGTGTTCCAGGACAGCCAGTTCCGTGAGGTCGCGGTCAACACCGTGATCCTGATCGTCGGCACCGTGATCATCTCGGTGGTGCTCGGGCTGTTGCTCGCACTGCTGCTCGACCGCGCCTTCCTGGGCCGCGGCATCGTGCGGACCCTGCTCATCACCCCGTTCCTGGTGACCCCGGTCGCCGGTGCGCTGCTGTGGAAGACCACGATGTTCGACCCGGTGTTCGGTATCGTCAACTTCGTCCTCTCCCCGTTCGGGGTGGGACAGGTCGACTGGGTCAGCAAGTTCCCGCTCGCCGCGGTCATGGTGAACCTGATCTGGCAGTGGACCCCGTTCATGATGCTGCTGATCCTGGCGGGTCTGCAGTCGATGCCGCGCGACATCCTCGAGGCGGCACGGGTGGACGGTGCTACGCCGTTCGCGATGTTCCGTGAACTGACGCTCCCGCATCTTCGCCGGTTCATCGAACTCGGCGCGGTGCTGGGCGCGATCTACCTGATCAACACGTTCGACGCCATCTACATGATGACCCAGGGCGGGCCGGGCACGGCCAGCGCCAATCTTCCCTTCTACATCTATCAGCGCGCATTCCTCGGTTTCGACATCGGGCAGGCCGCCGCGATGGGCGTCATCGTCGTGATCGCGACCATCGTCGTCGCGACCCTGGCGCTGCGCCTGATCTTCAAGAGCTTTACCGGTAACGAGGAGGCAGCGTGATGAGTACCGACACTGCGGCGGCACCGGTGGAGTCCACCCCCACCGCGCCGGAGACGAAGCGGGCGCGCAAGCACCGCAAGTTCAGCCCGTGGAGCGTGGTGGCGTGGATCGTGGCGCTCGGCTTCTTCTTCCCCGTGGCGTGGATGGTGCTCACCGCGTTCAAGCAGGAGGGCGACGCCTACACGACTCCGCCGAAGCTGTTCTTCACGCCCACCCTGGACCAGTTCAAGGCGGTCCTCGACAGCGGAATCGGCACGGCACTGCTGAATTCGGCGTTCGCGACCGCCATGTCGACGATCCTCGTGCTGGTGCTCGGTGTGCCGGCGGCGTTCGCGCTGTCGCTGCGGCCGGTCCGCAAGACGAAGGACGCCCTGTTCTTCTTCATCAGCACGAAGATGCTCCCGATCGTCGCCGCGATCATCCCGCTGTACGTGATCGTCAACGACATCGGCTTGCTCGACAACATCTGGGCGCTGGTGATCCTGTACACGGCGATGAACGTCCCCATCGCGGTGTGGATGATGCGCTCGTTCTTCCTCGAGGTCCCCGGTGAGCTGCTCGAGGCCGCGAGCATGGACGGCGCGAGCCTGTGGACGTCGGTGCGTGAGGTGATCCTTCCGCTCGTGTCACCCGGCATCGCGGCCACCGCACTGATCTGCGTGATCTTCTCGTGGAACGAATTCTTCTTCGCGGTCAACCTCACCGCCGTTCAGGCTCAGACCATTCCGGTGTTCCTCGTCGGGTTCATCACCGGTGAGGGCCTGTACTGGGCCCGGCTGTCGGCGGCGGCGACGCTGGCGGCGCTCCCGGTCATCCTGGCCGGCTGGGTCGCACAGAACAAACTGGTCCGCGGCCTGTCCTTCGGTGCGATCAAATGATCGCCCCGGCAACCACTTCCCCCACCGTTCGTACCCACCTGAGGAGCAATCATGGCTGACATCGCGTACAAGGGCGCATCCTGCCTCTACGAGAACGCCGACACGCTGGCGGTCGATTCGCTCGACCTCGACATCGAAGACGGCGAGTTCATCGTCCTCGTCGGCCCGTCCGGCTCCGGCAAGAGCACCGCACTGCGGATGCTCGCCGGCCTCGAGGACATCGACGAAGGCACCATCGAGATCGGTGGCAAGGACATGGTGGGGGTGCCGTCGAAGGACCGTGACATCGCGATGGTGTTCCAGAACTACGCCCTCTATCCCAACAAGACGGTGGGCGAGAACATGGGCTTCGCTCTGAAGATGCGCGGAGTCGGTGTGGAGGAACGCAAGAAGAAGGTGGCCGATGCCGCCAAACTGCTCGACCTGACCGACTACCTCGACCGGAAGCCCGGCAAGCTGTCCGGCGGTCAGCGCCAGCGCGTCGCGATGGGTCGAGCGATCGTGCGGGAGCCGCAGGTGTTCTGCATGGACGAGCCCCTGTCGAACCTCGACGCCAAGCTGCGCGTCCAGACCCGCACGCAGATCGCGGCGCTGCAGCGCCGGCTCGGCACCACCACCGTGTACGTCACCCACGACCAGGTCGAGGCGATGACCATGGGTGACCGGGTGGCCGTCCTCAAGAACGGCAAGCTGCAGCAGTTCTCGGCGCCGACCGAACTCTACGATCGCCCGAAGAACGCGTTCGTCGCCGGATTCATCGGTTCGCCCGCGATGAACCTGATGACGATGCCCATAGTCAGTGACGGCGTGCGCCTCGGGAACTCGACGCTCGCGCTCGAGCGCGACCAGCTGTCGGCGCTGCACGCGGCCGGACTGGAGACCGTCACGGTCGGTGTGCGCCCCGAGCAGCTGGAGTTGTCGACCGGGGACGGTGGCATCGAGGTGATCGTGGACCTGGTCGAGGAACTCGGGAGCGAATCTTACGTCCACACCCACATCGCCGGCGACGGTACGCAACTGACCGCCCGGTCACTGACCCGCACCCCCGCGCGGCTGGCCGACACGGTGTCCCTGCACAAGCGGGACGGAGCGGTCCACTTGTTCCACCCGGAGACGGGGGAGCGGATCGGCGACTAGGGCATGCCCTAGAGCGGATAGTGCGTCAGCACCCCCATCGGATCGTGCCTCTGCCGCAGTTCGCGCAGTCGGCGAAGGTTTCCGCCGTAGGCCGCGTCGATCTCGGCGCCGGTCTCGGGGAAGCCGGGCCGCACTTCGACGCTGTAGACGCCGATCGTGTGGGGTGCGAGCGCGTCGAGGGTGCCGCCCGCCCACGACAGGCAGGCGGCTCCGTCGTAGGGGTCGGACCAGACGGCGTTGAGCGGGATGTTCCACTCGCCGCTTCGGCCCCAGAACGCGGTGTCGCCGTCACCGACGTCGGCGAGGGCACCGCCGGTGTGCTGGAAGTCGATACGACAGTCCCGCGTCGGCGCCCCACGGATCTGGGTGGCCAGAGCCTCCGCGAGTTGGGAGTCGAGGGTCGGTCCGGTGAAGACGGCCTTCCCGAAGAACGACCCACGGCGCTCGCCCGGTTCGGGCAGCCGGATCGGTTCCGGTTCTTCGCCGTCGGGGCCGGGTGGCGCGAATTCGGGTAACCCGGTGAGGTACGTACCGGACATCTCGGATCGGTACAGCACCTTGCCTGACACGTCGGCGACGGTGGTGGCGGCGGATCGGGCGCGGTCGATGTCGGACTCGTCCCCGCTCGCGCACACGGTGTACACGAAGAGGACGGGCTCGTCGGGAGACAGTGCGCTGTAACCGAGTACCGCGCCCATCGTCGTGTCTCGCGGAAGCGTCGGTGCGACACGGAAGTAGGTGGCGAGCGCTTCGAGTCCGAGCACCATCCGGTCGACCCACACCGGACCCACCGGGTGTGTGCGCAGCACTGCCGACGTCACGACGCCGAAGCACGGTGCACAACCCCGGACCGCCCACCACAGGTCCGCCTCGTCGCCCGTGCTGGCATCGGACAGGTGGACGACCTCGCCGGACGGAAGCACCAGTTCGGCCTCGACGAGCTGATCGATCGTCAATCCGAGACTGCGCGTGAGGTATCCGACGCCGCCGCGGGTGACGAGTCCGAATCCGGCGTGGCCCACGATCCCCACCGGCACCACCCGGCCGGTGGGTGCGAGGGCGTCCAGCATGGTTCCCACGGTGGCGCCGCCGGCGACGACCACGCGGTCGTCCTCGGGTCGGGCCGTGTTCAGGTGCGCCGACAGGTCGAGCATGACGGCGTCGTCGGCGACGCAGTTGGAACTCAGCCCGCCGCCGCGGACGGTGACGGTGCCGCCCGTCCGGTGCGCGACCCTCATGACGGTGGAGACCTCCTCCACGGACGCCGGTTCGACGACGCAGGACGGACGGCGTCTCGCGGCATCGGGAAAGAACACTCTGCCCAGCGCGGTGCGGTAGTCGTCGGTGTCCGGCAGATGAACCCGGTGCGGGAGAACCGCCTTCAACTGTGCGACACATTCCGCGGATGGTGAACTCACGAGCACCTCCTATCCCGTTGCGTTACCTGCCTGCCACTGATCCCACGGGACCTCCCAGTCACCGTACGTGTCCCACACGGGCAGGAGCGGCCCGCCCGAGTTGGTGATCTCGACGACGTCGCCGATACCGAAATGGTCGAACATCCACTGGGCGTTGGCGGGTGCCAGGTTGACGCAGCCGTGGGAGACGTTGCTGCTGCCCTGATCACCCACCGACCACGGCGCCGAATGGACGAACTCGCCGTCGTTGGAGATCCGCAGGTTGAGATCGACCTTTTCGCGGTAGTAGTCGGGATCGCCGGCGCACACCCCGTACGTGCAGGAGTCCATGATGATGCTCTGCTGCTTGTCGGAGATCACGTGCGGACCCTCGTGCGAGGGGTGGTCGGGGGTGCCGAGACTCATCGGCATCGCGTTCTCCTGGACGCCGTTGTGGAAGACGGTGAGCATTTTGCTCGCGCCGTCCGCCTTGGCCACCCACGAGTCGTGCACGGTGTAGTCGGCGGAGTTGTTCTCGGCGCCGAAGGCCCCGTCGCCCAGATCGACGCCGTACACGTCGGCCTCGATGTGGATCTTGGTGCCGGGCGCCCAGTATCCCGCCGCTCGATAGTGCGCGTTCTGGTCGTCGGTCCAATACCAGGCGCCGGGTTGCGGCGGTGTCGTCGTCACGTGCAGTCGCTGCTGCACCTCGGCCTTGTTCACGACCGGTGCGGTGAACTGGAAGACCATCGGCTGGCCGACGCCGATGCCGGTGTCGGCGACGACCTCGGGTGCCGGGACGACGTTCGCGTACGCGGTGGTGCCGGGCGTCAACGTCGTGACGGTGAAGGTCTGTTCGATCGGGGCGCCGTCGGGGTTGACCGCGTCCGCGACGACTGTGTACGTGGAGCCGTAGCCGAGTGGTTGGCTGCTCGTCCAGTTCGTGCCGTCGGGCGTGAGATTTCCGGCGACCGGGGTGTTCTGCTCCGCGGGATTCGTGACGGTCACGGCGGTCAGCTTGCCGCCTGTCGCGGTGACCACGATCGGGGTGGTCGGATTGATCGGCGCCCCGTCGGCAGCGGGGACGACAATCGAGGCGGGCGCGGACTGTGACGTGGTCGGGGGTTCCGACGTGCCGGTGTCTCCGAGGGTGCACGCCGTGGCCAGGAACGTCAGGGCCACCACCGCGACAATGCCGGCTGTCCGTGTGCGAAGAGTCACGACCACCTTCTTTCGGATCTGGATCAGCGCTCGCCGTCCTCATACTGCCAGCGATCGCCTCGGACTTTCCTGTGAGACGCTCGCTGCGCCCGCCCCACCTGCAGAAATTCGAGGTCGCGGGGTCTCCCCTCAAGGCATTAGACAGCAGTGCTGATGAAAAATTGTGACTGAATCGTCTGTTTACAGCGTTAATCGATCTATTGAAGGCTGTAAATAGAACAGCTAGACTGGCTAATGAACCTGACTGTGAGAGGGAGGCCGCCATGGACCAGATGGTCGATCAGTTCCGCGAGGACGTCGTTCTGTTCAACCGACGTATCCGAACCCAGCGCTCCGGGCACCTGCTCACCCCCTCGCAACTCCAAGCCCTCGCGCACCTCGACCGGGAAGGTCCGATGAGCGCACGCGCTCTCGCCGATCTCGAGCAGGTCGCGCCGCAGTCCATCGCGCGGACCGTCTCGATCCTCGAGGAGTCCGGAATGGTCTCCCGGACCGTGGACCCCCACGATGCGCGCGCGAGCATCGTCGCGATCACCGCGCTGGGGTTGCAGACGCTCGTCGACGATCGGTCGCGGCGAAGCGAGTGGCTGGCGGCCGCGCTCGCCGCCGAATGTACCGACGCCGAGCGCGACCTCCTCTTTATCGCCGGACGGCTACTCCGTCGACTCGCCGGAACTACCGAGCCGGCGCCGCAGCAGGAGTCACTGATGAACTCGTGAGCGCGACCGTCGCCGATACCGGCCTCGCGCAGAAGTCCCCGTCCGTACCGTTCCGGGTCAGCGGTTCGGTCGCCACCGGGAGCATCCTCCAACCGCTGAACTCGTCGATGATCGCGGTGGCGATCGTCGGCATCGCCGCCCAGTTCGGCTCCTCGTCCGGGATCGCGTGGGTGATCTCGGGGCTCTACATCGCCACGGCCGTCACCGCTCCGATGGCAGGCAAGCTCGGCGCGCTGCTCGGAGCCCGGAAGGTCTACCTCGGGGGCCTCGCCCTGGTAGCGCTGGGCTCGGTCGCCGGTCTGCTCGCACCCACCGTCGGCTGGCTGATCTTCTCCCGAATCCTCGTCGGAATCGGAACCGCCACGCAGTATCCCAATGCGATGACGATGATTCGCGGGTACGCGGAGCGGCGCGGCGCGCAGCCGCGCACCGCGATCACGACCCTCGCGATCTGCAGCCAGGCGGTCGTGGCCCTGGGCCCGACGCTCGGCGGACTGCTCGTCGGGGCGTTCGGCTGGCAGTCGATCATGTGGATCAACCTTCCGATCGTCGCGTTCAGCGCGGTGGCGGTCACGAAATTCGCCAAGGTCGGCTTCGTCGGCGGCATCTCGGTCAGTGGTCGGCAACTGCTCCACGCGCTCGACGTGGCCGGGGTCCTGCTGTTCCTCGGGCTCGTCTCGTCGACGATGCTGTTCCTGCTGTCGCTCACCAGCGACCCCGTGTGGTGGCTGATCCCGGTGTGGGCGCTGGTGTTCGCCCTGTTCGTCCACTGGGAACGTCGTGCGGACGAACCGTTCATCGACGTTCGGGCCCTGGCCCGGAACCGTGCGCTCAGCGCCACACTCGCCCGCACCCTCCTCACGTACACGGCGTTCTACTGCGTCTTCTTCGGCATCCCGCAGTGGCTGCAGTACTCCCGCGGAATGAGCGCCACCGAAGCCGGTCTGACGATGCTGCCCGTCGCCGTCGTCGGCATCGGCTCCACGCTGTTCGCGTCACGGACGTATCGGCGGCACGGGGTGCGCCGAACGCTCACCGTCGGGACGTGTGCGCTCCTGGTGGGAGGGCTGCTCCTGGCGTCGGTGGAGAGCAGTACGGCTCCGATCGTCGTGCTACTCCTGGTGGCCGCGGTGCTGGGAATTCCCAATGGGTTCAACAATATCGGCAATCAGAACCTGATCAGCTCGGTCACGTCCGTCGAGGAAGTCGGCACGGCGATCGGGATGTACCGCACCGTCCAGTACATCGGAGCGAACCTGTCGGCAGTCGTACTGCAGACCACCGCCGGTCACATCATCGGTGACGACGGACTGCACCGCACGGGCTGGTTCATCGCCGTCGCCGGCGTTCTCCTCCTCATCGGCGTCCTGATGTCACGGAACATGGGAGACCGGCGGTCGACGAACGCGTCGACGGCGTAGCAACCGCGTCAGGTCGGCGGCACCCCGCCGACGGCCCGCCAGATCAGTGTCGCGGTCCGGGCCGGCCAGTCGGCGGGTGGGCGATCACCGGCCAGCGCCCGGCCGTACCAACTGCCGGTGGTCATGGTGACGGCGACGTCGAGATCGGCGTCCGCGTCGATCAGCTCCAGTTCGGCGGCGCGGTCCAGGATGGCGCGGATGCGGCGGCGACGCGGCGCCACCACCCGGGCGCGGTACTGCGCGCGGACATCGGCGTCCGTCGTGTCCTGCAGCATCGTGCCGACGAGCGACAACCGGCCGCTCCGCGACACCCCGCGCCGGAAGTCGGTCAGCTCGCGGACCAGATCCCCGAAGGGATCGGCCGACGACCGCCCCGACTGTTCGTCGGCCAACTGCGCCACGACTGCCGCGGCGAGCTCCGACTTCGACGCCCACCGCCGGTACAGCGCCTGCCGGGTGGTGCCTGCCTCCGCGGCGATCGCGGCGAGCGACATCGCGTCGTAGCCGGCGCAGGACAACTGCCTGCCCGCCACTTTCAGAACCCGGGTGTCGATATCGGTGTCGCGACTGCGCCCGGCCACACTCATGCTCGAACCTCTTTTCAATCCAATACTGATGTGTATTGTAATGGACAGACGACGGAAATCGGGAGCTCCCATGAGTGATCAGGAAACACCGTCCCTGTACGAGTGGGCGGGCGGTGAGCAGTCGTTCCGGCGGCTGATAGACGCCTTCTACGACCGGGTGGAGGGCGACGAACTGCTGTCGCCGATGTTCCCCGGCGGCGTGCACGAGGAGCATCGGCGCAACGTGACTCTCTGGTGGTGCGAGGTGTTCGGCGGCCCGCCGGGCTACAGCGAACAGCTGGGCGGGCTACGAACGGATGTTGCGCCACCACATCGGCCTCGCCATCAGCCCGGAGCAGCGGCACCGCTTCGCATCGACGATGAGCCTCGCCGCCGACGACGCCGGCCTCCCGTCGGATCCCGAATTCCGTTCCGCATTCATGGCATACGTCGAGTGGGGGACCAGACTCGCGCTGCAGAACTCGAGCCCCGGTGCCGAGGTGATCGAGCACGCACCCGTCCCGCACTGGGGTTGGGGCGTGGCCCCGCCCTACCGCGGCTGAGTAGGGCAGGGTGTCAGCCTGTCCGATCAGAACGGGTACTGCTGAATCGGCCCCTGGATGGTGGCCCACTGGAGTTCGGTGAACGCCTCGAGGTTCGCTGCGGCGCCGCCGACTCGTCCGCCGTTTCCGGAGGATCCCATTCCGCCGAACGGGATGTGGGCGTGGTCGCCGACGGTCTGGTCGTTGATGTGCACGAGCCCGGTGGGAATCTGCTGCGCCACTTCCCAGGCCGCCATCGCATCCGAGCCGAGGACGCTCAGCGACAATCCGTACTCGGTGTCGCGCGCGATCTCGACGGCCTCGTCGATCGTCGAGTAGCGCAGCACGGGAGCGACGGGGCCGAACACTTCCTGGCAGAACGCGGGGGTGTCGCGCTGCACGTGGTCGAGGACGGTCGGGCGGTAGAACAGCCCGTCGTGGGTGCCGCCCTCGACGAGGGTCACTCCGGTCGAGACGCTCTCGGTCACGAGTCGGTGGATGCTGTCGCGCTGCACCGCGTCGATGATTGGGCCGAGTGCCACCTCACTGGTGTACGGGTCGCCGACGGGGAGCGCTCGCGCCTTCTCGGCGAGCACCGCCACGTATTCGTCGGCAACCGATTCGTGGACCAGGTGCCTGCCTGCGGCCATGCAGATCTGGCCCTGGTGGAGGTATGCGCCCCAGGCTCCGGCCGACGCAGCCTTGGTGACGTCGGCGTCGGGAAGGACGATGAGGGCGTTGTTGCCGCCGAGTTCGAGGTGTGCCCGCGTGAGGTGCGCCGCCGCGGCCTGGCCGACCTTCCGTCCCGCCGACGTGGAGCCGGTGAACGCGATGACGCGGGTGTGCCGGTCGGTGACGAGGGCGGCACCGGCATCGGCGCCGCCGGGCAGCATCTGGAAGACGCCGTCCGGTACCCCAGCGGCCGCGAACACGGCCGCCAGCACCACACCGCCGCACACTGCGGTTCGGGTGTCGGGTTTCAGAATCACTGAGTTGCCCAGTGCCAGTGCGGGTGCCACTGCGCGGATCGAGAGGATCAGGGGGAAGTTGAACGGAGCGATCACACCGACGACACCCGCCGCGATCCGACGGCTGAAACTCAGACGTCCGTCGGCGGACGGGAGCACCTCACCCTTGGAATGCGAAGGCAACGCCGACGCCTCGTAGCATTCCTGCGCTGCGACGTGCGTCTCGAGGCTCGCTTTCGCGCGAATCGATCCGGCCTCCCGGACGATCCACGTCTCGATCTCGGAGGCGTGCTCCTCGAGGAGCTGACCGGCGCGGCGCAGGATCGCGGCCCGATCCTCGAAAGGCGTTTTCTCCCAGCGGCGCTGGACCTCGGCGGCTTTGGTGCAGGCCGCGGCGACGTCGGCGGCGGTCGCGGTGCCGACGTGACCGAGGGTGCTGCCCGTCGCGGGCTCCACGACCTCGGAGAACGCGCCTTCGGCGGCGGTCCAGCTGCCGGTGAAGACCTTCTTCTCCCAGTCGATGTCGAGCAGGCTCATGGTCGATCCTTCTTTCGGTGAGGTCGGTCAGGACGCGAGTACGGGTGACGGTGCCGCGGATTCGGTGCGGGGCGAGCGGAATTTCCGCTTGGCGACGATTGCCACCGCGACCGCGCCGACGACTCCCGGTACGGCGACGGCGAGAAAGTTCTGCTGGAACGGTAGATGAAGAGCGAGGAGCGCGCCGCCGAGGGTGGGGCCACCGATCGCACCGATCCGTCCCATGCCCGCAGCCCACCCGACGCCGGTCGACCGTACCTCGGTCGGGTAGAACTCGACGGCGAACGCGTGGATGATGGCGAGCGCGCCGATGGTCGCCGCACCGGCGACGAACAGCAGCACATTGAGCAGTGCGGCGGCTGGGTCGAAGGACAGTCCCACCAGCGACAGGGATGCCAGGGAGAAATACGTGATCAGGGTGTTGCGGTAGGACCAGCGGTCGGCCAGCCAGCCGCCGAAGATCGCGCCGGCGATGCCCCCGAGATTCAGCACCACCAGGGTCCACAGCGCGGAACTCAAAGCGTAGCCGGCGGTCTGCATCAGTTTCGGTAGCCACGTGTTGAGCCCGTAACTCAACAACATGCACATCGCGAAGAAGATCCAAATCAGAAAGCTGTTCAGGGCGTTTCCGTTGGTAAAGAGCTGCGCGACAGGTGCCTTCCGAACTTCCGGACGTGGCGTGGCCACGACGTCGCTCAGGTCGCGACCCGGGTCGACCTTGGACAGCACAGCCTCCAGCTTGTCCTGACGACCGTTGATGGCGAGGAACTCCGGCGACTCCGGCAGGTACCTCAGCAGAACGGGTAGCAACAGGAGCGGCAGACCGGCGACGTAGAACACACCGCGCCACGTCCAGAGCGGCTCCACGTTGATTGCGAACACCGCGGCGGCGATGCCACCGACGGAGTAGAACGACGACACGAACGTGACGAGCAGTGCCTTCGACGTGCGTGGGGCGAGCTCGGCGATCAGTGCCGTGAAGTTGGGTACGAGCGCGCCGAGCGACACACCGACGACGAGGCGGAGAATGCCGAGTTGCGCCGGGGCGCCGGCGAAGGCGCAGCTGAACGACGCCACGCTCGCCACCGTCACGCAGATGAGCATGAGCGGACGGCGGCCGTACCGATCGGCGAGCGGGGCGACGAACAGTCCGCCGATCAGCATGCCGACGAGCGCCGCGGATCCGAGGGTGCCGGCGGTGACCGGGTCCATGTTCCACTCGTCCATCAGATGGACGATCACGGTGCCGTACGAGACCATGTCGTATCCGTCGATGATCATCAGCAGTGAGCACAGGGCTACGACACCATAATGGAACGGCCGCAGTCGGGCGTTGGAGATGATCGAGGTAACTGTGTTCTGGGACAGCGGGTTCTGGGACAGCGGGTTCTGAGACAAGGGCATACTCCCGATGCGGGGCAGCGTTGCTGCCGTGGGAACGAGTGGGGCTATCACGGCTCGGTGAGGTCGGTCTCGACCTCGATCACGGCAGGCTTTCCGCTGCCGAGGGCGGTCTTGAAGGCGCGGACGAAGTCGTCGCCGGTCCGTACCGCGGTGGCCGTCACGCCGTACCCCGCAGCGATGGCGGTGAAGTCGATCCCGGGAACGTCCATGCCGGGGGTCTCGCCGGACCCCAGCACCGTCGAGAACCAGCGCAGTGCGCCGTAGGTCCCGTTCTTGAGGATGACGATGATCACCGGAATGTCGTACTGCGCGGCCGTCCACAGGGCGGTGATGCCGTAGTTGGCCGAGCCGTCTCCGATCAGGCCGATCACCTGACGGTCCGGATTCGCCAGCTGGGCACCGACTGCGGCGGGCAGTCCGAATCCAAGCCCGCCCGATGCGGGGAAGAAGTAGCTGCCTTGGCGGGAGACGTCGACCTGCGACCAGAACGCGCCGGTGGTGGACGTCGACTCCTTGACGTACACGGCGTCGTCCGGCGCAGTGCCGCGCAACAGCTCGAACAGCTCCTCCGGATGCACGCGCTCGGACGACGTCCTGGCCTGTGGGATGTCGGGCAGCGGCGGCAGGACCGGGCGGCGGCCCGGCGTCACGCTGTCGGCGAGGCGGGACAACGCATCCCGCACACCGCCGACCAGTGCGTCACCCATCGGGGCGCGGGCGGCCTCGCCGGGATCGCTGGTGAGGTGGATGAGCCGGGCGCCGTCGGGCAGGTACTCGCCGGGGACGAACTGGTGGTACCGGAACACGGGTGCTCCCGCGACGAGGATCAGGTCGTGCCCGACCAGTGCGTCGGTGATGCCCTGGACGGCGGCTGGCAGGACCCCGCGGAAGCTGCGGTGGCGGGTGGGGAACGGGCATCGTGACGGGGACGGCGCGATCCAGACGGGGGCGCCGAGTGCGTCCGCGAGACGGACCGCGTCGTCATTGGCGTACTCGGCATCGACTTCCGGTCCGAGTACGAGGACCGGGTTCTCGGCGCGGTCGAGGGCGTCGACGAGGGTGGCGAGTTGATCCGCACTGAGGGAACCGGCAGTGGTTGTGGCGCGGGTGAGGAGGTGCTTTGTCTCGGCGGGTGCTTCCTGCGCCCAGTCGTCGTACGGCACCGACACATAGACCGGACCCTTCGCGGGCAGGTTCGCGATGTGGATGGCCTGGCTGATCGACCGCGGCACGTCCTGCGCGCACGCCGGCTCGCAGGACCACTTGACCAGGGGTTTCGGCAGCGACTGCGCGTCCACGTTGGCGAGCATCACCTCCTGGCCGATGGTCGAGCGGACTTGTTGCCCGGCGGTGATGATCAACGGGCTGTGGGAGTAGACCGAGTTCGTGAGCGCGCCCATCGCGTTGCCGGTGCCCGCGGCGGCGTGCAGATTGACGAAGGCCGCGCCGCCGCGGGCCTGGGCGTACCCGTCGGCCATGGCCAGGACGGCGCCTTCGTGCAGACCCAGGATGTAGCGGAAGTCGTCGGGCATCCCGGCGAGGAAGGGGAGCTCGTTCGATCCGGGGTTGCCGAAGATCGTGGTCAGGCCATGCGCCCGCAGTAGGTCATAGGTCGCTTCGCTGACGTCGGCCATCAGGTGTTCTCCATTTCTTCGCATGGTCCTCGCGGTGTGACGTGAACCACGGTAGGGAGCCGCGTCCTATAGGTCCAATGAATACTGTCGATCAGCACATAGACAGGATCTATATTATCGGTATGGCCGACGTGGACCTCAACCTCATCAGGACCTTCGTGCTGCTGTATGAAACGCGGAGCGTCACCCGTACGGCGGAGCTGCTGTTCATCACGCAGCCGTCGGTGAGCCATTCGCTCCGCCGACTGCGGCGGCAGTTCAACGACGACCTCTTCATCCGGTCGTCGGACGGCTTGGCGCCCACGGTTCTGGCGGCGAGTATGTACCCGCAATTGCATCAGGCGCTGGAGGTCATCGACGAGACCGTCTCCGGTGTCGGTCAATTCGACGCCGAGACGTCGGACCGAACCTTTCGGATCTGCGCCACCGATCTTGGGGAGATTTCACTGCTCCCCGGAGTGCTCGCGGCGCTGGAAACCCGCGCTCCCGGCTGCGCCGTGCAAGTAACGCCGCTCGATTTTGCCAGTGCTGCAGAGGAATTGCGTCAGGGTCGTGCTGACGCCGTCATCTGCACCCCGCGCATCGACGCGCCGGATCTGCGCCGCGACCCCCTGTTTCGGGAAGGCTATCTCGGACTGTGCGCACTCGGGCATCCGCGGATCGGAGTCGAACCCGGACTGGACGATTTCCTTGCCGAACGGCACATCGTCGTCGACGCCGCCGCCGGGCACGTGGACGCTGATCAAGCCCTCGCGAGGATGGGGCGTCGCCGTGACATCGCCGTGCGGGTACCGCACTTCGCGGTGCTGCCGGAACTGGTGGCGCAGACCCGGCACCTCGCCGTGGTGCCGAGCCGGGTCGCGGAACTGTTCACCCGGTCCTCGCCCGTCCGCACGTTCGCGCTACCTGTCGAGATACCGAACGTCGAGGTGTCGCTCTTTACCGTGCGGCGGGCTCTCCCGTCGCCGGGCGTCGATTGGTTGCGGGAGTTGATAGCCGACGTCCTACAGGCTCCCGCCGCCGATTGGACATCCTGATGCAGTGGCGGCCGGGAGAAAGTTAGGGCGGATGTCCATGTCGGGTGCGTCGTAGAGCCGGTGGAAGGTGGGCGTCAGCGCCGCCGACATCGGCGGGTTGATCCACGACCAGTCGGTGGGGCACTTCCGGCCGAGTGACTCTTCTCGTTCGACGTGGCTGATGAACTGCTTGGCGACGGTGTGATGATCGACCATGTGCACACCGGCCTGCCGGTAACTGTGGATCACGGCGCGGTTCAGTTCGACCAGTGCGCGGTCGCGCCACAGCGTCCGCTCCGACGTCGTGTCCAGGCACAGCCGTTCGGCGATGGCGGGCAGCATGTCGTACCGATCCTGGTCGCTGAGGTTGCGGGCTCCGACCTCGGTGCTCACGTACCACCCGCTGAACGGGGCGAGCGGGTAGGTCAGCCCGCCGACCGAGAAACTCATGTTCGACACGGCGGGAACGGCATGCCATTTGAGACCGAGATCGGCGAACCAGGCGTAGTCGGGGTGCTCGATCTGGACCTCGAGCACCAGCTCGGATGGAATCTCGTACCAGCGCAGCGTCTCGTCGGGGGTGCTGACCAGCAGCGGCAGCACGTCGAACGGCGTGCCTGCGCCCCGCCACCCCATCTTCGTCACCGCCTCGGTGATGCCGACCTGCGCGGGGTCCCCGGTCACCGTCCCGTCCGCGTGGCGGTAGCCCGCGTACCGGATCAGTTGCGGGCTGACGATCTTGTACTCGCGACCGTCGGAAAGCGGCAGCGGACCGACCGTGATGACCGAGCGCAGCGCGCCGCCGTTCGTCGCGACCCGCAGGTGCTCCCAGCACGCCTCCGCAATCTCGTCCGCGGTGGTGACGTGCCGGGCGTCGATCAGCTTCAGCGTGCGCCAGTGCTTGCGACCGACGCACCGGGCGTGGTTGCGCCAGGCCAGCTGCGAGCCGACTTCCAGTTCCTCCACGGTGTGCTCGTAGCGGCCCGTCTCCGCCAGCGACTCCAGTGCGTCCGCGAGGCGGGCCGTGGGCAGGTGGGCCAGCTCGGGCTCGCTGAAGAACTCTGCACACTCCCGCATCTGCGCTGCGGACCGCGACGTGACGTCCAGCGAGTACGACATAGTCCCTGTGCTGCTCACCATTGACCTCCCGGCGATCGTGGATCCTGCGGCGGTCAGTATGTCAGCGAAGCGCGCACACTCGTCCACCGAGTGCGGGGTGAGGAAATACCGTCGGCCGGCGGACCGTTGCCCCGGGGGTGAAGCTGTCGATTCTGGACCGGTCCCGCACGCGCCGGGGTGCGCCCGACTCTGCCGCGCTGACCGGGACGATCGAGCGTGCGGTGCATGCCGAGCATCTGGGGTTCCATCGGTTCTGGGTGGCCGAGCATCACGCCGTGCCGGGCATCGCGAGCGGGTCGCCGCCGGTGCTGCTCGCTGCCCTCGGCGCCCGCACCGACCGGATCCGGCTGGGCTCGGGTGGTGTGATGCTGCCGAACCACCGGCCTCTCGTGGTGGCCGAGCAGTTCCTGATGCTCGAGGCGATGTACCCGGGCCGGATCGACCTGGGCGTCGGACGGTCGCTGGGATTCACGAAGCCGGTACGCGAGGCGCTGCGCCGCGACCGCAACGCCCCCGACACGTTCGCCGGCGACCTCGACGAGGTGCGGAGCTACCTCGAGGGCAAGGGCGCCGTGACGGCCCGGCCTCACGTGACGAGTCCACCGCCGATGTTCGTTCTCGCTACCCGGCGCGGGCTCGACTTCGCCGCGAAGGCGGGTCTGCCGGTGGTGGTCGGTGGGCCGATCCTCGGAGCGCCGGGCGCCCGCGTTCCGGAACTCGACCGGTACCGCGACAGCTTCATCCCGTCCGCCGGGAATCCGTCCCCGTACGTGATCGTCTCGCTCGAGGTCATGATCGCCGAGGACGAAGATCGAGCCCGTGAACTGCTGCTTCCGGAGGCGTGGGCGCTGGCGCAGTCGAGCCGGACCGGCGAGTTCCCGCCGCTCGAATCGGTCGCGGACATCCGGGGTCGGGCGTGGACGCCGCGGCTGCGCGAACAGGTCGACGCCTCGATCGCGTCGTCGATCCACGGCACCGTCGAGCAGGTAAGGGTCGCGGTCGAGGCCCTCGCCGCGCGCACCGGCGCGGACGAACTCCTGGCCTCGACGTCGACGTTCGACCGGGCCGCGTTGTTCGAATCCGATCGGCAGTTGTCACTCCTGGACGTGTGAACACGCACGACGCGCAGGTTTGCTGCAAGCCTTGCGCAACTATTGACAACTTTGCGCAAGCCGGTGGATAGTGTGTGTCGGCAGTCACAACGAACAGCGAGGCGGTAGCACCGTGGCACCCACCTTGACCGAGGTCGCACAACGCGCAGGGGTATCCCTGTCCACCGCGTCACGGGCGTTCAGTGCCCCGGACCGGATCGGACCGGACACGCTCGCGCGGATCATCGCGGTCGCCGACGAGATCGGCTACCGGGCGGCGTCACCGACCCGCACCGACGTCGTGCGCCCCACCGCCACCACCGTCGCGGTCGTGGTGCCCGACATCGGACACACGGTGTTCGCGAGCTTCGTGAAGGCGGCGCAGGCTCAGGGGTGGCACCGGCGCCAGACGGTGCTCCTCACCGACACCGACGGCAGCGCCGACCGTGAGCGTGAGGTTCTCGGCGAGTTGCAGGGTCGCGTCGACGCACTCGTGGTCTGCGCTCCGCGGCTGCCCGCATCGGACATCGTGCAGCTCGCCGGCGACACCCCCCTGGTGCTCGTCAACCGCTCGTCACCCGAATGCGATTGCATCGTGGCGGATTCCGAAGACGGAATTCGCCAGGCCATCGACTACCTCGTCGCCCTCGGGCACGAGCACCTCGCCTACGTCCAGGGCTCGCCGCAGTCCTGGTCGAACCAGCGTCGTGTCGCCGCGGTCGAGGAATTCTGCAAGGCCAGGGATGTGCAGCTGAGTCTACTCGGCTGGCAGCAGGAAACCCTCGCGGGCGGTCATGCCGCAGCGGCGAGCGTGATCGCGACGGGCGCGAGCGCCGTGATCACACACAACGATCCGATGGCCATCGGAGTGATGAACGGCGTCCGCGCAATGGGCTTCTCGGTGCCGGCGGACCTGAGCGTCATCGGCATCGACGACTCGCCGCTGGCCGAACTCGCCAGCCCCGCGCTCACGAGCATCAATGTGCCGATGGCACGAGCCGGAGTGCTGAGTCTGGACCTGGTGTTCCAGCGCGCGAACGAGCCGGACTCCGATATCCGAGAAATCCACCTCCCCACTCAACTGGTCGTCCGGGCTTCGGCCGGACCGGCGCACGATCGGGTGTTTCGCCCCGGAAAAGAGAGCCGCTAGATGAAAATCGTTGTTGCCGACAGCAACCTGATTCCGCACCGATCCCGGCTCGAGGCCGCAGTTCCGTCCGAATCGCGGCTGTCCTGGCACGGCGGCTTCGACGAGGCCGCCCTGATCGAGGATCTGCGCGACGCCGACGTCTATGTCGGGGGAAAGTTCACACCGTCCATGGCGTCGGCTGCCGAGAGGCTGCGCCTCGTCCACGTCGCCGGTGCCGGCACGGACAACATCACCTTCGATGCCCTGGCGCAGGACGTGCTGGTGGCGAACACCTTCCATCACGAGAAGTCGATCGCGGAATACGTCGTGGCGGCCGCGGTGATGCTTCGACGCGGCTTCGTCGCGCAGGACAAGGCACTCCGGCAGGGCGTCTGGGCCACCTCGGTCTACGACGACCGTCTTACGCAGTCGAATTCGCTGCAGGGCGCGCGAGTGGGCTTCGTGGGGTTCGGCCACATCGGCCACGCCACGTGGAATCTGTTCCGAGCATTCGGCGCGACAGGAGCGGCCGTGACCGGTCGTGGCAACGTCGACGCGCCGAGTGCGGGACTGGACTGGGCGGCCGACGTGTCCCAACTCGGGCGTCTCCTCGTCGAATCCGATGTCGTCGTGGTGTCCGCACCGCTCGACGACCGTACGCGGGGCATGATCGGCGCCGACGAATTGCGCGCACTCGGTAGCGACGGTGTGCTGGTGAATGTGGGCCGCGGACCTCTCGTCCAGGAGCAGGCACTGTTCGACGCACTGTCCTCGTCGACCATCGCGGCCGCGGCGATCGACGTCTGGTACGACTATCCCGGACCCGACGGTCGAGGGACGCCCAGCGCTCTGCCGTTCTCCGAACTCCCCAACATCCTGATGACACCGCATTCTTCGGGAGTCTCACAACAGACTTTCGTCGGACGCGTCGACGACATCGCCGACAACATCACTCGACTCACGCGCGGTGAGCAACTGCGCAACGTCGTCGCCCCCGCCGTCGGCTCGAAAGGATCACGAGCATGACCGACAAGATCATCTCCGCGGACGTGCTGATCTGCAGCCCCACCCGCAACTTCGTCACCGTCAAGATCACCACGGCCGACGGCGTCGTCGGCTACGGTGACGCCACGCTCAACGGCCGTGAACTGTCCGTCGCGTCGTATCTCCGGGACCATGTCGCGCCCTTGCTGATCGGGCGCGACCCGGCGCGGATCGAGGACACCTGGCAGTACCTCTACCGCGGCGTGTACTGGCGGCGCGGGCCCGTCACGATGGCCGCGATCGGAGCCGTGGACGTCGCACTCTGGGACATCAAGGGCAAGACCCTCGGCCAGCCCGTCTACCAGCTGCTCGGCGGCGCCGTCCGCGACCGGGTGCTCTCCTACACCCACGCGACCGGGTGGGACGCGCCCGCGCTACTCGACTCCGTCGACGCCAAGCGCGCGAAGGGTTTCCAGGCGATTCGAGTGCAGTCCGGGGTTCCCGGCCTGGATTCGGTGTACGGCGTGCACCAGGGCGCCGCCGGATACGAGCCCGCAAGCCGCGGCGCACTCCCGGTCGAGGAAGTATGGGACACCGATGCCTACCTCAACCATGCACCGCGGATCCTCGAAGCGGTCCGTGAACACGTCGGCCCCGACCTCAAATTGCTGCACGACGCCCACCATCGGCTCACCCCGCAGCAGGCTGCGCGGCTGGGGAAGTCGGTCGAACATGTGGACCTGTTCTGGCTCGAGGACGTCACGCCCGCCGAGAACCAGGACGCGCTGCGTCTGGTGCGCAACCACACCACCACACCCCTGGCGATCGGGGAGGTCTTCAACACGATCTGGGACTGCCAGCACCTGATCACCGAGCAGCTGATCGACTTCATCCGGGTGGCCATCGTCCACGCGGGCGGAATCAGCCACGTCCGCAAGATCTTCGCGCTCGCCGAGGTGTACCAGATTCGCGGCGGACCGCACGGCCCGTCGGACGTCTCGCCGATCTCCCTGGGCGCGAGCCTGCACCTCGGGCTTGCGACGCCGAACTTCGGAATCCAGGAGTACATGGGCTACGACCCGCTCGTCAGCGAGGTCTTCCCCCACGAGTGGTCGTTCTCGGACGGGCACCTCACCCCCGGCGACGTTCCGGGCATCGGAGTGAGCATGAACGAGGAACTCGCGGAGCAATATCCGTACGAGCAGGCCTACCTCCCGGTCGCCCGGCGCCGCGACGGCTCCATGACGGATTGGTGACGAGCATGTCCGAACCGACACTCTCGCGCCGAAACGTTCCCGCTGCGGCACTGATCCACCGGCGGGTACCGGAAGGCGCCGGGATCGTGCACCTGGGCCTCGGCAACTTCCACCGCGCACACCAGGCGGTGTACACCGCGCTCGCGATGGAACGCGAACCCGGACCGTGGGGCATTCTCGGTGTGGCGAGCCGCTCGAGCACCGTCGCCGATGCGATGAACGCGCAGGACCTCCTGTACAGCGTCGTCGAGATCTCGCCGGATGGTTCTCGTGTGAGCGTCCCGGGTTCACACACCGGGACCCTGGTGGCCGAGCAGGACCCGGAGTCGGTCGTCCGTGCGATCGCGGACCCGGCGACGAAGATCGTCACGATCACGGTGACCGAACACGGGTACACGGTGTCACCCGAAACCGGCTCCCTCGACCTCGACTCCGATGTCGTTCGCCGCGACCTCGGCGAGGTGCGGACGCCCCGCACCACGATCGGGCAGATCGCCCGCGGACTGGCCCTGCGGGCGAGCACGCACGCCGCCCCGGTCACGATCCTCAGCTGCGACAACCTGCTGTCCAACGGGCGTCAGACCGAAGGACTCGTACGCGAGTTCGTCGGCATCTTCGCGCCGCCTCTCCGCGACGACCTGCTGTCCTGGATGGACTCGTCCGTGACGTTCCCCAATTCGATGGTGGACCGGATCGTGCCGTCCGGTTCGGACCGCTACAACGAGGCGGCGCTGGCACACCTCGGCGTGCGCGACACGATCGCCGTCCCCGCGGAGCCGTTCACGATGTGGGTCATGGAGGAGCGGTTCGCCGCCGGGCGTCCCGCCTGGGAGCACGGTGGCGCGCTGTTCACCGACGACGTCGAGCCGTACGAGCTGATGAAGGTCCGACTGCTCAACGGGACGCATTCGCTCATCGCCTACCTCGGCGCACTCGACGGGCGCGCCACCATCCCCGAGTCCGTGGCGCAGCCGTTCGTCGAGGACGCAGCGCGGCGGATCCTCTGCGACGAGTACCTGCCGACGGTCACCGTTCCCGAATCGGTGGACACGGACGACTACATCCGGCAGCTGTTCTCGCGTTGGTCCAATACCGCTCTGGGACATCGCACCTCGCAGGTCGGCTCCGACGGATCGGTCAAACTGGCGCAGCGCATCCCGATTCCCGCGCTCGAACACCTCGGCCGCGGTACCGTCCCGCAGTACCTTTCTCTGACGGTGGCGGCATACCTCTGCTGCATCGCCCCGCCGCCCGGGTTCGATCCCGGCCCCCACGCACGATCCATGACCGACCCCGCTCGACCGCGCCTGGCAGGAATGGCCGACAACGCCGCGTCCACTACCGAATTCGTTCGCTCCGTCTTCGTCGACGGAGGTCTGTTTCCCAGCACTCTCGCTTCGCACACCGACTTCGTCTCGCGGATCGCCGACTTCGTCGACATCATCGTCCGTCACGGGCCGGCAGTCGCCGCCGGCGAAGCATCCGACCCGGTCCCGGACCTCGGCACGATCACGTCGCTGCGGTCCAGCGCGACCATCTGACTCCCTCACCCCTTGCCCGGACTATTCCGGGACCACCAATGGAGGAATCCATGGACACTACACTCGACCCCACGGTGAACCCGAAAACTCCCGGCCGCGGTGGCGGTACACCCCAGGCAGACCCGTCCGCGGTCCGCCGGGCGGCGTGGGCGGGGCTCATCGGCACCACGCTCGAGCAGTACGACTTCGTCATCTACGGCACCGCTTCGGCGCTGATATTCAACACCCTGTTCTTCCCGAACATCTCGCCGGCGGCGGGCATCCTCGCGAGCTTCAGCGCCTACGCCGTCGGGTTTCTCGCCCGGCCGCTCGGCGGCCTGTTCTTCTCGCGGTACGGAGAGCGTCTCGGCCGCAAGTGGGTGCTCGTCGCGACGCTGATGCTGATGGGCGGCGCGACACTGGGTATCGGCCTGCTGCCCACCTACAGTCAGGTCGGGCTGCTCGCACCTGCTCTCCTCGTCGCATGCCGATTCTTCCAGGGGTTCGGAGCGGGAGCCGAACAGTCCGGCGGTGCAACCCTTCTGACGGAGACGGCGCAGATAGGCAGGCGAGGTAGGCTCGCCGCCCTGGTGATGACGGGAGCCGCACTGGGCACGGCGCTCGGCGCAGTCGCGTGGATCGCCGCGCAGCTCCTGCCCGAAGAGCAGCTCATGTCCTGGGGCTGGCGTCTCGTGTTCGTCAGCAGTCTGTTCGTCACGGTCGCCGCGTTCGTCATTCGTCGCAAGCTCAACGAGAGCCCGGTGTTCCAGGAACTCAAGGAGCAGCACCAGGTTCCGAAGACGCCGGTGAAGGAGATCTTCGCGAACGGCAAGAAGCCGCTGTTCATCGTCATGTTCATGACCATCGGCATCAGCGCGCAGTCGTACACGTACCAGGTGTTCATGGCCTCGTACCTCAAGAACGACGTGCACGTCGACCCCACGTTCATTCCCAAGGTGCTGCTGGTCGGGGCCATCTGCGGCGGCATCGCGGCCTACGGGTTCGGCCGCCTGTCCGATCGGGTGGGCCGCAAGCCGGTGTACATCTCGATCGTGATCGCCCTGATCATCCTGCCGGTGCCGACCTTCCTGGCCCTGAACACCGGCTCGCATCTGCTGATCACGATGGCGATGATCGTCGGCTTCATCCTGGCCTGCCAGGGCGCCGTCGGCGTCACCATGAGCTACTTCCCGGAGATCTTCGGCTCCCGCTACCGCTACGCCGGCGTCACACTCGGCCGCGAATTCGCCTCGATCTTCGGCGGCGGTGTCGCACCGCTGATCTGTGCGGCGCTCGTCACGGCGTTCTCCGGCTCGTGGATCCCCGTGGCCGTCTACATGATCCTGATGGCCGTGACCGTTCTGATCGCCTCGGCGATGGCACCGGAAACCCGCGACCGCGACCTCACGCTGGCCGCCAACGCCACCGACCGTGAGGTGACGGCGGCATGACGTCTTCCGTCATCGCGGTGCTGCGTGCCGCGGACGCCAACCGGTACGCCCCGGTGGTGAACGTCCTCGCCGAGAACGGCGTGCACGCCGTCGAGCTGACGATGAGCACGCCGGGAACCCTCGAGTCCCTGAGCAGCATCCGGCGCGCCGCACCCGACGGCGTCGAGATCGGGGTCGGGACGGTCACCACCGTCGAGCAGGCCCGCGCCGCCCTCGACGTGGGAGCCGACTTCCTCGTGACGCCGACGACCAACCTCGACGTCATCGCCACGGCCGTGCGTGCCGGAGTTCCGATCTACCCGGGCGGATTCACCCCGACCGAGCTGTGGAACGGATGGAACGCGGGTGCCACTGCCGTGAAGGTGTTCCCGGCGTCGGTGGTCGGGCCGGAGTACATCGGGCACCTGCGCGGGCCCTTCCCCGACATCCAGGTCGTCCCCTCGGGTGGGGTGGGCATCGACGACGTCCCCGCGTGGTTCGCGGCCGGAGCGGCGGCGGTCAGCCTCGGCGGACCGTTGATCGGGGACGCACTCCGCGGAGGCGACCTCGGGCAGCTGGCCGAACGATGCCGGCGCCTCACCGACGTCGTCGCCGAACTGGAGGTCGCGTGATGACGGTGCTGACGTTCGGCGAGACGATGGCCCTCACCAGGGCGGTGGACACCGGTGCCCTCGCCCACACATCGACACTGCATCTGGGAATCGGCGGCGCCGAATCGAACTTCGCGATCGCCTTGCGGCGACTCGGCGTCGACGTCACCTGGATCGGGCGCGTCGGCCAGGACAGCCTGGGCGACCTGATCGAACGGGAACTCCGGGCCGAGGGAATAACCGCCGACGTCATCCGCGATCCGGACGCTCCGACCGGACTGATGGTGAAGGAGCGGCGAACCGCCACCGCCACCCGCGTCTGGTACTACCGGACCGGCAGCGCGGGGTCACGGCTCACGATGTCGGACATCGCGGACGACCGCCTCGAGTCGGCGTCCCTGCTGCACGTCACCGGCATCACCCCTGCCCTGTCCGACACCGCCAGGAAGACCACCCTGCACTGCGTCGAACGGGCGCGCGCACTGGGCATTCCGGTGTCGTTCGATCTCAACTATCGCCGCGCGCTGTGGTCGCGGGACGACGCGGGCCCCGTCTTCCGTGAGCTGATCGCGTTGTCGGACATCGTCTTCGCAGGTGAGGACGAGGCCGCCATCGCGGTGGGCGAGGGCACCCCCGCCGAACTCGTCGCCCGTGTCCGCGACCTCGGACCACGCGAGAGCATCCTGAAACTGGGCGACCAGGGATGCCTGGCGATGGTCGACGGAGAGACGTACTCCCTGCCCGCGGTGCCGGTGAGCGTGGTCGACTCCGTCGGGGCCGGAGACGGTTTCGTCGCCGGTTACCTCGCGGAACGACTGGCCGGTGAGGCACCCGCCGACCGCCTGCGAACCGCTGTGACGGTCGGGGCGTTCGCGTGCACCGTGTCCGGCGACTGGGAGGGAATGCCACGCCGGGACGAACTCGGCCTTCTCACCACAACGGAACCCGTCACCAGATGACCAGCTCCGATCTCCGACAGAACTGGACTCCACGCATGAACACCAGCCCGACCACCGCTTCAGACGCCACCGAGATTCCGACGCACGCGCAGGCGGTCGTCGCCCACGGTGCGCAGGACCTGCGCGTGGAGGAGGTGCCGATCGCCGCACCGAAGCCGGACGAAGCGGTGATCCGCATCGCCTACGGCGGGATCTGCGGATCCGATCTGCACTACTGGCAGCACGGCGCCGCCGGCGAGTCGATCCTTCGCGCACCGATGCGGCTCGGACACGAGGCGTCGGGCACCGTCCTGATCGGCGCGACGGACGGAAGCGGTCCCGGCGCCGGCACCCCCGTGACCATCCATCCCGCGACCCCCGGCGGCGACAGCGCGAAGTATCCAGCCGATCGCCCCAATATTTCCCCCGGATGCACGTACCTGGGTAGTGCGGCGCACTTCCCGCACGCGGACGGGTTGTTCGTCAGCCACGTCGCCGTCCCGACCCGCATGCTCCGGGTTCTTCCCGACGGCCTCGATCTTCGTCTGGCGTCACTGGCCGAGCCGGCGAGCGTGGCGTGGCACGCGGTCGCGCGGGCAGGGGAGGTGAAGGACCGGTCGGTCCTCGTCATCGGTGCCGGACCCATCGGCGCGCTCGTCGTGGCGGTGCTGAAGCGAGCGGGCGCCGGGAAGATCACGGCGGTGGACATGCACGAGTACCCGCTGAGGATCGCGCGCGCCGTGGGTGCGGACGCGACACTCACCGCCACCGATGCCGACGCAGTCGCGGCGGTGGAAGCGGACGTCACCATCGAATGCTCCGGCAACCATCGCGGTCTGGCATCGGCAATCCACGGCACGGCCCGCGGCGGCCGGGTCGTGATGGTCGGTCTGCTTCCCTCGGGGGATCAGCCGGTACCCATGTCGATCGCGATCACCCGGGAACTGGATCTGGTCGGCTCGTTCCGGTTCAACGACGAGATCGACGAGGTGGTGGCCGCCCTCGCCGAGGGCTCGCTGGTGGTGGATCCGATCGTCACGGCCGAGTACGACGTCGCCGATGCGCTCACCGCGTTCGCGTCGGCCAGGGATGCGTCCTCGTCGAGCAAGGTGCTCCTGCGGTTCTGATCCGGGGAACGTCGCCCCGGCCTCGTCTGCGGGGCACGGCTGTCGCATGATGGTCTCGACGCACCCCCGAGGTCAGGAGAGCAAGCTGATGAAGGAATTCACCGCCTGGATCGCTCGCGAGAACGAGGGCGCCATCGGCCTCTCCCAGGAGACGGTCGCCGAGTCGTTCCTGCCGCAGGGCGAGGTCACGATCCAGGTCGAGTACTCCAGCGTGAACTTCAAGGACGCACTGGCGCTCACACCGAAGGGTGGAGTGGTCCGCGAGTACCCCATCGTGCCCGGTATCGACGTGGCGGGCACCGTCGTCGAGTCGCAGTCCCCGGAGTTCTCCGTCGGTGACACGGTCATCGCGCACGGTTACGACATCGGCACCGCCCGTCACGGTGGGTACGCGCAGTTCGCCCGCGTCCCGGCCGACTGGGTGGTGAAACTCGACGGCATGTCCACCCGCACCGCTGCCGCGATCGGTACCGCCGGTTTCACGGCCGCGATGAGCGTGGAGGCGCTGCTGTCCCGTGGGGTCGAGCCGGGCAACGGTCCGGTGCTCGTGACCGGTGCGAGTGGCGGCGTCGGCACCGTCGCCGTCGACCTGCTGTCGGCGGCGGGTTTCGAGGTGGTCGCGTCGAGCGGAAAGCCGGAGAAGGCGGAACTGCTCACCGAACTGGGCGCGAGCACGGTGATCGGCCGCCTCCCGGAGCCCGACACGAAACCGCGTCCGCTCGGCAAGGCGCAGTGGGCTGCGGCGGTCGACTGCGTCGGCGGCGCCACCCTCGCGCACGTGCTCAGCACCATCGAGTACGGCGGTGCGGTCGCGGCGAGTGGGCTGACCGGCGGACCGAAGTTGGAGACCACGGTCCTGCCGTTCATCCTGCGCGGTGTCAGCCTGCTCGGCATCGACTCGGTGCAGTACCCGATCGAGCAGCGGCGCCGGCTGTGGGGCCGTCTCGCGTCCGACCTCGCGCCGTCCCGGCTCGAGTCGATCACCCACGACGTTCCGATCGCGGACGTCGTCTCGGTGATCGACCAGGTGCGGGCCGGCACCTACTCGGGCCGGGCCGTGGTGGGCGTCGCCCCGTGAGTGCTTATTAACGTCCCGCGGTTAACAAGTACTCACGGGCGCCGGAGGCGCACGATCCAGGCACGGGAGTCGGCCGGATCGATCACGTCGTCGAGTTCGAAGATCGTCGCCGCGTTGAGTGCCTTCCCGTGCTGGTAGGCGGCGTCGACGAGTTGCGCGAACGCGGTGTCGCGCTCGGCGGGGTCGTCGATGGCCTCGAGTTCCTTCCGGAATCCGAGCCGCACCGCGCCTTCCAGTCCCATGGCCCCGATCTCGCCGGTCGGCCACGCGACCGTGAACTCGGACGCGTGGAAGGAGCCGCCCGCCATGGCCATCGCGCCGAGGCCGTACCCCTTGCGCAGGATGATCGTTCCGTACGGCACGGTCATCCGCGCGCCCGCGACAAACAGATTGCCGAAGCGGCGAACCGTGGCCTCCTTCTCCGAATCGGGTCCGACCATGAATCCCGGTGTGTCACACAGTGAGACGACGGGCAAGCCGAACGATTCGCACAGCTCCAGGAAGTGGGCCATCTTGTCCGCCGCGACCGCGTCGATCGCGCCGCCGAGGTGGTGGCTGCTGTTCGCGACCAGCCCGTACGGCGCACCCTCCACCCGGATCAGCGCGGTGACGATGCCGACGCCGTGGTCGCGGCGTAGTTCGAGGACCGAGCCCACATCGGCGATGGATTCCACGGCACTACGAACGTCATAGGCGCGCAACCGGTTCTCCGGGACGACGTGGCGCGCGAGCCGCTCGTCGGGGGCTTCCCACTCGGGGAGCGCGCCCTGGAAGTACGACAGGTACTTCTTGGCCAGTTCGACGGCGTGCACCTCGTCCCGGGCGAGCAGATCGATGACGCCGTTGCGCCGCTGCACGTCGACGGGCCCGATGTCCTCCGGCCGGTACACACCCAGTCCACCGCCCTCCACCATCGCCGGGCCACCCATGCCGATGTTCGCGTCGGGGGTGGCGATGAGGACGTCGCAGACTCCGGCGAGGGCGGCGTTGCCCGCGAAGCAGCGGCCGGAGACCACCGACACCAGCGGAACCTTCCCGTTCAACGCCGCCAGCGACCGGAAGGTGTTCAGGTCCAATCCTGCTGCCGGGCCGGCGTCGGTGTCGCCGGGCCGTCCGCCGCCACCCTCGGCGAACAGGACGACCGGGACCTGCTTGCGGCCGGCCAGTTCGATCACCCGGTCGGTCTTCGCGTGGTTACGCATGCCCTGGGTCCCGGCGAGCACCGTGTAGTCGTACGACAGCACGACCGCCTGGGCGTCGCGCGAACCGAACACGTCACCGTTGACGGTGGCAAGCCCCGCGACCAGACCGTCGGCGGGGGTGTTCTCGATCAGGTCCTGCTCGGATCGGCGGCTACGCTGCGCGGCCAGGACGAGAGGTCCGTATTCGACGAAGCTGCCGGGGTCGACCAGATCGTCGATGTTGGCACGTGCGCTGCGCCGCCCGAGCTTCGTGCGCTTCGCGATAGCGGCGGGCCGGGCGGCGTCGAGGGTCACCTCGTGTCGCTGCCGGATCTCCGCCAGGTCCGCACGCTCACGATCCAGATCGGTTGCGCTGTCGGCGACGTCGCCGGCCTCGGATCCCGTGCGGCGGATCACGACCAGCGGGTCGCCGGCGTTGACAGTCTGCCCGGGCGCCACCAGATTCCGCTCGACTACCGCACCGGCGGGCGCGGCGATCACGTGCTGCATCTTCATGGCCTCGAGCACCACGAGCTGGGCACCCGACTCTACGGTCGCACCTTCTCCGGCCGCCTCTACGACGGTCCCGGCCATGTGGGCGCGCAGCACGTCCTCACCCGCCCGCAACTCGAGTGTTTCCGACGCCACCTCCGCCGGCTGGTGCACGTGGGCGGCGTCGACGAGCGCACTCATCCGCTCGGCGAGATGGTCGGTGCCGACGACGCCGTCGGCGAAGCCGGGGTCCGCCAGAATCGCCCGGAGAAAGCCGATATTGGTGGGGACGCCCTCGACGACGAACTCGGCGAGCGCCGCATCGGCCTTACGCACCGCGGCGGAGAACGACGGGCCCCGCGAATGCACGATCACCTTCGCTAGGAGCGAGTCGTACCGCGGACTCGGTGACAGTCCGGGTCGCCCGTAGGTGTCCACGCGCACACCCGGTCCCGTCGGCGGCGAGAAGACGGACAGGGTGCCCGCGGCGGGGACGGCCTGACCGTCGGGGCGCATCGTCTCCATGTTCACCCGAGCCTGGACGGCGATTCCGCGCGCAGCAGTGGGTGTGCCCGACGCGTCGAGCCCCACGGCGCTGACGCCGTCCGGCAGTGACAGCTCCCCGTAGTCGGCTCCCCGGGCGATGGCGATCTGCACGGCGACGAGGTCGATCCCCGTCACCTCCTCGGTGACAGTGTGCTCCACCTGGATTCGGGGATTGACCTCCAGGAACACGAAGCCGTCCCGGGACACCAGGAATTCGACGGTGGCGAGTCCCCGGTACCCGACACTGGCGCACAGCCGGGCCGCGGCCTCGTGCAGTTCGCTGCGCAGTCCCGGGTCGAGCCCCTGCGCGGGGGCGATCTCGACGAGTTTCTGGTGGCGGCGCTGCACGCTGCAGTCGCGGTCGCCGACGGCCAGGGCCCGCGTCACGCCCGCGTGCGGTGCCGCCACCACCTGCACCTCGATGTGCCGGGCGCCGTCGAGAAGGGACTCGGCGAACAGCGCGGGGTTGCCGAACCCGAGCTGCGCCTCGGACGCGCACAGCCGGTACTCCTCGTCGATACGGTCCGCGCTGCGGACGGCACGGATGCCGCGACCGCCGCCGCCCGCGAGCGCCTTGATCATGATGCCGCCCGGGTGTTCCGTGAAGAACGCGCGGATGCCGTCCAGGTCGGTGGGACCGTTGGTCGCGGCGAGCACCGGCACCTTCGCGGCCACGGCGGCCTCGCGTGCCGACGACTTGTCGCCGAAGATGTCGAGCACTTCGGGGCTCGGACCCACGAAGGACAGTCCCACCTCGGCGCAGGCGCGTGCGAAATCGGCGTTCTCGCTGAGGAATCCGTATCCGGGATGCACTGCCGTGGCACCGAACTCCGCTGCCGCGTCGAGAATGGCGCGAGCGTCCAGGTAGGCGGACGGGCCGGACCCGCGGAGCGCGACCGCTTCGGTTGCCGCGCGCACGTGGGGGCTGTCCGCGTCGTCCTCCGCGTAGACGGCGACCGTGTCGACCGACATCTCCTCGGCGGTGCGGATGATGCGGAGCGCGATCTCGCCACGATTGGCGACCAGCAGGGTCACTTGTACTCCTCGGCCAGAGCGAACAGGTCGGCCTTGCGGACCTTCCCGGTCGCCGTCATGGGTAGGGCGTCGAGCACCTCGACGGTAGGGACTTTGTAGGTGGCCATGTTCCGGGTGGCCCACTCCCGCAGTTCCTCACCCGAGATCTGACGGTCGGGCAGGAGTTGGACGAACGCGAACGGCACCTGGCCCTTGCCCGGATCGGGCTTCGGGACCACGGCGGCCGACTGGATGTCGGGGTGCAGCATGAGCAGTGCCTCCACCTCGGACGGGAACACGCTCATCCCGTTGGTCTTGATCATTTCCTTGTTGCGCGCCAGATAGTGCAGTGCGCCTTTGCCGTTCAGCTTGCCCACGTCGCCGGTCTGGAGCCATCCGTCGCGGAGCGCAGCAGTGGTGGCATCGGGTTTGCCGTAGTAACCGGTGAGCAGCGACGGACTGCGCACGATGATCTGTCCGGGGTGCCCCACCGGCACGGGCACCCCGGCCTCGTCGACGATCAGGACGTCGGTGCCCGGAACCGGAAGTCCGCAGAACACGGGTTCGCTGAGCAGGTCTTCGTCGTCGGTCTGGAATCCGAGCGTGATGGTGTCGGCGGTGTGCGTCTCCGTCATCCCGTAGCTGGCCTCCCGCAGCACGTGTCCGGTGGCGTCGCGCCAGCGGCCGCGAATCGCGGGGTCGAGCTTGAGCACGAACGACACGGCCATCGCGTTGTCCAGGGTGGAGAAGTCTCGGTCGGTGAAGTCGGGCAGATCCATCAGCTCCACATAGTTGTCGACCGTCCCGACCATCGATGTCACACCACGACTTTCGACGAGTGTCGCCGCGGCCTCCGGGTCCCAGCGGTTGAGGAGCACGACGGTGCCGCCGTTGATCAGCGGGTACAGGATGCCGAAGTCCTCGCCGGCGATCCAGAAGATGGGCAGGAACCCGAGGACCACGGGGGGAGCCTCGCCCACCTGCCTGCCGCCGGCCAGTGTCGCGGTGGCGGCGGTGTAGACCATGTGCGCCTGCGTGTGTTCGCAGCCCTTCGGCATCCCGGTGGTACCACCGGTGTAGTTCAGTGCCGCCAACGCGTCGGGGTCCATCGGAATCCGCTGGGCACGTGAAGAGTCCATGATCTCCGCCCAGTCGGTGGTTACGGAGGCGGCGGGGAACGGCGGTGTGACGCTGGGTACGGCAGGCAGCAGGTCCGACACGGCGGTGATCGCGACGTGCCGCAGCGCCGTCTGGCCGCGCACGGATTCGACCACGGTCGCGAACGAATCCTGCGTCAGCAGGATCTCCACGCCGGCGTCGTCGAGTTCGTACGCGAGTTCGTGCTCCCGGAACAACGGGTTGATCGGGACGTGGACGGCGCCGATCTTCAGGATCCCGAGCATGGCGACATGGAACTGCGGACAGTTGGTGAGATGGACGCCGACGCGGTCGCCGGCGGACGCGCCCCGCTGCAGGAGCCAGCCGGCGAAGCGGTCGGACAGTTCGTCGAGTTCGGCGTAGGTGATCGCACGACCGTAGAAGTCGATCGCGACAGTCTGCGGTCGTGCCGTCGCCCAGTGCCGCAGGTAGTCGATCACGGTGCGGCCCTCGATCGGGTACTCGACTGTCCGCGGTACCTGCGGTGGCCACGCGGCGTCCTGGAGTTCGCGTATCTCGGCGAGGGCCGATTCCAGGGCCGTGGGGTCACTCGAAGGCGAGGTGGGCATACCGAACTCCCGATTCTGTGCGGATTGTCGTTGTCAGGCGAAGCCGATGAGTCTTTCGGAGATGGCGGTCAGGTCGGCGGTGTAGCGGCGCTGTTCACGGGCCGTCGCGTCGACCAGCCGGGCGGCGCCCGCGAGCTGGGCGTCGGCGAGGGTCTGCGCGATGCGGGCAGGCGGCGCGCACGGCGTGACGTCGCACGTGGCGACGATGCGCTCGATGAACCGGGTGTAGCGGCGGATGAGCCGGGTCTGCACGGTGGTCCAGCTTCGGCCGACCTCGGGGTCGAGCCGGGCGCGGTGCCTGATCAGTTCGAGGACGCGTCCGTTGGTGTACACGGCTTCCACGAACGCTTTCGTGGTGGTGCGCAGCACGTCTCGCAGGTCCTCGCTCGCCGGTCCTTCCACGTGCTGCGACTCGAGGAATTCCTCGCACACGTCGGCGGCGACGGCGTGGAACACCTCGTCCTTCGACGAGAAGTAGGCGTAGAACGTTGCCCGCGACACTTCGGCCCGGGTGGTGATCACCTCGACGGTCGTCCGGTCGTAGCCGAGTTCGGCGAAGCATGCGCTCGCGGCGCGGAGGAGTTCGCGGCGGCGGGGACCGTCGTTGTCTTTCCGCGCCGACCGCGCCCGCTCCTGAGCCTCACTTGTGGTCACGGTCACAGTATGTGTTGATGTTGACGTCAATGTCAATCTCTGGGTGTCACCTCGAGTCGGAGCGGGAGCGCGCTGTGGCGCCGCACGAACAAGCTGGGGACCCAACGTGGCTCGGAGTCGGCGGCGAGGGCGAAGCGGCTGGTGCGCGCGAGCAGTGCGGTGGTCGCGGCGAGCGCTTCCATGCGGGCGAGCGCCGATCCGACACAGAAGTGGACGCCCTTGCCGAATGCGAGATGCGAACGGATGTGCGGCCGGTCGAGCACTATCTCGTCCGGACGCTCGAACACGGCCGGATCCCGGTTGGCTGCGCCCCACAGCAGGAGCAGGTGACTACCGGCGGGCAGATCGGCGCCGCCCAGCGTGGTGTCGGCAACTACGTGCCGGTGATGCCCGCGGAACGGGGACTCGAGGCGGAGCGCCTCGTCGAGGAACGCGTCGACGAGTGCGGGTTGTTGCCGCAGCCGGGTCTGCAGTCCGGGGCGGATGGCGAGGAGTCGTGCGGCGCCCCCGATCAGCCCCGCGGTCGATTCGCCGCCCGCGCCGACCAACTGGACCAGGACGAGTGTCGCCACGTCCTCGGAGAGTTCACCGGCATCGCACGCGTGTGCCAGGACGCCCAGAAGGTCGTCGCGTGGGTCCGAAGTCGCCCGCACGAGTTCCGCCCGCAGATAGCCGGCCAGTTCGGCCGCGGAGGTGACGAGGGGACCGAGGCGGTCCGCGGCGACGACCCCGCCGAGCAGCTCCGTGCTGTCGTAGGCCCACGTCAGTAGCTGGGGTACGTCCGACTCGGGCAGGCCGATGAGATGCGCGACCATCGCCAGCGGCAGCCGGTCCGCCATCGCGGACGCCCAGTCGATCTGCCCGTCCCGCATTCCCTCGTCCCACAGCGTGTCGACGAGCGAGTCCACGGCCGGGGCCAGCGCGCGGATGCGGCGGCCGAGCGCCGGCAGCACGAGCTTGCGATGGTGCAGGTGCGCCGGGTCGTCGGCGGTGGCCAGCACGTGCACGGCCTGACCGCCGCCGTCCATGTCGAACGTCGCGGGCGGCCCCGCCGGTTGCTGCACCAGCACACCGGTGAGATTCGACGAGAAGACCTCGGTGCGGTTTGCCGCCTCGGTCACGAGATCCCACGTGGACACCAGAAAGAAGTCGGTTCCGGCGACCCGGTGGACGGGGGAGTGCTCGCGGAGTGTCCGGTAGAGCTCGTTCGGTTCGTCGAGATGGGCAGGATCGAAGATGTCGGTTCCACGGGTCGGCGAGTGGGTCATCGAGGCCTCCTTGTTGGCGGGAACCTGTTATAGATCACCACAGTTCGCGTCGAAGGACGATGCTGTCAAGAGTGGTCTGCGGACTGCGACTCCGCTGTTCAGCGATGAATTTGCCCTTGTCTCAGCGTGAGTGGATCTGGAGCCGTCGAGCCTGATCATGACCCCAATTTGGAAAACGTGTTCTAGAATTTCTCGTGTATTCGTCTCACTGTGAGACACAAGGGCAACGATGTTTCGGACGGCGGCGCGGATGGAACACGCGGATTGGTTGACCGGCGGCAACCGGCGGGTGCTTGCCGTCGAGAGGATTCACGCCGCCGCGGCCGACCTCATCCGCGAGCGGGGCATCGACGGCGTGGGTGTCGACGAGGTCGCCGCGCGGGCAGGGTGCTCGCGCGCGACGCTCTATCGCTACGTCGGGGGCAAGCGGGCTCTCGTCGACGCCGTGATGTCCCGCGCCGCCGGAGCCGTGGCGGCCCACGTCGAGCAGTCGCTGGAATCGTTCGAGAACTCGGAGCGGATCGTCGAGGCGATTCTTGCGTCGGTGACCGCGATCCGCGCGGAGCCGACGCTGGCGCGGTGGTTCACCGGGTCGCGGTCGAGAAGTACGGACGAGTACCTGGCCCGCGCACCCGAACTCGGCCGGGTGGCAATCTCGCTCACCCGCATCGCGCCCGACGAGGAGGCGGCGGGGTGGATCGTGCGCGTCGTCCTGTCGCTGTTGACCTGGCCGTTGGGCGATTCGGCCGCCGAGCGTCGCGCCGTCGAACGCTTCGTGGAGCCGGTCTTCAGGATTCGCGACTCTCTGTAGCCGAGCGGGTGGGCTCGAGCACGAACAGCCGGAACTCACGTCCACCGGACCGTCGATGCTCCATGAGGTAGCCGGGCCAGTAGTCGACCACCAGTTTCCAGAGATTCTCGCGTTCGTCTCCGGTGACCATCCGGACGCTCATCCGGGATTCGTGCGACCCGGCCTTCACCTGGGCTTCGTCGGCCGCACGCAGATTGACCGACCACGTCGGATGCTCGGGACGTCCCCAATTCGAGCCGGTGACGATGTACCCGTCCCCGTACGGAATGCACAGAAGGGCCGTCGTGCGCGGGGTGCCGCTCTTGCGTCCCGGGACCGTCACCTGCACGGACTGCAGTCCGGCGATACCGATCAGGCTCACCCGGTTGCCGGTCCACGCGCGCAGGTGCGACTCCAGCCAGATGATGATCGGCGCCATCCGCATCACCCATTCGCGGGTGCCGAGCCAGCGCGCGAGTATGCGGAGGGGGTTGCGGAGCCCCCGCGGTCGGGGAGGTGTCGTGGGGGCAGAGTTCATGGTGACCATCTTTCCCCAGATGGCCGACCGGGGCCGACCGCGATGAGTTTTGCGTTCCGCCCGGGTCTATCTGTTCGGGTCTCACCGAGAAGACCTCGATTTAAGGCCTTGACCCAAACAATGGTTGAGGTTGCAGGATCGGTCAGTAGCACTTCGAGCCACTCGACAGGGAGAAACGAACATGTCCAGCACCGGAACCACGATTTCTGCAACCACGACCTCACGGATCAACCCGATGACGCTCGAACTGAGCCGCCTGTGGGCGATCGCCGCGACTACGATCGGCGCGCTCGTCCCCAACCTGGTGATCTGGCTGCTGGGATTGGCTGCCGGCGGTTCGTTCGAGATGACGGATGCCGGCAAGACCAGCAGTGTGGCGCCCGGCGGTGTCGTCATCCTGACGGTCGTTCCGATACTGATCGGAATGACACTGGCCGCGCTGATCTCGCTGAAATGGGTGGCCGTCATCCGTCCGGCCGAAGTGATCGGCGCCCTGCTGCCGCTCGCGACGATCGCCCTGACCATTCAGGCCGACTTCGACACCGCCAGCACCATCGCGCTCTCGGTCATGCACGTGGTGATCGCCGTGGCGGTCGTCGCGGGCCTGGAAGCGATGCGGCGACCGCTGGTTCGCGCCGCGCACGTCTAGGGGGTGCTGTTCACCGGCGCATGAGCCTCGATGGTGAGTGCGATGTGCTCGACGATCCGCTTCTGCGAGATCTTCGGGCTGCCGGTGAGCCAGCGCTGGTACAGAAAGGCGATCGCCCCGAACAGGGCAATCGCGTTCAGCTGGGTGTTGACGGCGTCGCGGGGTGCGCCGTCGACACCCAGCATTGTCAGTGCCGCCGTCATGGGAGTGGTGAACTCGGTGACGAGTTGGTCGCCGCGCTGGGCCAATTCCGGCACCGATTGCGACTCGACGAACATGATGCGTCCCCGCCGCCGGTCCTGGGCGATGTAGCCGGTGAACGCCTTCACGACGTGGCGGACGAGTTCGCCCGGATCGTCGGGACCCGTCTCGAGAGCCCTGAGCAGGGTGTCCCTCGCGCCCAGGACGACGTGGTCGAGGAGTGCGACGAGCAGCGCCTCGCGATTGTCGAAACTCTCGTAGAAGTAGCGCTCGGTGAGGCCGGCCTGACGGCAGGTCGCGCGCATCGTCGTCGCTGCCGTTCCCTCGGTTCCCATGATCTGCAGGCCGGCCTCGATCAGTGCCGCACGCCTCGCCGCGCGACGGTCGGCCGGCTCCCGGCCACGCCATTTGCGCGGCGCTCCACGTGGGTTCTCGCTGTCGGTCATGCCGTCATCGTCTCATCGATCCCGGTAACGATCGGGGATCCACACCAGACGTCAACGGTCATCCCGAATGCACCACGTGCCGCATCGAGCGGCATCAGGAGGTCGTCATGACCACCACAGAGCTTCCGTCCCAACGACGTTCGGCGCGGCGGTGCGGAGCGGATTCCGGTTCGTCCCCGGGCGACGGCGGCTGACGCCGGTCGCCGCGGTGATCAGGTGCGGCGCAGCCCGTCGAACGTCAGCTCGACGACGGCGTCCGCCAGGTCCGCGACGGTCCCGCCGGTGCGCGGGCGGTACCACTCGATCAGTGAGTTGACCGTGCCGAACACGAGCCGGCTGGTGAGCGCGGGATCGATGCCGGGCCGCAGGTCTCCCTCTTCCGCCGCCGCGACGACGAGGTCGCTGACGAACGCGTCGAACTCGCGGCGGCGGGCGAGTGCGCGACGCTCCACCGCGGTGTTGCCGCGAACGCGCAGCAGGAGCGTCACGTAGGGAAGCTCGGCGGCGAGGACCTCGACACTGCGGCGGACGAGATACTCGAGACGGTCGATGTACCGGCCGCTCGTCGCCTTCTCCTCGGTGGTGACCGCGAAGAGGGCGTTGAGCGCGCGCGACAATGCCAGCTCGAGCAGCTCCGACTTCCCGGACACGTGGTGATAGATCGACGACTTCGTGATTCCCAGGCGCTGGGCCAGTACCTCCATGCTGGTGCCGTCGTAACCCTTGTCGTTGAAGACCTTGACTGCGACAGCGAGCAGCGAGTCGAGGTCGTAGCCGGGACGTCCGGGCGATCCGGTCTTCCGTGCGGGGCGTGCCGTAGTCATGCGCGCAATCCTTCCAGGTGCAGAACTCCACCGCATCGGTGCGCCGTCATCCACGGGAGCCGACCGAAGGTTCGGTTGAGGTGAGAATACCGCGAGTAACCCGGCGGCGGTGAACCACGTGCGACGGGTGAATCAGCCGCCCATGGCCTGGGTCCGGCCCTCCTTGCGGGCCTTCGCCAGCCCCCGCCGGGCGACAAACCCGTTGGCGAGGAGCAGGAGGGTCTTGTTCGGCGGCGCCGCGAACCCGGCCTGGGTATGGGGCGCATACAGCGCCTCGGTGCCCGTGACCTCGATCCAACCGGTGTTCTGACGCGACTCGAGGCCGACGAGCTTGGCGCGGTAGGCGTGGGCGAGCAGCCCGGCGCGGCGGCCGCCCTGCGGCGCGCCGGCGGGCACCGTCAGACGCACGCCCTCGCTGCTCGCAGAAACGACGTCGACCGGAACGACGACCGGATAGCCGTCCGCCTGACGGTAGGCGAGCAACCGGTGCGACAGCTTCGCCGCGCGCCCACCGGTTTTGGCCGCATCCACCCGTGGGCCGGTGCCCCTCTTCGGTGGAGTCTGGGGTTCCGGGTCGACGGCGGGCAGCGGTGCGCCGAACACCTCGGGCCGGCCGGTCAGGTGCAGATCGGGCCAGGCGACGACCCGTGTCACCGTCACGGTCACCGGTACCCGGTCGGCGTAGTACGCGCTGAGCCACCGGTCCCAGAACGCGCCGCGGCGTGGCTCGCCCGTGTAGGGGGTCGAGCGCCGGCCGATGTCCTCGAGCAGTTCCGGGTCGGGGGTGGGGTCGAACGTCGCGTCTCCCTGCACGAGCACGTAGCGCTGATTGGTACCGTCGCCGATCCCGTGCTCGCGGGCGTGGTAGGCGAGCGCCACCCGGGGTTCACCCTTGATGCGTTCGAGCTTGCGGCCGAACCCCAGCGAGGTGGTGAAGCCGACCGTTCCCCGCTCGCGGTCGCTCAGCCCGAGGGGTGCCACCGCCGTCACCACCGCCCCGCCTGCGGGTGTGATGTACGCGAACCCGCAGGTCAGATCGCCACGGATGACGTCATCGACCCCGTCCGACCAGGTGACCGGCATGAGTCGAGCCTACTCAGCCGACGCGGCACCGGGCCAGTGCTCGGGGGTTGACGACACCCGGGAGTGAATATAGCTTCACTTCAAGTGAGTGATAACTCACGAAAAGTGATCGTGTATTCAACGCGGCATCGAGGAGCATCCATGGACCTGACACTGACCGAGGAGCAGAAGGAGTTCCGGCAGCTGGCCCGCGACTTCGTGAACAAGGAGGTCGTGCCGCACCGCGCCGCGTGGGACCGCGCCGAATCGGTGGACACCGCGATCGTCGAGAAGCTCGCCGACATCGGCTTCTTCGGCATGACCATTCCGGAGGAGTACGGCGGTCTCGGCGGCGACTACATCACGTACTGCCTCGGCATGGAGGAACTCGGCCGGGCGGACTCCGCGGTCCGGGGCATCGTGTCGGTGTCGATGGGGCTGGTGGGCAAGGTCATCCTCTCGCACGGCACCGAGGATCAGAAGCACGAATGGCTGCCCCGCATCGCGTCCGGTGAGGCGCTCGCCTGCTTCGGGCTCACCGAGCCGGACAACGGTTCCGACCCGGGCAATCTGAAGACCAAGGCGGTACGCAGCGGCGACGACTACGTCATCAACGGGTCCAAGATCTTCATCACCAACGGCACGTGGGCGAAACTGTGCCTGGTGTTCGCGCGCACCGGAGGCCCTGGGCCCAAAGGGGTTTCGGCCTTTCTGGTTCCGACGGACACCCCGGGATTCGAATCGCGCGAGATCCGCGGAAAGCTCGGACTGCGCGGGCAGGCGACGGCCGAGTTGTCCTTCACGGACGTCCGCGTCCCCGCGAGTTGCCTGCTCGGATCCGAGGGGCAGGGTTTCTCCATCGCGATGCACTCGCTGGACAAGGGTCGCGTGTCGGTGGGCGCGGGTTGCGTCGGAATCATCCAGGGCTGCCTCGAGGCCGCCGTCGCCTATTCCCGCGAGCGCACGCAGTTCGACCGTCCGCTCGCCTCGTTCCAACTCGTGCAGGACCTGATCGCCGACATGTCCGTCGACGCCGACGCGGGGCGGTTAGTCACCTGGCGGGCCGCCGACCTGATCGAGCGCGGTGAACCGTTCGGGACGGCCGCGTCGAAGGCGAAGTACTTCTGCAGTGAAGCCGCGGTTCGCGCCGCCAACAACGCAATACAGATCTTCGGTGGGTACGGGTACGTCGACGAATATCCCGTCGCCAAATACATGCGCGACGCGCGGGTGATGACGCTCTACGAGGGCACCAGTCAGATCCAGAAGCTGCTGATCGGCCGGGCGGAGACCGGGGTCGGCGCCTTCCTCTAGTGCCACCGAGCGCCGAGTGACCCTTGACACACTGCCCGGTGTGAATATACGTTCATTCACGTCGAATGCTAGTTCACTACTTATGAACATCAACTCATTGCAGACTTCAGAGAGAGGAATCACCGTGACCGACTACGAAGACATCACCTACGAGGTCGACGGCCCGGCTGCGGTCGTGACGATCAACCGCCCCGCGCGCTACAACGCCTTTCGTGGCAAGACCGTCGAGGAGCTGATCAAGGCCTTCCGCTCGGCGTGGGCCGACGACGCGGTGCAGGCGATCATCCTCACCGGTGCGGGGGAGAAGGCGTTCTGCACCGGAGGCGACGTCAAGCAGCGCGCGGAGACCGGCGACTACGGCCCGACCGAGAGTGGAATGTTCGAAATCGGCAACCTGCACAAGCTGATACGCGACGTCCCCAAGCCCGTCATCGCCGCGGTGAACGGCATCGCTGTCGGCGGCGGCCACGTCCTCCACGTTCTCTGCGACCTCACCATCGCCTCCGAGACCGCGAAGTTCGGCCAGGCAGGTCCCCGCGTCGGCTCCTTCGACGCGGGCTTCGGGTCCGCCTTCCTGGCGCGAGTCGTCGGCGAGAAACGCGCCCGGGAAATCTGGTACCTCTGCCGCCAGTACGACGCGGTCACCGCCGAACGCTGGGGCCTGGTCAACTGGGTGGTCCCCGCCGACCGACTGCTCGACGAGGCCAAGGCCGTCGCCGCGGAGATCGCCGAGAAGAGCCCCACCACCCTGCGTTTCCTGAAGCAGTCGTTCAACGCCGACACCGATCACCAGGCCGGACTGAGCAACCTCGCGATGTCCGCGCTGGACCTGTTCACGCACTCACCCGAAGGCCTCGAGGGGGCGGCGGCGTTCGCGGAGAAGCGCAAGCCAGATTTCAACAAATTCGTGAACGCCTGAGTCCGACAGCACGGGAAGTGGGAAAAAGCATGAGCAACAACATCGCAGTGGTCACCGGCGCAGGATCCGGCATCGGCCGGGCCATCGCCCTCGCGCTCGCCGAGCACGGCGACACGGTGGTCGTCGCCGACCTCGACCCGCAGGCCGCGGAGAAGACAGCAGCCGAACGGCCCGACCGGCTCATTCCGATGACCGTCGACGTCGCCGACCGGGCGCAGGTCGACGCCCTGCGCGACCGGGTGACGGCCGAGGTAGGCGTCGCGAACGTCCTCGTCAACGCGGCGGGGTGGGACCGCACCGATCAGTTCCTCAACGCCACTACCGAATTCGCCGAGAAGGTCGTCGCCATCAACTATCTCGGGCCCGTGCACATGTGCAGTGCATTCCTTCCCGGCATGGTGGAGGCCGGTAACGGCGGGCGCGTCATCAATCTCGCGAGCGATGCAGGCCGTGTCGGCAGTGCGGGGGAGAGCATCTACGCCGGTGCGAAGGGGGGTGTGATCGCGCTGTCGAAGTCGCTCGCCCGTGAGATGGCCCGGTACGGGATCAACGTCAACTGCGTGTGCCCGGGCCCGACCGACACCCCGCTGTTCCAGGCGCAGCCGGAGAAGCTCAAAGAGTCTCTGGTGAAGGCCATTCCGTTCCGGCGGCTCGCCCGCCCGGAGGAAGTGGCGGCGCCGGTCCTGTTCTTCGCGTCCGAATCCGCGTCGTTCATCACGGGCCAGGTGATCAGCGTCAGCGGTGGCCTCACCATGGCCGGCTGACCGGCACCGGGACGGAGGACTCATCATGACGTACACATACGACGCCCACGCCTATCGTCAGTACTTCGAGCACGATTTCACCTATCTGAACGGCTTCCGGCGCAACACCCACCGGTACGCCGATCGACTCGCGATGCAGTCCCCGTCGACCGGCGAGAGCTGGACGTACGCCGAACTCGGTGATCGCGTCGACCGGCTCGCCACCGGGCTTGCCCGCGCCGGCGTCGCACCAGGCGATGTCGTGGCCTACCAGTTGTTCAACGGTTCCGAATTCGCCCAGCTGTACCTGGCCGGGCAGGCCTGCGGCGCGGTCGGAGCGCCGATGAACTTCCGGCTCGCGTCCGGGGAGACGGCGGTCATCCTCGACGCGAACCGCCCCATGGTGTTCGTCTACGACACCGAGATCGGCGAGATGGTGCGGGATGCCTTGTCGCGCTCCACACACAAGCCCGCGCTCGTCGTTGCCGTCGGACCCGGAGAACCACTGCCGGGAAACGGTTTCGAGGTGATTCGCTTCGACGAACTCGTGGCCGAGCCGGCCTCACCGCCGGACGTGAGTCGCACGGTGTGGGACGAAACCACACGGCTGTTCACGTCCGGAACCACCGGCATGCCCAAGGGTGTTCCGCTGAACAGCATGATCGAGATCTTCAGCGCCCACGACGTGATCATGCACTTCCCGCTGACAGCGGAAGACAAGACACTGAACATGACTCCGTGGTTCCACCGCGGCGGGCTGTACTGCGCCGGGCCGAATCCCACGTTCTATCTCGGTTCCTCGCTGGTGGCGCAGCGCAGCTTCGACGCCGAGGTCACCCTCGACTACGTCGAGGAATACGGGCTGACGTTCCTGATCGGTGCCCCGACCAACCTGGCGGTGCTCGCTCGCGCACAGGAGGAGAAGCCCCGGGACCTGTCGACCCTCAACGGCATCGTGACGATGGGTGCGCCACTCGAACGGGAAGCGGCACTGCACTATCAGAAGGTGCTGAATCCTCGCATCTTCAACGGGTACGGCAGCACCGAAGGGTTCTGGAACACCTTCCTCCGGCCCATCGATCTGCCGGAGATGGCCGGGACCGCCGGGCGGGCCTGCATCGACGACGACGTCGCCGTGGTCCGGCTGTTCGACGACCGCCTCGCCGACGCTCACGAGACGGTCGCCAAGGACGGAACCGAGATCGGTGAGGTCATCGTCCGCTCACCGAAAGGCGCCAACGCCTACTTCGATGCCCCGGAGCAGGAGAAACGGAAGTTCCGGAACGGCTGGCTCCACATCGGTGATCTGGCCACGTGGGACGACGAGGAGTTCGTGACGATCGTCGGCCGCAAGGACGACATGCTCCTGTCCGGCGGCGAGAACGTGCACCCCGTGCAGATCGAGGAAGCACTGGGCGGGCACCCGTCGGTCACGGATTCGCTGGTGGTCGGGGTTCCCGACGACAAGTGGGGGCAGATCGTCGTCGCCTACGTCGTCACCACCGCACCGGTCCCGTCCGCGGACGATCTGGACGACTTCTGCCGCAGACACCCGATGCTCTCGCAGTTCAAGCGCCCCCGGGCCTACCGTTTCGTGGAGTCACTCCCCGTGTCTGCGACGGGAAAGAAGTTGCACTACAAGGCCACCGACACCGCGCGCCGGGAGTTCGAGAGCGGGGCGTTCGTCGTTCCGAGTGCCCGCGGATCCCACACCACCGGCTCGTAAAGGACACCGTGATGACCATCGAATTCGAGTCCGAGCACCACCAGTTCCGGGACAGTGTCCGCAGCTTCGTGCGCGAGCGGATCGTCCCGCGGCACGAGCAGTGGGAGAGCGAAAGCTGCCTCGACCCGGCACTGTTCACCGACGCGGGTAAGCAGGGGCTGCTCGGCTTCCCGGTTCCCGAAGCCTACGGCGGCCCCGGCGTCGAGGACTTCCGCTACAACGCGATCGTCGTCGACGAGGTCAATCGGGCGGGTGCCGCCGCCGCGGGCATCGCATTCTCTCTGCAGAACGACGTCGTGCTGCCGTACCTGACGGACATGACGACCGAGGAGCAGAAGGCGCGCTGGCTTCCCGGAACCGTCACCGGTGAGACGATTCTCGGCATCGCGATGACGGAGCCGGGCACCGGCAGTGACCTCACCGGGATCCGCACCACGGCAGTGCGCGACGGCGACCATTACGTGGTGAACGGCAGCAAGACGTTCATCTCCAACGGTCAGAACGGCACGCTCTTCGTCGTCGCCGTGCGCATGTCGGCAGACAAGCACAAGGGGCTGTCGCTGCTCGTCGTCGAATCCGGCACACCGGGATTCTCCCGGGGCCGCAATCTGGAGAAGATCGGGCTGCACGCCCAGGACACGAGCGAGCTGACGTTCGCCGACATGCGCGTGCCGGTGGCCAACCTCCTCGGCGAGGAGGGGCAGGGTTTCTATCAACTCGTCCACAATCTGCCGCAGGAACGCCTCTCGCTGTCCGTCGGCGCGGTCGCGGCCGCCGAGGGAGTGCTCGAGCAGACCCTGGAATATGTGAAGGAACGCAGCGCCTTCGGAAAGCCGATCGCCGGTCTCCAGAACACCCAGTTCGTTCTCGCGGAGCTGGCCACGGAACTCGATCTGGCCCGGACCTATCTCGACGACTGCATCCGGCAGCACGTCCGCGGAGAACTGACCCCGGCCCGTGCGGCGCGGCTCAAGTGGTGGACCACCGAACTGCAGGTTCGCGTGGCCGACCGGTGCCTGCAACTGCACGGCGGGTACGGATACATGCGTGAATATGCGGTGGCGCGTGCGTTCGTGGACGCTCGGATCCAGACGATCTACGGCGGTACCACCGAGATCATGAAGACCATCGTCGCGAAGGATCTCGGGATCTGACGCGGGCCGGACTGCGGTTCCGGCCCCGCGCGGGATACTGTGAATACTCGTTCACCGCAGGTTCTGCCAGCAAGGAGAGGTCATCTGTCATGGCGAAGGACACGTCCGCCCTTCCACTCGACGAAGCCGTCCGCGCCGTCCGCGTCAGCTCGCGGCGACGTCAGGTGCTCGACGCCGCCGTCACGGTGATGCAGCGGACCGGCTTCCACCAGATGTCCATGCAGGCGCTGGCCGACGAGGCACAGGTGAGCGTCGGGCTGATCTACAAATACTTCGGCGGCAAGGAGGACATCCTCCTCGCCACGATCGTCGACATCCTCGACGCCTTCCGCGATCAGCTCGAGCCCGCGATGGACGCAGCGGGAACCGACCCCGTCGAGCGGCTGGTGGCCGGGTTCCGGCGCTATGTCGAGATCGTCGACGAGAATCTGGATGCCGTCGTGCTGACGTATCGGGAGAGCCGGACGCTCGACCAGGACGGGCGTGAGCGGATCAAGGAACTCGAGGTGGCGACCTCCAAGCCGCTCCACGACGCCCTCGATGCCGCGATCGCCGCGGGCATCGCGAGCGATCTCGACGTCGATCTGACAACATTCGACATGATGATGCTCGCGCACGGGTGGGCGCTCAAGCACTGGCATTTCGCGTCCCGCTACACGGTGGACCAATACATCACGGCGCAAACACGATTCATTCTCCGCACCGTGCTGTCGGACCGGAGCATCGCGAAGTACCGACACCTGACGGAGTGACCGCGCATACGCTGACCAAATGACCAGATGGCGGTTCGACGGGGAGATCACGGGCCTGGGCACCGGCTCGGGCGTGCGCATCGTCGTCGGACACTGGTCGCGATCACCGCTCGGTGAGTTCACGGATGTCATGGTCGAACTCGCGGACGGTCACCGCGTGCTGCTCGCCCCGTCGGAGGTGGTCCGCGACTTCGTCACCGCGACGTACGTCTTCGACGAGACCGTGATCGCGTCCGTCCGGTGCTCGCGGTCCGGCGGCAGCCGGACCGTCGAGGGCGGGGACCTGCGCGTGAGTTTCGAGCTCGGCGCCCGCACCACGCTCGGACGATTGCTGAACCTGATCCCGCGGGCGCTCGCGAGTGCACCGTGGTTCTGTGTGGTCAGCGACCCGATCGCCCGTGTCGTTCTCCGTGGTGTGCGTACCCGCGGCACCGCAGGCAACGGGCGCCGGGAGTACTACGGCGCCGTCGATCAGCGGCGGGTGGTGGGAATGTCCGCATCCTGGCGCGGCCGGGACCTCGGCGCGCTGCAGCCGGTGGATCCGCCCGTCCGATTCGGGTTCGGCTCGACCCCGCGGACCCCGGCTGCCACGTCGATCGTCACCACGATCGTCGACTAGTCGAAGAGGGTGGGGGCCTCTCCCGGCTGTTCGCGGTCGGCCGGTTCGACCTCGCCGGCCGGGCTCGTCGCCTTGTGCACCACGGACAGGGCCGTCGTCCGGACCGAGAGCCGATGGCCGTCGGGATGCTGCAGCGAGGCCATGCCCTTGCTGAGCTCGACCACCAGCCAGGGACCGGCGTGACCGGACGCCTGCACCAGATCACCCACCTGTATCTGTACGGCTACCACCGCTTCCTCCCAAGGTTTACTGCATCGGCCTGTGCCCAGCGTAGCGACATCGGCGGGTGTCAGCCGAGTGACGGGAACTCGGTCGGATGAGACCGGACCGGCAGCTCGATATGATGCTCATCGAGGTCTGTCCGAGTACTCCACGACTGATCCGAGCATGCACGATGACGCGAAAGTGGTCACGGCGGTCACATGGAGCCCTGTCGCGGCGCGGCGCGGAGGCCCCCTGGGCGGCTTTCGACGCGGACGCGCACCAGATGCCTGCGCGTCTGATATCGCTGCTGGTGCGTCCGACGACCCCGCCGTTGTGGTTGGGGATCGTGGTCGCCGCCACCGTGATCACCGTGGAAACCGTTGTGGTGCATCAGCTGGACAAGGTAGCGCCGCAAAATGCATTCGGTGCGGTGTTCCTGCTCGGAGTTCTGGTGGTCTCGGCTCGGTGGGGATTTGCGCTGTCGGTAATGACGACTCTGGTGAGCGCGTTCGTCTACGTCTACTTTCACCTTCAGGTGGCGGGGACCCTGCTTCCGGCCAAAGCCGGCGACTGGGTGGCCATCGTGGTCTTCCTGCCGGTCGCTCTGGTGGCCAACCTCATGGCGGGCCAGGCCAGATTGCGTACCGCGGAAGCGGTTCTGCGCCGCCGGGAGGCGGAGGCGAGCCGGGACGAGCTCGCGATCCTCGCCGAACACCAAGCCGCACTACGTCGGGTGGCGACGTTGACGGCGCGTGGGGTGAGCCCCTCGGAGGTGTTCACGGCGGTGGCCGAAGAACTCGCGCTCTGGCTGCATGTGGTCGACGCCGTGTTGCTTCGCTACGAGGGAGACGGCACAGGGACGTTGGTCGCCGTTCGATACGAGCCGGGGGAAACTCGGATGCCCGTCACCGGAGACAGGATCTCGACGGAGGGCGACGACGTCGGGGCGATCGTCTTGCGCACCGGCCACGGCGCCAGGATCGACAACCACGAAGATGTCGGTGGGGCAGTTGCTACCCGCATTCGTGCCGAGGGCTTCGGATCGATCGTGGGAGTCCCGATCGTCGTGGACAAACGGGTGTGGGGCGCGGCGATCGTCGGATCGCGGCGCACCGAGCCGCTGCCCGCGGACACCGAGGTCCGACTCGGTGACTTCGCCGATCTCGTCGCGACCGCGATCGCCAATGCGGCGACCCGTGCCGAACTGATCGCCTCGCGGGCCAGGATCATCACGGCAACCGACGAGGCCCGGCGTCGCCTGGAACGTGACCTGCACGACGGGGCCCAGCAGCGGCTGGTGTCGCTGGGACTGGAGGTGCGGATGGCGGAGGCGTCGGTGCCGGCCGAGTGGGGGGACGTGCGCGAGCAGTTGTCGGCCATCGCCTCGGGGCTCACGGGCGTGTCGGAGGATCTGCGGGAACTCTCGCACGGGATCCATCCGGCGATCCTGTCGAAGGGCGGGCTGGGATCGGCGGTGCGGACGCTGGCTCGTCGTTCCGCAGTCCCCGTTGCTCTCGACGTCGCGATCGAGGGGCGGTTCTCCGAATCGGTCGAGGTAGCCGCCTACTATGTGGTCGCCGAGGCGCTCACCAACGCCGCCAAACACGCCCACGCCTCCGAGGTGGATGTGTCCCTGCGGGCGGAGGACGGCACTCTGCACCTGGTGATCGGGGACGACGGCGTCGGCGGCGCCTCGTCCGGTGCGGGCTCTGGCCTCATCGGACTACAGGACCGTGTGGAGGCCCTTGGCGGCCACATGCTGATCACGAGTCCCCCCGGTCACGGGACCATGCTGGACATCACCATCCCGGTCGCCGACGAGTGACCGAACGGGATTTACCTGCTAGCGGGAATGCGTACCCGGGAGTATCAGGTCAACCATGGAAGACATGGTGTTGCAATTCGGTCGTCTACGGTGCCTGATCGTCGATGACAGCCCACGTTTTTCGGATACTGCTCGGCGACTGCTCGAGCGGCAGGGCATCACGGTGGTCGGCATTGCGTCGAACACCGCCGACGCGGTCCGGTCGGCCGCGGAGTTGCAGCCCGATGTCATCCTGGTCGACGTCGAACTCGGCGCGGAGAGTGGATTCGAACTCGCGGAGCGGCTCGACGAGGACGCGTTCCCGGCTGCGGTGATCTTGATTTCCACCCACGCCGAGCAGGACCTGGCGGACTTGATCGCCGGGAGCCCCGCGGTGGGTTTCGTGTCGAAGTCCGAGCTGTCGTCCGAGGCGATCCGGGATCTGCTCGGTGCCGGTGACGGAACCGAAGGGGAGCCGGTGGCTCCGGTCAGCGGGCCTCGAGGAAGGTGACGACCGCGAGAACTCGACGGTGATCGTCGCCGGTCTCGGGGAGGTTCAGTTTGGTGAGGATGCTGCGTACGTGTTTCTCGACGGTGCCCTCGGTGACCCAGAGTCGGCGGGCGATGCCGGCGTTGGAACGTCCCTCCGCCATGAGGGCCAGTACCTCCCGCTCCCGCGCGCTGAGTGCGGCGAGCGGGTCGTTGCGCCTGCGGGCGGAGACCAACTCCTGAACCAGCGCGGGGTCGACGACGGAGGCCCCCGCGGCGATGCGCTGGAGGGTGTCGATGAAATCGTCCACGTCGGTGATGCGGCTCTTGAGTAGGTAGCCGATTCCGCGGCCGCTGGCGAGTAGCTCCATCGCGTGTTCGACGTCGGCGTGCGCGGACAGGACCAGGATGCCGACTTCGGGGAATTCGTCGCGGATCGCCCGGGCCGCGTCGAGCCCTTCGGTGGTGTGGGTCGGGGGCATTCGGATATCGACCATCACCAGGTCGGGGGCTCGCTCACGGACCAGTTCGAGGAGTGTGGTTGCGTCGCCGGCCTGTTCCAGCACGTCGAAGCCGGAGCGCGTGAGCAGGCTCGCCAACCCCTCGCGGAGCAGGACGTCGTCTTCGGCCAGGATCACCCGCAGACGTGTCGTCACCGGCCTGCTCTCCGAGCTTGCCCGGGCCCGAGCCGATTGCGGATGGTCGCGGTCGTGGGGGTCGCCGAGGTCGGTGGGCACCGCCATGTCGTCGACGGTCAGGCCGTGGCGGCGCTGAATCCGCCGCAACTCCTCCCCGAACTCGGCGGCGCTCGCGGGACGATCCTCGATGTTGCCCGCCATCACATGGTTGATGGCGGAGCGCACGTCGGCGGGAATGTCGGTCTGCGTCGCATTGGACATCGTTCCGTCGGGGGTCTGCGGCACCTGGGTGGCCGTCTGCTCGGCTCGGGGGCGTTCGATGCCCGCGTGACCGTTGAGCGCACACAGGAGCGTGGCGCCGAGGCTGTAGAGATCCGACGCCGGTGTGGGGGTCTGTCCCTGGAGTACCTCGGGTGCGGTGAACGCGGGGGAACCGGAGATGAGGCCGGTGGCGGTCTCGAAGCCACCCGCGATTCGTGCGATGCCGAAGTCGGTCAGTTGAGGCTCCGCGTACTCGGTGAGCAGGATGTTCGCGGGCTTGATGTCGCGGTGGAGGGTGCCTCGCCGGTGTGCCGTCTCGAGCGCCCCGGCGATCTTGACCCCGATATGCAGACAGTCCTGCCAGCTCAGAGGGCCTGCCTCGCGGATCAGTGCGTCGAGGGAGTTGCGTGGGTGGTACTGCATCACGATGTAGGGCATGCCCGATTCCGTGGTACCGCTCTGGAAGATGCTGACGATATTGGGATGCCCGGACAGTTTGCCCATGGCGTGCTGCTCGCGGAGGAACCGGTCGAGATTGTCCGAGTCGAGCGCGGCAGCGGCAGTCAGCACCTTGATGGCAACAGTGCGTTCGAGCGAGCGCTGCCAGCAGCAGTAGACCGCTCCGAAACCGCCGCGTCCGACTTCGTGGGCATCGTCGAAGCCGGCCGCGGCCAGCTCTACCGCAATCGCCCCGAGCGGATCGGACCGCGTCGCCGGAGGATGGAATTCGGCCATCGTCGACCCCGAGTTTCCCCGTCCATGAGAAAAGCGCCCGATCACCGTGAAAGTGACCGACTTCGAGAATACTTCATCGGCGCCCGGCCCGACACGCCATGACGCCGTCTCGCACACAACGAACAATCATGGCATTGCAGCTACCTGGAAGACCGAGATTGCGGCTGGTTGCATCCGCAAGTTCCTGCTGGCAGTGACGACGCGGGGTTCCGTTTCCGCGACGATTTATATCAATGGTCGTTCGATCATCAACCCATCGCAAGCACCGCACAAGTCGGCGCAGCACAGAAAGAAAATGAAGGTGAGGACAATGAACAAGTTCGCAATCCGCACGGCGGTCGCCGCGGCGGCAATCGCACCCCTGCTCGCTCTCGGTGCCGGAACTGCTTCCGCCGCAACAGTACCCGATGTGGTTACACCCGCTGCTCGTGTCGTGCCGGATGCGGGGCCCGTGACGGACCTCCCGGATTCCGGTTTCCCCTGGGGCTGGCCGGGAGCGACGGGGCCGTTCGGACCCGGACGACAGGATGTCGGGCCCTTCCACGGGGGGTTCGGCGGTTTCGGAGGTTTCGGGCACTTCGGCCACTTCGGCGGCTTCGGTGGACACGGTGGGTTCTAGCCGCGGACGTCGGTTTCGGGTGCTCCACCCCTGATCGGCTGTGCCCGAGAGCGGGCACAGCCGAATGGAAGAAAAGGGCAGGAACGTCCCGGCGATCAAGCGAATCACCTTCGCCCCGAGCGCAATCCGTGAACCCAAATGTATCACGCCGACCGCAACGCTTCACTGCGATGAGCGATGCGGTGCTCGGCAATGTATTCGACTTGGCTGCATCGTCGTTCGTTTGATGCGCACCTCCCGTCCGTGGCGCGGACCGATCCGGTCGACGCCGCCGTCTGACCCGAGTACTTCGACCCGTCACCGACCACCCACACGAGGAGCATTAGTCATGCCGTACGTCGCCACTGCTGATGGCACCGAGATCTATTACACCGAGCAGGGAACCGACGTCATGTCTCTCACCAACCGAACGGGTCACGGTCCGCTCCGGGTACCCACGTATTGCCGGGGTCGGTCCACTGACGCCGTTTGATCATCTTGCGCGCGGCGCGGTGATTGCGTCCGACGAGCCGGTCGAGGTAGAGATGCCCGGCGAGATGATCGGTTTCGTGCTGCAGGCAGCGGGCCAGATAACCGGTGCCCTCGACGGAGATCGGGTTGTTGTCGATGTCCACGCCGACCACCCTCGCCCAGTCGGCTCGGCCCGTAGGGTAACGCTCGCCCGGAACGGAGAGGCATCCTTCGAGTTCGTCCGGGTCGGGCATGGTCTCGGGCAGCGGCGAAGTCTCGAGCATCGGATTGATGACGTGCCCTCGATGTCGCCGGGTGTCCTCGACCAGGTCGTACACGAAGATCGCCCTCGGGTCTCCGACTTGGTTGGCGGCCAGGCCGGCTCCGTGAGCTGCGGTGTTGGTCTCGTAGAGGTCGTCGACGAAGGCGGCGAGTTCGCTGTCGAACGCGGTGACCGTCACCGCTGGTGTGGTCAGTCTGGTGTCTCCGGCACGCGACGCGCGTCTGGATCGAGCCGAATTGTGGTCACAGGTGAAACCCGGGTCGCTCTACGGTGCGTTGCATCGGCTCGAAGACGAGGGTCTGATCCGCCCGTTGCGGACAGAGCGGGACGGAGCATTGCCCGCCAGAACCGTGTACGAGATCACGGCGGAAGGAACCAGGGAACTCCGAGCGCTCCGCGACGAGGCGTTCACCGAGTTCGAACTCAAACCGGACCCCGTCGACCTCGCCTGGCTGTGAGCGCAGATCTCGACCGGGAGGTGCTCCGCGGCTACGTCGAGGACCGCATCGCCGTCCTCGCGGCACGCGAGCTGCAGTTCGATCACCAGCTCGATCGCCGATGGCCCGACCAGAGTACTGCCGACGATCTCATCGTCGCCCACGCCAAGATGCGCATCCAGACCGAGATCGCCTGGCACAAGAAAGTCCTCGCCGACATCGACAAGCTGGAGGCACGGTGATCCGCGGGGAATAGGCGCCGGTCAGCGGCGGCTGCCGGAACGGAGTCGGCGGGCGTGCCGTCGGCGGTCGGCTTCGGTCATCCCGCCCCAGATTCCGTACGGTTCGTCCTCGGCCAGGGCGTGGTCGCGGCACTGGGCGAGTACGGGACAGTCCTGGCAGATCTGCTGGGCGTTCGCTTCGCGACGGGCGCGGGCATGACCGCGTTCGCCGTCGGGGGAGAAGAACACCGACGATGCGACTCCGCGGCATGAGGCCAGCTCGCGCCAATCCTCGGGGTGGGGCGCGGCCGCGGGGGCCGGTGTTCGTGACGTTTCTGCCAACAGCACTGCGGTCCTTCCGTTCCCGGCGCGTGGAACAGAACCACGTGTCGGGAAACAGATATCGATGTTCTTCGTGTGAGCGCCGGTATCGGTTACGAGCGTTCCCGTTAACAAACCGGACGGCCTGTTTAAAGGTATACCGGACGACCACACGCCTGCGCCACTGGGTCGGATGTCCAGTAGTGCGGCGGTGCATCGACGTGTTTACGGATGGATTGACGAGTGTGTCGGGAGTGGCTTCCGCGGTCGTTAACGTTGCACGGCGGAGTCGAGGAGTGGAACCACCTGTCCCAGTGCCCAATCGAGGCTGGGCGGTGAGGGGAAGGCGATGGACTGCGCCAGCGTCGGTGCCAGCGGCACGTATGCGCCGCGTTCGACGGCGCCGAGCGATTGGAATGCCGGCTGCTGTTCCAGACTCTCCAATGCGCCGTTGGAACTCGTTGCCAGGATGAGATCGGCATCGGTGTCGGCGAGTAGTTCAGTGCTGATCTGGGCACGCCCGGGGATGTTGCTGGCAGGTTGTGCCGTGGCGAACGGGATCAGTGTCAACCCCGGTTGGTCGAGGAACTTCGCTCCGGCGTCGTCGGTCGAATTGACGACGTAGGGAATGGCGCAACCAGGCCGATCATGGACGGGTCGCGACGACGAGTGCCGCCATTGCCCTCAGCCCTTCGTGCGTGGGGTGCAGGGGCATCGTGAACGATCGGGGGACGAGGCCTTCGAACCACCGGAGATCGGATCCGGCGCATGCATCGTGCCCTACCGCGGCGGCGGCCACGTCGACGAAGTACGCGCCGTTACTCCGTGCCGCGTCGGCGAGAGCGCTGTTCATTCTCACGAAGAACTGCACCACGAAGGCGGCGTCGGCATCGCTGGTGGGGATGTAGGGCCAGCAACCGCGGTCGCCGAAGATGCCGCCGTGCCCCACCAGGAGCACGGTCGCAGCGGGGGCCTTCTCGGTGATCGCAGCCAGGGTGGTGGACACCTTCGGGCCGAGCACGGTGAGAGCGTCGTTCATGCGCTGGGCGGTGGTGGCGTCGGAGCGACAGTTCGCGTCGAGCCCCGGGGCGAGCGTGTAGCAGGGCTCCACCAACGACGACCACGCGATGTCGTTTCCCCCGATGCTGACGGTGACGAGCGTCGTGTCCGGCCGGAGTGCCCCGATCTGCGGTGGTTGAGGTCCGGTGATGGTGAATTGTGTTTTTTCCGTGATGTTTTCGGTCTTTGCTGCCGCGCACGCCCTGCTGACGTACGATTCCGCGCGCAGGGTGTCGGCGACGATCTGCGGGTACGCGTCGGCTGTGCGGAAGCACCCGTCTCGGATCGACAACGGATCGTGTAGCGACCCGGTGGCTCGCGAATCACCCAACGCGACATACCGGATGGCGGAGTCGGGCGCGGCGTCGGCCACCGCGAGATGCGCCCACGGGAGTGCGAGCGCCACCACGCACCCGACGAGGATCGACGACAGAGTCGACTTCACGGGAGGGCTTCGAGGACGACCGGATGGTGTGGGGCCGGCGCGTTTTTCGTCATCACTCATCTTATTTCCGCGCACCGGATATCGCCTGGCTTCGACGGACTCGGAAAAAATTCGGCCTACCAACGTAACTCAGATACTGCTAGTCTCCGAAATATGAGCATCTTCGGCGGCCGGAACTATCCCGTGATCGACCTGGACGGCGCTCCATGGCAGGCAAGCTGCTCGTGCCCGGCAAGGCCGTCTACAACGCCAGCAAGTTCGGGGCGGTGGGGCTCTCCGCCTCTGTCCGGGCGGAGTTCGCTCCCGCCGGCGTCAGTGTGAGCACCGTACTTCCCAGCGCGGTGCGCACCGGACTGTCGTCGGGTGTGCCGCTGGGCGGCGGGATGCCGACCGTCGACCCGGAAGACGTCGCGGACGCCATCGTCCGGACGCTGGACCATCGTCGCGCCGAAACCGCCGTGCCCCGGTACCTCGCCGGGTGGGATCTGATCGACGCCGTGGTCCCGGAGCGTCTCCTCGATCTCGGCCGCCGTCTGATCGACGACCGGCGGGCGCTCACTGCCGTCGACCCCGTGGGGCGCGCCGACTACGACCGCCGGCTCGCCCGTCAGTCGCGGACGCCGTAGCGCTACGCCATCAGCGGTGCCAGCCGCTCCGCATGCTCCCGCAGCGACGGGACGTGGCGCAGCATGAGGTGTTCGTGATCGACATGTCCCGACAGTGCGAGACTGCCGACAAGGGCCCCCGTTCCGGACCGGACGGGGACGGCCACGCAGGCCGACGCGTCCTGGAGTTCCGCGAGTTGGGTGGCGAAGCCCTGGCTCCGGATCAGGTCCAGATTCGCGAGCAGCTCGCTCCTTACGACGATGGTGCGGGCCGTCAGCGCCCGTGGCTCCCAGCGGGGAATCACGGATTCGAGTTCCGACTTCTCCGCGAGAAGGAGCTTGCCGACCGCACACGCGTAGAGGTGCTGGTTGAGAAACGACTCGTCCTCCGGCGGCGGGTATTCGGGGTCCGCGTCGGCCGTGCGGACGGCGACGTTGGTGTAGAAGAACAGGTGGACCCCGAAGCGCACCGACAGTCGCAGTTCGGCGAGAACCTCACGCGCCGCCGCACATACGGTGGGCACGACGGCCGCGTCGACGAGGATCCCGATCTTCTGGCCCAGCGCGAACCCGGACAGGTCGGGGAGCCGCACCACATAACCTTCGCCCACGAGGATGTTGAGCAGGCGGTACGTCGTCGCCGACGGCATCGACAGGCGGGCCGCGATGTCTTTCGCTGTGACACCCGAGCCGGCCCGGGCCACCTCCTCGAGCACCCGCAGCGCGCTGGTGACGGCCTTGGGCTGACGCCCCGACAGGGCTCTGTCGTCGGCGCTCACCGGCGGACCTCCCACGGTCGGTACCGGCCGAGCAGGTCTTCGGCCACGGCCTCGTCGTACACACCCATCCGTTCTCCGATTCCGGGGGATCGCCGCGCGCGGATCGCGAAGACCGCGGCGCCGACAAGCATCAGAAGCACGTAGACGGCGGTCGCCGCGCCCGCGACATACGTCCGCGAGAACGCCGCCCACCCGACCAGTGCCACCATCGCGGTCGCCGTCAGCACGCCGACGAGCACGGGAAGTCGAGTGAGTTCGCCGATCCGCCGGAGGAACGCCGGCGTCGCGACGCACAACAGGACGTACGCCAGGACGTAGCCGTGGGCGGACACGGCGAGGAGTCCGATCAGGACGTCGCGGCTCGAACCGCTGACGAACAGATAAAGGACGGGCACCGCGACGACGACCGGCATCGCGGCCGTCAACGCCACATGCGGGGTGTGGAACCGGTGGTGCGTCCGGCCGAACACACTCGGAACCACCCCTTCGCGGCCCATCGCGAACAGGGTGCGCGACAGCGCCGTCGTCGAACCGAGGACGCACGCGAACCAGGAGGCGGTGATGCCGAGTTCCATGACGATCGACAGCGCCGACGAACCTGCGCCGGACGAGTCGGGCAACGTGAGGACGATCGGTAGCGAGTCGACTCCCTGCCGCACCGGCTCCGGCAACTGCAGGGCGGCCGCGAACACGTACAGAACGCCCAGCGCGATGGGGGTCCACCGGATGGCGCGCGGGACGGCGACGAACGGGTTGCGGGCCTCCCGCGCCACCGTGCCCGCGCTCTCGAATCCGACGAACGACGTGATCGCGAGCAGTACGGCGAACCCGACCGCGGATCCTGACTTCGCGCCGCCCGCGGCCGGGGTCGCGCCCTCGCGGACCGATTGCACGAACGCGACCACCAGCGCGGCGGAGGCGGCCACGATCGCGAAGACCTCGATGGCGAGCATGATCCGCGCCGACAATTGCACGCCCCGGACCATGAGGAGAAGGGCCAGCAGTCCGACGATCGCCGCGAGGACCGCGATGAGGGGCGACCCCGCCGGAAGCCCGACTCGGCCGAGCAGCGCGGCGAGGTAACTCGCGGCACCGAGCGTGCTCGCCATGGCCGCGGCCGCGTAACCGACGAGCAGCGACCAGCCCCCGCCGAAGCCGGGCACCGCCCCGAGTCCCTTCACGATGTAGCTGTAGAGACCGCTGACGGCCACCATCCGGGTGGCGAATTGTCCGATGCAGTAGCCGACCGCCGTCATCAGAATCGCCGCCGCGACGAACACCGCAATGGTCGCCCGGCCCGCGTCGGGTATGACGAGAGCAGGCAGCGTGACCATCACGGCCGACGGTGCGACCGCGGAAACGGACTGCCCGAGCACCTGGACGAAACTCAGACGCGCCCGCTCGAGACCGGCGACCGGTGATCTACTTCTGATTCTCGGTGTACCGGACACCACGCACCTGCTCTCCACACTTTCCGGCCGGCCCCGCGCGAGTGATCAACCCGGGGCTGCATGAGTTGCACGCTAGCGCAGGAGACGAGCGCGATGCGCCGATCGGAATTAATTTTCGATCACCTCGAATGAGAATGGCCGGAGAATGCGTTCCCGATTCCGGAGCCTGCGCCGGCGCACACGGCGGATCAGCTGCACCGACCCGAAAAGCCGGAATGAGAATCGGCGCCGTCGTGGCCGGAAAAGTCGAATGAGAATGCCGCAGTCGCTGATTCCCATCCGGATTTAGTAGTGACCGGCGACACATTCGGGGTTTATCGTGGGTTCAGGCCGCAGCACGACGAGGCGAAATATTCCGCCAAAAGTGTTCTGCAGAAGCCGGATTCATTCACAGATTCATTCACTCCATCGAAGAGGACATGATGACTGCAGTCGTTCACACCCCCGCCGGACTCGACCCCCGGGTCGTCGACTTCGTTTCGTCGCCGAAGCGCATGTTCGTCGACGGCCGATGGGTGGACTCCGCGTCGGGCAGGACGTTCGAGACGGTCGATCCCGCCACCGGACAGGTGATCACGACGGTGCCGCACGCCGGAATCGAAGACGTGGACCGGGCGGTAGCGGCGGCCCGGCGGGCCTTCGAGTCCGGGCCGTGGCGCTCGCTCACCCCCGCGGAACGTCAGCGGATCCTCTGGAAGATCGGCGAGGGGATTCTGGCCCGGGCCGATCAGTTCGCGCAGCTCGAGTCGATCGACAACGGCAAGTCCGTGGCGGTGGCGAAGGCCGTCGACGTGACGTGGGCGGCGGAGATCTTCTTCTACTACGCCGGCTGGGCCACCAAGATCGAAGGCCGCACCATCCCCGTGTCGGTGCCGTGGGCGCCCGGAGCCCGATTCCACGCGTTCACCACCCGTGAACCGGTCGGTGTGTGCGCACAGATCATCCCGTGGAACTTCCCGCTGGTGATGGCCGCGTTCAAGGTGGCACCCGCGCTGACCTGCTCGAACACCATGATCCTCAAGCCTGCCGAGCAGACACCGCTCACCGCGCTGCTCCTCGCCGAGGTGATCGCCGAGGCCGGCGTCCCCGACGGCGTGTTCAACGTGCTCACCGGTTTCGGCGACATCGGCGCGGCGCTGTCGAGTCACGACGACGTCGACAAGGTCGCGTTCACCGGTTCGACCGAGGTCGGAAAGAAGATCGTCAATGCCGCGTCGGGGAACCTGAAGAAGGTGTCCCTCGAACTCGGTGGCAAGAGCCCGCAGGTGATCTTCTCCGACGCCGACCTCGAGGCTGCGATCCCGGGCGTCGCCGGCGGGTTCCTGTTCAACCACGGCCAGGCCTGCACGGCCGGAACGCGTCTGCTCGTCGACGACCGGATCTTCGACGAATTCACGTCCGGTGTCGCTGATTTCGCGAAGGCGCAGAAGATCGGACCCGGACTCGACCCCACCAACGACATCGGCCCGCTGATCTCCGAGGAGCAGTTGGGCAAGGTCACCGGATACATCGACGCCGGACTCGCCGACGGTGCCCGCGCGCTCTCCGGTGGGCAGCGGCACGGCGACACCGGCTTCTACGTGGAGCCCACCCTGCTGGTCGACGTGAACCGTGACTTCAGCGTGTACCAGGAGGAGATCTTCGGCCCGGTCGCGGTGGCGGTGCCGTTCAACCGGGAAGACGGCGTCCGCGCGGCCGCCAACGACACCCCCTACGGCCTCGCCGCCAGCGTGTGGACCCGGGACGTGTCCCGCGCCCACGAGGTGGCCGCCGAGATCAAGGCGGGCACGGTGTGGGTGAACTGCCACAATGCCTTCGACACGGCGCTTCCGTTCGGCGGCTACAAGCAGTCCGGGTGGGGACGCGAACTCGGTGAAGGTGCCATCGCCGAGTACACCCAGAGCAAGTCCGTCAACATCGCCCTCTAGATACCTCGACCGGACCCGAATGAGAATCGTCCTGCGTGCGTTCTCATTTGCTGTCGACGGACTGTGACGCTTCGGCAACTGCGCCGACAACCCGCAGTCGCATGCTCGTCCCAGAGCTCACCGCGGAGCATCCACGCAGACCCTCTCCTCGTGAAAGTCGAAGGAAACCATGACAACCAACGCCCCCACGCACTCGAGTGCGGTCAGCGACGGCACCCCTCGCAGACTGGCAGGCACCCTCGGTCCGGGTGCCATCGTGTTCATGGTCGTCGCAGCGGCGGCCCCGTTGACCGTGATCGCCGGAACCGTCCCTCTGGGCATCGCAGCGGGCAACGGCGCCGCCTACCCCGCGTCCTACATCGTCTGCACGGTGGTACTGCTGTTCTTCGCCGTCGGATTCACGGCGATGGCCAAGCACCTCCCCGGCGCCGGCGCGTTCTACACCTATATCACGCAGGGCCTGGGCCGGCATGCCGGTCTCGGCTCCGCATTCCTCGCGTTGCTGTCCTACACGGCAGTCCAGGGCGCGGTGTACGGATACATCGGAGCCGCCGTCAACGATTTCGTCACCGCTCACGGCGGCCCCGAACTTCCCTGGTACGTGTGGGCCCTGGCCGTGACGGCCGTGGTCGCGATCCTCGGATACCGGCACATCGACCTGTCCGGCAAGGTGCTCGGCGTACTGCTCGTCTGCGAGGTCGGGATCGTCCTCGTCGTCGACGCCGCCGTCATCGTCCGGGGCGGCGGCGACGAGGGATTCTCGACGGCGGCGTTCCACCCCGCCGAGTTCTTCTCCGGAGCACCCGGCATCGCACTGATCTTCGCCATCGCCGGGTACATCGGCTTCGAGGCCACCGCCGTCTTCCGGGACGAGGCCCGCGACCCGGGCCGCACCATTCCCCGGGCCACCTACCTGGCGTTGCTGGTGATCGGCGGCTTCTACGCACTGTCGAGCTGGGCGATGGTCAGCGCGTGGGGCGACGAGGGTGCCGTGGCCGTCGCGACCGAGAATCCAGAAGGGATGATCACCGAGACCGCCACCCGCTACGTGGGTGCGATCGCCGGCGACCTCGTCCAGATCTTCCTGATCACGAGCCTGTTCGCCGCCCTGCTGTCCTTCCACAACGTGCTCTCCCGGTACATCTTCTCCCTCGGGAACAGCGCGGCCCTGCCGGCGGGATGCGGTCGCTCGCACGTCAAGCACGCGTCGCCGTACATCGCGTCGGTTGTGCAGACGGCGTCGGCTCTCGTCCTGATCGTCGCGTCCGCTGTTGCCGGACTCGATCCGGTGACCGAGGTGTTCGCGTGGTTCGCCGGTGTGTCCTCGGTCGGCATCGTCGCACTGATGACCCTGACCTCCGTCGCCGTCCTCGTCTACTTCGGCCGGACCCGGGTGGACCGGCGGGTGTGGAACACCGTGATCGCACCACTGCTCGGCCTCGTCGGCCTGGCCGGGCTTCTGATCATGACCGTCGCCAACCTTCCCCTTCTCGTCGGCGGGTCGAGCACTCTCGCCGCCGTCATCGGGGTTCTGCTCATAGGAACGTTCGCCGGTGGAGCGGCCGTCGCCGTGCTCCGACCCCACGCCGCACGCCACGACACCGCTCTACCGCAGCACGACACGAACGACACCATCATCGACAAGGAGATCGCACGATGAGTACCGCCACCACCGAGACCCCGGCCGCCATCGGTTCCGCCGCCCCGGACCATCCGCTCACTCCGTTGTCGGCGGACGAGATCCGGTCGGCGAAAGCACTCCTCACCGACGAGGGACTGATCGGCGAGCACGTGCGCTTCGTCTTCGTCGCACTCGCCGAGCCGCACAAGTCCACGGTCCTCGCGTTCACGCCGGGCGACCCGATCGAGCGGCGCGCCCGGATCCTGCTGCTCGATCGCTCCACCGGCATCGGCACCGACCTCGTCGTGTCGGTGACGGAGAACCGCGTGATCAGCAGGGCCACCGTCGATTCCGCCACCGACGGCCACGTGCCGATCCTCGACGAGGAGTTCGAGGACATCGAAGCGTTCCTGCTCGGCAGCTCCGACTGGCTCGCGGCGATGGCCAAGCGCGGCATCGAACCGTCGAAGGTCCGGGCGGTTCCCCTGTCGGCCGGCGTGTTCGGCCACGAGGACGAGGTCGGGCACCGCATCGTCCGCGTCCTCGCCTTCCACCAGGAGGACAAGGCGGACCTGCCGTGGGCGCACCCGATCGACGGGGTCGTGGCCTACGTCGACCTCACCGAGCGTCGCGTCGTGAAGGTGGTCGACGAGATCGAGCTTCCCGTCCCAGCCGAGCGCGGCGAATGGAACGCCGAACCGCACGCCACACCCACCCGCACCGACCTCAAACCCATCGAGATCACTCAACCCGAAGGTGCCAGCTTCTCCGTCGACGGCAACGAGATCACCTGGGCCGACTGGAAGTTCCGCTTCGGTTTCGATGTGCGCGAGGGCCTGACGCTGCACCAGCTCTCGTTCGACGACGGGGGAGTGGAACGTCCCGTGATCTATCGTGCCTCGATCGCCGAGATGGTGGTTCCCTACGCCGATCCGTCCCCGGTTCGATACTGGCAGAACTACTTCGACCAGGGCGAGTACCTGTTCGGCCGGTACACCAACTCGCTCGAACTCGGCTGCGACTGTCTCGGTGAGATCCAGTACTTCGACGTCACGATCGCTGACGAGTCCGGTGACCCGCGCGTCATGAAGAACGCGATCTGTCTCCACGAGGAGGATTACGGCGTCCTGTGGAAGCACACGGACATGTTCAACGGCATGACCGAGACCCGCCGCTCGCGCCGCCTCGTCATCTCGTTCTTCCTCACCATCGGTAACTACGACTACGGGTTCTACTGGTACCTCTACCTCGACGGCACCATCGAACTCGAGGCAAAGGCCACCGGAATCGTCTTCACCTCCGCCTACCGCGGTGCCGACGGATTCTCCACACAGATGGCGCCCGGCCTCGGCGCCCCGTTCCACCAGCACCTCTTCTCCGCCCGGCTCGACATGGCCGTCGACGGCAATGTGAACACCGTCGAGGAAGTGGATGCCGTGCCCGTCCCGATGGGCCCGGAGAACCCGTGGGGCAATGCCTTCCGCTGCCAGAAAACCAAGCTGACCACCGAATCCGAGGGGCAACGCACCGCCGACAACCTCAAGGCCCGGGTCTGGCACATAACCAATCCCACCAAGCAGAACCGGCTGGGGCAGGATGTCGGGTACGCGCTGCACCCCGAAGGTCAGCCGGTGCTCCTGGCCGACCCGTCGAGTTCGATTGCCTCCCGTGCCGCGTTCGCGACCAAACACCTGTGGGTCACGCAATACGACGAGTCCGAGCGTTATCCCGCAGGCGACTTCGTCAACCAGCACCCGGGCCAGGCCGGTCTGCCGACGTTCGTGGCGGGCAACCGGGACATCGAGGGGCAAGACCTGGTGCTGTGGCACACGTTCGGGCTGACGCACTTCCCGCGGCCCGAGGATTGGCCGGTCATGCCGGTCGACTATGCCGGGTTCACGCTGAAGCCGGTCGGATTCTTCGACCGCAACCCCGCGCTCGACGTGCCGGCGAGCACCGCGAAGCACTGCTGCGAAGGCTAGAAGTCGTGTCCGCCGTCTTTTCTTCGATCGCCCGCCGCACCAGCCACTGGTTGCGGCGGGCGGCCGCGGCCCTCGCGGTCGCTGCGGCCGGGCTCCACGCCGCGTCGCTCGGTGAGCATGCGACGTCGTCGCCGCTGGTCGCCGTGGTGACCGTTGCGATGATCTTCGGATGCCTGTACTGCGCACGGCACCTGTGGATGCGTGGTTCGCACCGGGATTGGGGTCTCGTCGCGCTGATGAACGTCGGCATGATCGCGTTGCACGTCACCGTGATGAGTCCCGGTTCCGGTGGCGGCGGCCACCACGGGCACGCGATGCATGCGGCGGCGCCGGCTCCGATGGGTCATTCGATGTCGACGCCGATGGTGGCGGCGCTCGCGACGGCCGCACTCGAAGCGGTGATCGCCGTGACGGTGCTGTTCTACCAGACTCGGTTCGACGCCCGAGACGTCCCGGCCTGACGAAGAGCGTCAGTGTTCGGCTGGCGCAAGATGATTCGCTACCAACGCGAGCATGTCGTCCGCGTGACTGACGGCAATGAAATGACCACCACCACTGATCGGGTGCCAGACGGCGCCCGGGGTCTTGTCCGCTACTGTCTTGTTGATGATCTCAGGCACCAGGGTGTCGGCGCTTCCCTGCCAGAAGTGTACGGGGCGCGTCACTTTCGTCATGTCGAACGGCCAGGCCTTGTAGAGCATCGTGGCGTCGGCGACGAGTCCGTCCGCGCCATGTCGAAAGCATTCGCGTCCTGCCCTCAGAAACGCGTCGAGGACCTTCTCGTCAGCCAGCACCTCCCGATCCGCGGTGCACGCCGACTGTGTGATCGCCTTCGCGTAGCGATCCGCGAAATGTGTGGCACTGATACCGAGCACGTCGTACATGAGTGTGAAGCCGGGATGGAAGTGAAGCGCCAGGCGGCCGCCCAGCGCGTCGACGCTACTGAGATACTTCGCGGCCCAGTTCGATCCGAACGTTCCGTAATTGCCACCGGCGATGCACGCGACATCGACCAGGCGTGCGGGGTCCAGATACGCGGCGGCCGCCAGGGCCCACGGTCCACCCTCGGACCAGCCGGTTACCGCGAATCGCTGTTCGCCGAAGGAGTCGGCCAGCAGCAGGAGGTCATCGGTCCAGCCTTCGAAGGTGCGGCCCGGCTGAAGGTCTGACCCGCCCATGCCGGGCCGGTCCGCGCACACGAATCTCAGTCCGTTGGCCTTCGCATACGGGTCGAACAGTTCGGCCTCCAGTCGGCTCGAGGGTCCCCCGTGGTTGTGCAGCACGAGTGGCCCGCCCGGGTCACCGGCTTCGAGATACGTGATGGTCCGGTCGCCGACCCGGATACTTCCCTCTCGCGTCACGTGGACTCCTCACAGTGTGGACCGGAACCCGAAACTGGATTGGCGGCGTCGAAACTGCAGGTACTCCGATCTCCCTCATATTAGGCGTCACCGGCGGGCAGGCGATACACCCGTCGTGCGGTTTCGCCGAAGAAGTGCGCTTGTTCTGTCGACGACAAGTCGCCGAGGGCTGCCTGGACGGTGGACACCATGGTTTCGGTATCCCACAGCAGATGGTCGATCGGGTAATGAGAGGCGAACATACATCGCCCGGCGCCGAAGATGCTGAGCGCCGTCCGGATCCACTGACCGATCCCCTCCAGGGATGTTCCGAAAATGAGGGCGATTCCCTGCAACTTGAGGACGACATTCGGAAACCGACTCACCGCAGTGAGGCGTTCTTCCCAACGGGAGAAGCCCTCGGCAGTGAGGTCGACCGGCCACCCGACCGCCTCCAGCACGAAGGTGGTCTCGGGAAACGCGGCGATGAGCTCGTGAGTGGCGGGTAGCTGCTCGTCGTATACGAGCAGATCCCACACCAGCCCCGCATCGGCGACCTGCTCGAATCCACGCAACCAGGCCGGGTCCGACAGGTAGTCGCCGCGCGCACCCAGGCGCTTGATCGGGTCGGCCGCCCAGTACAGCGGCTGGCGCACCGCCCGGACCACCGGGAGATCCCGATATCGCGCGAGAACGCTTGCGCGATCGTCTGAATCGAGCTGAACGGCCGCGATGAAGGCGTTCGGAACACCGACACGGTCGGCGCAGTGCTGAATCCAGACGGCCTCCGCGACACTGTCTGCTGCACCGAATTCGCACGCGACGGAGGCCGTGACGGGCGCCCCCTCGACCTGTGCCCGATAGTCGTGCGGCAGGTACCGGTGCGCAGCGTCGTAGTAGTTCGGGAGCAAGGCGGTGAGCGCGGGTGGGCGACTGTCGATCCACGGGTACTCGAGGTCGGGCAGGTTGATGAAATGATGATGAGCATCGACAATGTCCACCTCACGCAGCATATTTCAGTTGTCGACGGGGGACCGGGCAATTGGTTGAGCGCGGCTCGTGTGGTCGGCGTGGATCGTTAAGGTGTTGACATGGAGCGCCGGATCGACGAAGCCCTGGTCCATTACGTCGAGCACGGCGGCGGCGTGCCGCTCGTGGCTCTGCACGGCGCCGGTGTGGATCATCGTGAGATCGAGGCAGCGATCGAGGCCATCGTTCCCGGCACGGGCTACCGGCGGATCTATCCGGACCTGCCGGGGATGGGCCTCTCGACAACCGACGGGCTGACCAGCAACGACGATGTGGTGACGCTGCTCGGCGACTTCATCCACAGCCTGGGCGTGGGCCCGGTGTTGCTGGTCGGACATTCCTACGGCGCCTATCTGGCACGTGGGGTGGCCGCACAGCGACCGGACACGGTGCTCGGCCTGGCGTTGATGTGCCCGGTCACCGAGCAGTCACGACACGTGCCCGACCACGCCGTGGTTCGCCAGGACGCCGATGCCTACGACGAACTCGAACGTGCACAGTGGGCGGGGTTCGACGAGTACTTCGTCGTGCGCACGCCGTCCACTGCGCGCCGCTACCGCGACCAGGTGGTGCCGGGTACGACGCTCGTCGACGAGGATGCGCTCGGACGTATCTTCGCCGGGTGGACGGTCGACGTCGGGTCGAGCGCGTTCTCCGGGCCGACGTTGATCGTGGCCGGCCGTCGTGATTCGATCGTCGGGTACGCGGACGCGGCCGAATTGCTCGAGCGCTACCCGCACGCCACCCTGGCAGTCGTCGACGACGTCGGCCATGCGCTGATGCACGAGCGGCCAGAACTGCTCGCCGCCCTGTTCGGTGACTGGTTGGATCGGCTGACGCGCTCGGCCGACGGTTCTACCGGGCCGTTTCCGTCCAGGTGACCGGCAGTTCGTGGACGCCGTAGATGTTCATGTCGGTCCTGAGTTTCACGTCGCCGGCGGGGACGGCGAGCTCCAGGGTCGGAAAGCGGCGCAGCAATCCCTCGAAGCCGGCGCGCATCTCGACGCGGGCCAGCTGCTGGCCCAGGCACAGATGGACGCCGTGGCCGAGGGACAGGTGACCGCGGGCCTTGCGGCGGATGTCGAGGGTGTCGGGGTTGTCGAAGCGCTGGGGGTCGCGGTTGGCGGCCAGCAACGAGACGACTACCGTCGATCCCTTCCGGATCGTTTCACCGCCGAGTTCGATGTCCTCGGTGGCGTAGCGATAGAAGATGTCGGCAACGGACAGGTAGCGCAGGAGTTCCTCGACGGCGTCGGGGAGCAGGTCCGGGTCGGCGCGTAGTTCCGCCAGCTGCTCGGGGTTCTCCAGGAGCGCGAAGGTGCCCAGCGCCAGCATGTTGGCGGTGGTCTCGTGGCCGGCGAGCAGCAACAGGAAGGCGGCACCGGTCAGCTCCTCGATGGTGAGGTCGTCGTCGCGGGCCAGATCGGACAGGATGTCGTCGCCGGGGGCGGCGCGTTTGCGCGTGACCAGTTCGGAAAGGTACGTGGTCAGTGCGATGTACGCGCCCATCTTCTCGTCGAGCGGCTGGTCCTTGACCAGGAACTTGGCGGAGTTGACCTGGAAGTTCTCCCGGTCCGCGTAGGGGACACCGAGCAGTTCGCAGATCACCAGCGAGGGCACCGGCAGCGCGAACTCCTCGACCAGGTCGACCGGCGGGGTCAGGCGCGCCATCTCGTCCAGTTGCCGCTCGGCGACGTCGATGATGTGGTCTTCGAGCTGCTTCATGCGTTTGACGGTGAAGGCGCCGGTGAGTGTGCGCCGCAGCCGGGTGTGGTCCGGCGGGTCCATGGCGATGAACAGGCCCGGCACCTGCGGCGACGGCTCGGTGGCGACGGGCATGCCGGGAGTCTCGTACGGCACGTGGAGAATACCGATGTCCTGGCGGGAGCTGAACCGGGTGTCGGCCATGAGCCGGCGGACCGCGTCGTAGCCGGTGACGAGCCAGCCCTCGTGACCGTCGGGGAAGATCATGGGACTGACCGGGCGAGACTCGCGCAGCCGGGTGATCTGCTGGGGCGGGTCGAAGGGTCCCGCATCGCGCTCCATCGGGAGGCCGTACGGGATGGCGACCGTTCTACTCATCGGATTTCCTTTCGTGACGGTTGGTCTGTCGACGGCGGTGCTGCAGACCGGTTTGGCTCGGGGCCGTGCCGCTACCGCGAGTACTCGCGGTTGAAGAGCTTTTTCGACCAGAGGTATCCGCCGAGGGTGATGAGGGCGCACCAGCCGAGCGCGATCCATGCGTTGTTCCCGATCGGGGTACCCATGAGCAGGCCGCGCAGGGTTTCGATGATCGGGGTGAACGGCTGGTACTCGGCGAACCAGCGCAGCCCGGCAGGCATGGAGTCGGTGGGGACGAACCCGCTGCCGAGGAAGGGCAGCAGGACCAGCGGCATACCCACATTGCTCGCGGCCTCGACGGTCTTGCTCACCTGGCCGAGCGCGACGGAGAGCCAGACGAGCGCGAACGTCACCACCACCAGGAACCCGGCGGTGGCCAGCCACGCGCCCACCCCCGCGGTGGGCCGGAAGCCGACCAGCAGCGCCACGCCGATCACGATCGCGACGCTGAGCATCGCCTGGATCACGCTGCCCAGCACGTGTCCGGTCAGCACCGAGACGCGGGCGATGTGCATGGTGCGGAACCGGGCGATGATGCCCTCGGTCATGTCCATCGCGACCGAGATCGCTGTCCCTTGCACCGCGGCCGTCACGGTCATCAGGATGATCGCGGGCACGACGTAGTTGACGTACTCGGCGCGCCCGCCGGACACCCCGCCGAGCCCTGCGCCCAACGTGCCGCCGAACACGTAGACGAACAGCAGCAGGAAGACGACCGGCATTCCGACGAGAGTCACGGTCATCGACGGGTACCGCAGCATGTGATTGAGGTTGCGGCGCAGCATCGTTGCCGAGTCGCGCAGCGGGTGGAACCGGAGGTCCGCCGGGGCCGGCCCGGCGAGAGTGGGGGCGGGGGCGCTCATGAGGTCACCTTCTCGTTGTGGGGGTTGCCGGTGAGGGCGAGGAAGACGTCGTCGAGATCGGGGGTGTGCACGGACAGCTCGTCGACCTCGATGGCCTCGTCGTCGAGCCGGTCGATCAGAGTCTTGAGCGAGCGGAGGCTGCCGTCGCTGGGCACACGGAGGGCGAGCGCGTCGGGGTCGCGCGCGACCTGGTCGAGGACCCGCTCGGCCGCTTCGAGGCCGCGCGGGTCGGCGAACTGCAGGCGGACGTGGCTCCCGGGGATGCGGCGCTTGAGCTCGTCCGCGGTTCCCTCGGCGACCAGGCGGCCGTGGTCGAGGACCGCGATCCGGTCGGACAGTTCGTCGGCCTCCTCCAGGTACTGGGTGGTCAGGAAGATGGTGACGCCGGTTGCCACCAGGTCCCGGACGATCTGCCACATGGCCCGGCGGCTGCGTGGGTCCAGGCCGGTGGTCGGCTCGTCGAGGAAGATCACGCGCGGGCTGCCGACCAGGGTCATCGCGAGGTCGAGCCGCCGCCGCATGCCTCCGGAGTATGTCGAGACCGGCTTCGAGGCCGCGTCGACCAGGTCGAACTGTTCGAGCAGCTGGGCGGCGCGCCGCCGGCCGTCGCTGCGGGCGAGGTGGTGCAGATCCGCCATCAGCAGCAGGTTCTCCTTGCCGGTGAGCAGGTTGTCCACCGCGGAGAACTGGCCGGTGACACCGATTGCGGCGCGCACCGCGTCGGATTCGCGGGTGAGGTCGTGGCCGGCGACGCGGGCGTCACCGGCGTCGGCGCTGATCAAGGTGGACAGGATGTTGACCGTGGTGGTCTTCCCGGCGCCGTTCGCGCCGAGCAGGGAGAAGACCGTTCCCTGCGGGACGGTCAGATCGATGCCGTCGAGCACGACGTGGTCGCCGAACGACTTGCGCAACCCGGTCACCGCGATGGCCGGCTGAGATTGCCTGGTGGTCATGGTTTCCCTTTCTCGAGGTCCAGAAGTGGATCAGGAACGACGGATCGTGATGCCGCCGAAAGAGGTGTGCGCGCGGACCTCGACGGTCTCGTCGGACGCCTCGGGCCGGGTGGTGTTGTCCAGCAGGTTGCGTACCTGCCCGAACTTGGTGTTCACCTCGAGCCAGGCGGCGGTGCCCTCGGCGATGCCGATCTCCAGGTCGCCCATCGCGGTCCCGAGCTCGACCGAACCGCGGGCCACTTCGCCGAGGCGAATGCTGCCGTTGGACGTCTTCGACTCGACACTCGCGCCGGCCCGGTCGACGGAGATGTCGCCGTTCGCCGAGCGCACATGGACGTCGCCGGTGACCGCGGCGATCGCGGTGTCACCGTTGGAGTTCTTGACGATTGCGGAGCCTTCGATCTCGCCGATGCGGACCTTCCCGGAGCCGGTGCGGATCTCGGCGTTGCCCGCGACGCCGTCCGCGGTGACGTGACCGGCCGCGGTGTCCACACGCAACGGACCGGTCTGCTCGAGCCGGACGTTCCCGGTGGAGGTCTTGAACCGGCACTGCCCGAGCCGGCCCGTGCCGCTGAGGTCTCCTACCTGCACCTCGCCGGAAACCTGCGAACCGCTGGGCAGGTCGATGGACACCTCCACCGACCTGGACTTGCGGGAGAAGTCGAGTACGCGCGCTTTCGGTCCCATGACCTGGAGCACGCCGTTCGCGTAGTCGACGCGGACCCGCTGGGCGGCCTGCACGTCCGACTCATCGGATTCGTCGCTCGGGCGCACGTCGACGGTGGTGTCGGTGCGGTCGCTCGCGGTGATCCGCACATTGCCGACGCCGAGTTCGAGCGTGACGGAAATCGGTTCGGGTGTATCGAAATTGGGCATAGCTGTCCCCTCGGGATGAGTTGGTGAAACATCCCCGCAGGTCGGGGACGTGGTGTGGTGGTGGGCGGTGTGGCTAGCGCACCCAGCCGGTGAGGCTCTGCTTGGTCTGTTTGCCGCGCTGCTGGGCGTGCTGGACGCGGTCCGGTTGCTGCAGCGCGGTCGAGGCCGCGCGGACCAGCCAGGCGTTGACCGAGCGGCCCTCGTTGGCTGCGGCCTCCTCGACCGCGGCCTTGAGCTGTTCGGGTAGGCGCACGTTGATCCGCGCGGTCGGGCCGTCCTCGGCGATCGGTGTGCCGCCGTCGGCCGGTGCCGCATCGTCCTCGGCCGCTTCCTCGATCGGCTCGGCGGGCCGTGCGGTCACGACGAAGTTCGGGTCGCGTCCGCGCAGGCGCAGCTCCACCGATCCCGGGGCCAGATCTTGGGTGATCTCGTCCGTGGCGGCGGACAGTGCGTCCAGCAACGTCATCCGGATCGCAGACTCGAGCGACCCGGTCAGGCGCTCGACCAACGCACGGGATTCGTCACCGCCGGCTTCGGCGAGGGTGGCGAATTCACGTCCGAGGTTGCTCACATACGGTGTCAAATCCATGGTGCCATCGTGGCACAACAATGGCATCACCACAAGGGTTAAGTGGCTCAAATGTGGTGCCACATGGCATCACCTGGCCGTTCTGGGATGAAAAGTGCTGGTTGTTGCCGCTCGACCAGCCGATCGGATAACGGCCGGAACCTCCCTGGGCAACGACGGTCTGCGCCTAGAATCCCAGTGAGCAGCGACTCCCACTCGACCTCTGCGTACGAAGGGATCGACCCCATGAGCTTGTCGACTCGTAGCCGGCTGCGTCGAACGGCCACCGCGCTCAGCATCGTTCTTGCCCTCGCCACCGTTTCGTGCGGATCGGACGGTCGCAGCGGCGAACAGCAATCAGCGGAAAACGGTCCCGACGTCGCGCACACCGATGATCCCAACGCCGACAAGATCGTCGCTATCGTTCGCGACAAGCTGACGGAGCTCGATCTCAGCGGCGCCGTATTCGGCGTGTGGCGCGGCGACGAGGAGATCGCCGCCGGGGCGGTGGGGGAGTCTCCGCTCGGCGTTCCCGCGACGCGTGACATGCAATTGCGAGTCGGCCAGCCGATGGAACCGATGCTGTCGACAATTCTGCTGCAGCTGGGCGAGGCCGGAACGCTGAGCCTGGACGAGCCGATCGCCAAGTGGGTGCCCGACTTTCCGCGAGCCGACAAGATCACCCCGCGGATGCTCGCCAACAGCACCACCGGCATTTCGGACTACGTGACCAACCCCGATTTCCTGAAGATCTTCTACGCAAATCCGATCAAAGGCTTTACGTCTCAGGAGATCTTCGACTTGGCGAACGCCCGCCCGCCGCTGTTCGAACCGGGAACCAGCTTTGCCTACGCGCACAGCGACCTGTGCCTGCTCGGTGTGGTACTCGAGAAGGCGGCGGGAAAGCCGTTGGGCGACCTCCTGAAGGAGCGGATCTTCACGCCGCTGGGGATGGACGCGAGCAGCGTGGTGCTGACACCCCAGATGAGTGAACCGATCCTGCACGGCTATACCAACGAACGTGGCGTCTTCGAGGACTCCACGTTCTGGAATCCCACGGCGTTCCTCAACAGCGGCAACATGAACTCGACGGTGGCCGAAGTCGCGCGGTGGGTTCGTGCGCTCGGCACCGGCGAACTCCTGTCCGACACGGCGTTCACGGAGATGATGGCGGACAAGACCGCCGGGCTGGGCCCGCTGACTGCGGACAAGTACTTCGCATTCGGAACCGTTCACCTGGGCAGTTGGCTGCTCATGAACCCGGCATTCGGGGGCTACAACGGCATCGCCCTCTACGAAACGGAGTCGAAGACCACGATCGTCGTCTACGCCACGCTCGGACCGACGGCCAATGCCAACGCCAATAACACTGTGCCGATCGGCAAGGAGATCGGTGCACTCCTCTTCCCTGACAACCCGCCGAAGGTGCCCTGATCGAACCGGCACCGGCGTGGTCGCCGGACCGTTCGTGGTCTAGTGCGACTTTCGCCAGAACAGATGGTGGCCGGACGTCCTTGCCCTGGGCCGCATCCCGCGCCTGATCGAGGACCGTTGCGGGATCGGCGTCGACGAAGTGGAACGTGGTGTCGCCCGAGGGTGAACGACGGACGGGTGTGGTGGGTCAACACGAACACCGGAGTGTGGAACGGAGGCTCGTCACCCCACCAGCCGCGCCAGCCGTGGTCGTGCCAGGGACCGCGCTGCGGGCCGAATTTGTTGCGGCCCATGAACTCGGCGCCGATGTTGCGGGTGAAGTCCCGCGTGAAGTAGTCGTCGAGGCCGCGGCTTCCGCCGGGGTCGGTTCGCATGGGCCAGCTCGCCGTGGCACCGGCCCAGGCGAACATTTTCCCAGGGTCGGTGTGTCCTCCTGCGCTCTCGATGATCGGTGAGATCCGTTGTCGCTGGCGCTAACCGGCATCCTGTTGAGCGGCGAGTTGAATCCTGATCCGCGACGTCATCGATCAACGATTCATTGTTGACGGCGACCGCGGCGTCGGCGTCACCCTTGCGGGCGGCCTCGACGAGACGTTCCTGGTACCTCCACAACGAGTCGTCTCCCGCCGTGTCCAGGGTGCCCTGCGCGCCGACGATCTTGTAGGCGCGGCAGTGCTGCCACGGGGAACGGATGGAATCGACGAGCACGGGGTTCGCTGCCGCCTCGTAGAGAATGGTCAACAGTGCCTCGTCGTGATCGAGAAGCGCCACCACCCGCCGTTCGGCGATGGCGGCCCGCATGAGTTCGTACTCGGTCTGCATCCGGTCGACGTCGGCGGGGCCGATCTGCTGGGCGCCCAATCGTGGGCCTCCACCTCGAGCAACCGGCGGACGTCGTAGACATGCACCAGTTCGGCCAGGGTCAGGCCTTTCACGACCGCGCCCTTGTGGGGGACACGCTCGGCCAGACCGGCTTCCTCGAGCCGTCGGATCGTCTCGTAGACCTGGTCGGTCAACAGGGACGTTTCGGCGCGCTTGGTCACTACCACAGCTCACATATAAACCGCACGAGGGGCGCAGCCGTGTGCCAGACGACCTGCGCGAGTCTGCGAGCCGCGGTCCACACCGATGCCCGCGACACACCGGCAGCCTGAGTTGGTCGTGCGTCCAGAGCGTTTACGCTCGTCAGAGGTGCTCGGGGCGGAGTGACGGACGGCGGGTGGGCTGTGAAACACAGGGCGCGTAGATCGACTCTGGCGGTGGTGACGGCGGCGGCCGCGGTACTGACACCGATCGCGGCGGCGGCTCCGGCGACAGCCGATCCGCTCGGTTTCACGAAGACCACGCTCCATTTCCAGGTTCTCGTCGGACCGAACCGAGACGAGCCGTGCGACGTGATCGGCGACGTGTACAAGCCCGATTCGGCGTCGGCGTCGAATCGGGTGCCCGCCGTCCTCACCACCAACGGCTTCGGCGGTTCCAAGAATGACCAGGCCGGTATCGCCTCGTTCCTCGCGTCCCGCGGTTACGCGGTGCTCGCGTACTCCGGGCTGGGCTTCGGCGGTTCCGGCTGCAAGATCCACATGGACAATCCCGAGCACGACGGGCGAGCGGCGAGTGAACTGGTGAGCTTCCTCGGTGGACGCGACGGGATGGCGTTCGTCGATCCCGCGCACACCGTCCCCGTCCCCGGTCTCGACTACGTGGTGCAGGACGCGACCGCGCACCACGGCGCCGCCGAGGCGCACGATCCGCGGGTCGGCATGGTCGGCGGCTCCTACGGTGGGGCCGTGCAGTTCGCCGCGGCCTCGGTGGACCCCCGGATCGACACGATCATCCCGATGATCACCTGGAACGACCTCAGCTACTCGCTCGCGCCCAACGGCACCGACCAGACGACCGGGGTCAGCACGTCGATTCCCGGGGCGTCGAAGGTGGTGTGGTCGCTCATGTTCGGGGCCATCGGCGCGACCAACCCCCGGGCGGAGGGCTACGCGCAGGACCCCGCGCGGGCCTTCGGTTGCCCCAATTTCGCCGACCCCGCGTGCCCCGCACTGGCGCAGTCCGCGGTGCAGGGCTACCCGGACCCGGGGTCCGTCGAGTTCCTGCGCCAGTCGTCCGTGGTGTCGTACGCGGACCGGGTGAAGATCCCGGTGTTGATCATGCAGGGACAGCAGGACACCCTGTTCGACCTCAACGAATCGACGGCCACGTTCGAGACCCTGCAGGCACAGGGCAACGACGTGAAGATGATCTGGCACAGCTGGGGTCATTCCGATCTCACTCCCGCCGAGGGGGAGATCAGCATGAAGAATCCGAACCCCGACACCCAGTACGAGACGGGCCGGATGGTCGACTGGTTCGACCACTATCTGAAGGACAGCGAGGTCGACACCGGGCCGGTGTTCAGCTACTTCCGCAACTGGGTCGACTACACCGGCAACGCCGCACCCGCGTACGCCGAATCCTCGGATGTCTCGGTGGGCCAGGACTATTCGCTCTACCTCTCCGGCGACGGCGCACTCACCGACCGCCTCGACGGCATCGTTCCCGGTGCACAGACGCTGAACACGCTGCCGGTCGGCCTCCCCACCGACCGGGAAGCGCCGGACACCCGGCCGGAGAATCAGGTCCCGCAGGGCGTGGTCCCCGGCACCCAGGCCGAATGGTCGTCCGTCATCCTCGGCGCCCCGGTGGACGTGGTCGGAGCCCCGACGCTCGACGTCCGCGTCACGGCCGCACCCGCGGTCGCCGGTGTCGAGGATTCGGTCGTGGTCTTCGCGAAGCTGTACGACGTGGCTCCCGACGGCACGGAAACGCTGATCAACGGACAGGTCGCGCCGATGCGCATCGTGGCACCCGGTGAGCCCGTCCGCGTCAAGATGCCGGCCATCGTCCACCGCTTCGATGAGGGCCACCGCGTACGCCTCGTGGTATCCGGGGGAGACCCGAGCTTCCGTGGAAGTCTCGTGCCGCACCAGGTCACCATCGCCTCGGGTGATCCGGGTCAGGCGCTGATGCTGCCCGTGACCGGCTGAGGTCGGGCCCCGTCCGGACGCGAGTCGTCACGAACGAGTGATTGACATCACACGAGGAGCGGGCTCACACTGGAACCCTCAATTGAACCCGATGTCAAGATCAATTGCATCGGCTGGTGGAGAGGAACCGCAGGTGACCAAGCTCGGAGGAGTGTGCGACAAGCGCTTCACGGCGTTGCAGGAGGCCCTGAAGGACAACCTCGACTCCGGTGAGGAACTCGGCGCGTCGATCGTCGTGACCCTCGACGGAGATCCGGTGGTCGACATGTGGGGCGGATGGTCCGACACCGATCACGCCACCGAATGGGAGCGCGACACCATCACCAACGTGTGGTCGTGCACCAAGACGGTCACCGCGCTCGCCGCACTGATGCTCGTCGATCGCGGACTGCTGGATGTCTACGCGCCCGTCGCGAAGTACTGGCCGGAATTCGCCGCGGCAGGCAAGGAACGCGTCGAGGTCCGCCATCTCCTCTCGCACACGTCGGGTGTCTCGGGATGGGATCAGCCGATCACGGTCGAGGACACGTTCGACCTCGCCGGGTCGACGAAACGACTTGCCGCCCAAGCGCCGTGGTGGGAGCCGGGCACGGCGTCCGGATATCACGCGCTGAACTACGGCCATTTGATCGGCGAGGTCGTCCGCCGAATCGACGGGCGCACGCTCGGCCGTTTCGTCGCGGAGGAGATCGCCGGACCGCTGGGTGCCGACTTCCACATCGGACTGGACCCGTCGGAGTTCGGCCGGGTGTCGAACGTGGTCCCGCCGCCTCCGCTGCCGATCGACCTGGCCTCCCTCGACCCCGCCAGTGTCATCGTCAGGACGTTCACCGGCCCCGGACCGGACGCGTCCGCGTCGTGGTCCGACGAGTGGCGCAAGGCGGAGAACGGTGCGGCCGGTGGCCAGGGCAACGCCCGGTCGCTCGCCCGGATCCAGTCCGTCGTGGCCTGCGGGGGCGAGCTCGACGGCGTCCGTCTGCTGTCGCCGGACACCATCTCCCTGATCTTCGACGAGCAGTCGAACGGTGTGGATCTGGCTCTCGGACAACCGATTCGATTCGGCATCGGTTACGGACTGCCGACGCCCGTGTCCGTGCCGTTCGTCCCCGAGGGCCGCATCTGCTTCTGGGGTGGCTGGGGCGGCTCGCAGGTCGTCGTCGACACCGAACGACGGATGACCATGACGTACGTGATGAACAAGATGGGTCCGGGACTTCTCGGCTCCGACCGGACCGCCCAATATGCGACGGCGACGTTCGATGCGCTGAGGTGACGCGCCCGCCCGGGGCGTGATCAGGACGCCAGCCCCTTGTCCTCCAGCCATTCCCGGGCGATGTCGCCCATGTCCTCGAGGTCGGCCACCCGCTGGTTCATCTCGATGAGATCCTCGGTCGTCAATGCGGCCGACACGTCGGCCAGGACGCCGCGGACGTCGTCGCCTGCCTTGTTCTCGTTGATGATCGGGGTGATGTTCTCCGCCAGGAACAGGTGCTTGGTGTCCTCGAGTGCCACGAGGTTCTCCGAACGCATCGCCGGGTCGGTGCTGAACACGTCCGCCACTTCGATCTGGCCGCTCAGCAGGGCGTTGAGCGTCAGGGGACCGCCCGCGTCCAGTGCCAGGAACTCCTTGAACGTTAGGCCGTACTTGTCCCTCAGGCCTGCGACGCCGTTCTCCCGGGTCTTCCACTCGGGCGGGCCGCCGAGGGTCAGTTCGTCGGCGTGGGGCACGAGGTCCTCGATCGTCTCGAGCGAGTACTCGTCCGCGGTCTCCTGCCGCACCGCGAGAACGTCCTTGTCCTCGGCAGGGGACGGTTCCAGTGCGACGAGCCCGGCGGGCAGCTTGGCCTTGATCTCCGCGGTCACCTCGTCCGAGGCGGTCGCGGTGGTGGCGCTGTCGAGGTATTGGAGCAACGCACCCGAGTATTCGGGCAGCAGGTCGATGGAGCCGTCCCGGATGGCCGGGACGTACACCTCCCGGCTCCCGATGTTGAGCTTCTCGGTGACGTCGATGCCGTTCGCGCGCAGCGCCTCCGCGTAGATCGTCGCGATCAGCTGGCTTTCGGGGAAGTCCGCGGAGCCGACGACGATGGCGCCGTCACTGCTTCCGCCGTCGTCGGACGACAACGGGTCCTTGCCGATCCCGCATGCCGTCAACGACATCAGGGTGGCGCCGGTCAGCGCGACGATCAATGCCTTCTTCATGATGATGTCCTTCAGATCAGCGAGGGCTCGGGAGCGGATGTGGGTCGGGCCGCGACTGCGGTGTCGTCGGAACCGGATCGCTTCGTCGCGCCGCTCCGGACGCGTCGCGTCAGACCGGGTGAGACGACCCGAACCGTGAGGAATCCGATCGCCAGGTCGAATGCGAGCGCGAGGAGCGACACGAGGACCGCTCCGGCGGCCATCTGCGCGTAGTCGCTCTGCGCCTTGCCGTCGATGAGGAGACGTCCCAGTCCGCCCAGCGAGATGTAGGCCGCGACGGTCGCGGTCGAGACGATCTGCAGCACGGCGCTGCGCACACCTGACAGCATCAGCGGCAGCGCGCACGGCATCTCCACCTCGGTGAGGATCCGCATCGACCGGAACCCCATGCCCCTCGCAGCGTCCACGGCGGCCGGGTCGACCGAGCGAATGCCCGCGTACGTGTTGGTGAGAATCGGCGGGATGGCCAACAAGACCAGCACGATCAGGCTCGGAATCAGATAGGCCAGCTTGGTCGAGAACGACGGCGCGATGACGAGCACCAGCAGGATCAGCAAGCCGATGGTGGGAAGGGCGCGCAGCGAGTTGGCCAGGCCCGCGACGACGACCGCGCCGCGACCGGTGTGCCCGATGTACAGACCGAGCGGAACCGCGATCAGCGCCGCCGCGAACAGGGCGAGGAACGTGTACATCAGGTGCTGGAGGAGGAGAGCGGGAATGCCTTCGGGCCCGGTCCAATGAGCACCGTCGAGCAGAAAGTCGATCATGATGCGACCACCTTCGGGGTCCACGGTGTGAGTAACCGATTGGCGAGCACGATGAGCAGGTCGAGAACAAGCGCCAGCAGCAGGCACAGCGCGATACCGGTGATGATGGGTGTGTAGAAACGCAACTGGAAGCCCTGGGTGAACAGTGACCCGATCTGCGGGATCCCGAGCAGCGCGGCGAGAGAAACGAGGCTGACGTTCGACACGACCGCGACGCGCAGTCCGGCGCAGATGACGGGAACGCCCACCGGCAGCTGGACTTTCAGCAGAGTCTGGTAGGGCCGGTAGCCCATCGCCGTGGCGGCGAGCACCGTCTCCTGCGGCACCGAATCCAGGGCGTCGGCGATGACGCGGACGAGCAGGGCGACGGTGTAGATCGTCAGCGCGACGACGATGTTCATCGGATCGAGGATCTTCGTTCCGAGGATCGGCGGGAGCAGGACGAACAGCGCCAGCGACGGGATCGTGTAGAGCAGGCCGGCCGTCCCCACCACATAGGGGTTGATCCGGCGACTGCGATGCGCCAGCCAGCCGATCGGCAACGCGACGATCACGCCGACGACGAGCGGCACGAGCGAGAGCAGGATGTGCCAGCCGACCAGTTCGGCGATGCGATCGGACTGGCGGCCCAGCCATTCGATGTTCATCGGGCCATCGCCTCCGCGGCCACGAGATCCGCCGACTCGATCGCCGCCACCGCCGCGTGTGCCGTCACGGTTCCCACGAGCACACCGTCGCCGTCGACGACGACACCGCGTTTGCTGGGTGCGGACAGGGCGGCGTCGAGCAGGGCCCGCATCGTCCCGTGCGCATCGGCGACCGTGCCACTGAGATTCACGTCGTCCGGGCGAATGCGGTCGACGACCGTCGCCGGTTGCACCCAGCCGATCGGCTTGTTCGCCGGGTCGACGACGAGCAACCAGTCGTCCGTGGTCCGCGTGCGGGCGTCGGATGCCGAATCACCCAGACGAGCAACGGGTTCGGCAACCGTCTCCACGCGGCCGTCGAGGTTCGAGAAACCCAGCGAACGGTAGCCGCGGTCGCGTCCGACGAAGTCGGCGACGAACTCGTCGGCGGGTTCGGTCAGCAACTCCAGCGGCGTCGCCGACTGCGCCAGGATCCCGCCGGTCCGCAACACGACGACCTGATCGCCGAGCTTGAGGGCCTCGTCGATGTCGTGCGTGACGATGATGATCGTCTTGCCGATGTCCTTCTGCAGTCTCAGGAATTTGTCCTGGAGCTGGCTCCGGACCACCGGGTCGACAGCGCTGAAGGGTTCGTCCATCAGCATGAAGGCCGGGTCCGCGGCGAGGGCGCGCGCGACCCCCACTCGCTGCTGCTGGCCACCCGAGAGCTGCCACGGATACCGGTCCGCGAAGTTCGCCGCGAGACCGACCGTCTCGAGCAGCTCCATCGCCCGGGTTCGGGCCTCCTTCTTCGTCTTTCCCCGCAATTTCGGCATCGTCGCGACGTTGTCCACGATGGTGCGGTGCGGGAACAGTCCGGCATGCTGGATGACGTACCCGATCCGCCTGCGCAACAGCGCGGGATCCATGTCCGCCGTGGATTCGCCGTCGAGGGAGATGGTTCCGGACGTCGGTTCGATCAGTCTGTTGATCATGCGAAGCGACGTAGTCTTGCCGCATCCCGACGGCCCGACGAGTGCTGTGATCTTCCCGCTCGGGCACTCGAGGTCCAGTTCGTTCACCGCTGTCGTGCCGTCCGGGTACGCCTTGGTGACTTTGTCGAATGTGATCATTCGCGTGCTACTTTCGTGTAATCCGAGTGGTGACACACTCGGAAGTTCGGTCTCGTGGGATTGCTTTACCGAGTAACGTCTTTCTCCGGATTCGGCATCTGTTCCAGAAACTTCACCGCTGCTTTCAGGTCGTCGCTCAGAGGACGGTCGGTCGTCCGCGGGTCCAGGCACCTGCGCGCCCGGTCCAGGTACGCGCCGAGTTCGGTTGTGGTGTCGAGTTCGTGGTTCTGCTGGCCGAGGGCGCGTACCGCCGAGATCAGTTCGCACGCGAGCACGATGCGGGACTGGGCGAGGATGTCGGTGAGCTGGGTGGCGGCCTGCGAGGCGAAGCTCGCGTGGTCCTCGGTTCCGCGGGAGATCACGGTGTGTCCGAGAGACCCCGGCGCCGCGGCCATCCGGATCTCGGCGATGGCCGCGGACGTCGTGTACTCCAGCAGCATGGTGCCGCTGCTGCCGGCCGGACCGTCGGCCAGGAACGGCCGGAGTCCGGTGACCACCGGATCCGAGAGATTGGCAAGCCTGCACTGCGACAACAGCGCTGCGCTCGACAGCGCGAGTTTCGCCTCGTCCACGGCGAGGGCGATCGGCATTCCGTGGAAGTTCCCGTTGTGGAACACGGCGTCGTCCTCGACGGAGATGAGGGGGTTCTCGGAGGACGAGTTCATCTCGATCGCGAGCGTGCCTCGCAACCGCTGCAGCGCCTGCCAGGTCGCCCCGAGGATCTGCGGCAGGGCGCGGAACCCGTAGGAATCCTGCACGCGGGCAGCCTGTACGCGGTGGCCCGCGAGGAGTTCCCGGACCCGGCCGGCCACCTCCTCCTGGCCGAGGTGCCTGCGGGCAGCCTGCACCCGTGCCGCGAACGGCTCGACGGAACTGCGCGTCGCCAACAGCGACAGCACACCGACGATCAGGGAGTGCTCCAGCCAGTTCGCGACGCTGTCGGTGGCCGAGGCCGCGAGCGCGACCGTCATCGCGTTGGTCGAGATCAGCGGGAGTGCGTCACCCTGGTGTGCGGTCCACCGGCTGACGAATCGACCGTCCCGCAGAGGTGCCTCGCCCATCAACCCGAGCGCGATCTCGGAGAACGCGCTGAGGTCGCCGGTGCCTATCGCCCCGCGAGCGTGCACGGTGGGCTGTTCGTCCGCCGCGACGGCAGCGATCAGCGCGGTCACGATGTCGGGGTGCAGACCGGATCCGCCGTTGAGAATCTGATTGACGCGAATGATCATGGCGGCTCGGACGACGTGATCCGGCAGTGAGGGGCCCGAGCCGGTGGCGTGGCTGCGGAGAAGTCGAAGGTCCTGGTCGACGCCGTCGGAGACGGAGGTGTCCCGGTTGCCCCCGACGCCCGTGGTGCGTCCGTAGATGGGCTGCCGTTCGGCGATGCGCACGGCTGTCTCCCACGAACGGCGTGTGTGGTCGAGCGCTGCGGGGTCGGGCTCGATCACGATGGGCTCCCGGGCGAGCGCCGTGAGTTGGTCGACGGTGAGCTGGGCGCCGTCGAGCACCACCGGAAGGGGCGGGTGCGGTTCCTCGGTCGAGCTGGAATCTCTCCGGGTCATCAGAACTCCGTGATCGATGTGGTGTGCCTCACTCTTCGAGATGTATAGTCCTGTATATACCGCGACGTGTCAACCGTCAGTTTCCCGCCATGACCTCTATCGCAATACCGCCGCGAGCGGCTGGCATTCCGGCTAGGTCAACCTCTCACTTCGATCAGTCCCTCCGTGATGTTCCAGAACGTAGGGTCTCGGGAGAGGTGCATATATGGCCATGCATCGATCCCGCTATGACTGATCGACCGAAGGAATGAGTCCAATGCCGCAGCAGGTACGAGGCGTCATCGCCCGCTCCAAGGGTGCCCCCGTCGAGATCGCGACCGTCAACATTCCGGATCCCGGTCCGGGTGAGGTGGTGGTCGATATCGCGGCGTGCGGTGTGTGCCACACGGACCTCACCTATCGCGACGGCGGGATCAACGACGAGTTCCCGTTCCTGCTCGGCCACGAGGCGTCGGGGATCGTCGAGAGTGTCGGTGAGGGTGTGACGTCGGTGGCGGTCGGCGACTTCGTCGTCCTGAACTGGCGCGCCGTCTGCGGTCAGTGCCGCGCCTGTAAGCGTGGTCGCCCGCAGTACTGCTTCGACACACACAACGCTGCGCAGAAGATGACGCTCGAGGACGGCACCGAACTCACGCCCGCCCTGGGGATCGGCGCGTTCGCCGACAAGACGCTCGTCCACGCCGGACAGTGCACCAAGGTGGATCCCTCCGCAGACCCGGCAGTCGTCGGACTGCTCGGCTGCGGCGTGATGGCCGGTCTCGGTGCCGCCGTGAACACCGGCAACGTCTCCCGCGGTGACACCGTCGCCGTCATCGGCTGCGGTGGTGTCGGCGACGCCGCGATCATGGGCGCCCGCCTGGCAGGCGCCGTGAAGATCATCGCGATCGACCGGGACGACAAGAAGCTCGAATGGGCGAAGGACCTGGGCGCGACGCACACGATCAACGGCGGCCAGGTGGACGCCGTCGAGGCCGTCCAGGAACTCACCGGCGGTTTCGGCGCCGACGTCGTGATCGATGCGGTCGGCCGCCCCGAGACGTGGAAGCAGGCGTTCTACGCCCGCGACCTCGCCGGCACCGTCGTGCTGGTCGGTGTCCCGACCCCCGACATGACCCTCGAGATGCCGCTGATCGACTTCTTCTCCCGCGGCGGATCCCTGAAGTCCTCGTGGTACGGCGACTGCCTGCCCGAGCGTGACTTCCCGATGCTCGTCGACCTGTACCAGCAGGGACGGCTGCCGCTGGAGAAGTTCGTCACCGAGCGCATCAAGATCGACGAGGTGGAGGCGGCATTCCACCGCATGCACGCCGGTGAGGTGCTGCGTTCGGTGGTCGTCCTGTGAGCGGGGCGCTGCGGATCGAGCGGGTCGTCACCGAGGGAACGTTCGCCCTCGACGGCGGAGAGTGGAACGTCGACAACAACATCTGGCTGATCGGTGACGACACCGACGTCGTGATCGTCGACGCCGCCCACGCTGCGCAGCCGATCATCGACGCGGTCGGGGACCGGCACGTGAACGCCGTGATCTGCACCCACGGTCACAACGACCATGTCACCGTCGCCCCCGAACTGGCCGAGCGTCTGCACGCCCCGGTGTTGCTGCACCCCGGGGACGATGTGCTGTGGAAGATGAGCCACCCCGACGCCAAGTACTGGCAGCTCGAGGACGAACAGCGGATCGCGATCGCGGGCACCGAGATCCAGGTGATCCACTCACCGGGTCACTCGCCCGGGTCGGTGTGCCTGTACCTGCCCGAGGCGGGGGCGCTGTTCTCCGGTGACACCCTGTTCTCGGGTGGCCCCGGCGCCACGGGCCGGTCGTACTCGGATTTCCCGACCATCATCGGGTCGATCCGGGACCGGCTGTTCGCTCTTCCCGAAGAAACACTCGTCCACACCGGTCACGGTGACGGAACCACGATCGGCACCGAGGCCCCGCACCTCGCCGAATGGATTGCACGAGGAAACTGACTCCATGACCGACACCACCGACAGGTACACCTTCGACGAGGACGATGTCGTCGTCACGCACGAGAAATCCTATGCGGCAGGTGTTCCTGCGGTGTTGGTGTCGTTGCGTCGTGGGCTCGAGCAGATGGGTCCGGTGCGCACGGCCCGGACGTTGATGAAGTTGAACCAGCGGGAGGGGTTCGACTGTCCGGGGTGTGCGTGGCCGGAGACTCCGGGGCACCGCAAGCATGCGGAGTTCTGTGAGAACGGGGCGAAGGCGGTCGCGGAGGAGGCGACCACCCGAACGGTGACGCCGGAGTTCTTCGCCGCGCATTCGGTGTCGGATCTGCTGGGTCGGACCGAGTTCTGGTTGGGTCAGCAGGGCCGGTTGACGCATCCGATGGTGCTGCTGCCGGGGGCCTCGCATTACGAGCCGATCGGCTGGGACGCGGCGTTCGCGATGATCGCCGGCGAGCTGCGGGCGTTGACGTCACCGCACGAGGCGGTGTTCTACACCTCCGGCCGCACCAGCAATGAAGCGGCGTTCGTGTATCAGTTGATGATCCGGGCGTTCGGGACGAACAACCTGCCGGACTGCTCGAACATGTGCCACGAATCGTCGGGTAGTGCGTTGGTGGAGACGATCGGGATCGGGAAGGGGTCGGTGTCGGTTCCCGACCTCGAGAACGCCGACCTGATTTTGATCGCCGGGCAGAACCCCGGCACCAACCACCCGCGGATGCTCTCGACCCTGGAGAAGGCGAAGGCCAACGGGGCGAAGGTGATCGCGATCAACCCGCTGCCCGAGGCCGGACTGTTGCGGTTCAAGGACCCGCAGAAGGTGCACGGGGTGGTCGGCGACGGTGTGCAGATCGCGGACGAGTTCCTGCAGATCCGGATCGGCGGCGACCAGGCCCTGTTCCAGGGACTGGCGAAACTGGTCCTCGACGCCGAGGACGCCGCCCCGGGCACCGTCCTCGACCACGACTTCCTGCGCGAGCACTGCGCCGGGTTCGACGACTACGCCGCCCACCTCCGCCGGAGCGTGGACATGGACACCGTCATCGCCGCCACCGGACTGACCCTGGCCCAGATCCAGCAGACCGCGGAGGCGTTGATCGCCTCGACAAAGACGATCATCTGCTGGGCGATGGGCCTGACCCAGCAGACCCACGGGGTCGCGACCATCCAGGACGCCGTCGCCCTGCTGCTGATGCGCGGGATGATCGGCAAACCCGGGGCCGGGGTGTGCCCGGTCCGCGGGCACTCCAACGTCCAAGGCGACCGGACGATGGGCATCTGGGAGAAGATGCCCGAATCGTTCCTGGCCGCGCTGGACGCCGAGTTCGGTATCCGGTCACCGCGGGAGCACGGCCTGGACGCGGTCGACTCGATTCGGGCGATGCGGGACGGGACGGCGTCGGTGTTCGTCGGGATGGGCGGCAACTTCGTCTCGGCGACCCCGGACACCGACACCACCGAGGCCGCGTTGCGGGGCTGTGCGCTGACGGTGCAGGTGTCGACGAAACTGAACCGCTCCCACCTGGTCACCGGGCGGACCGCGCTGATCCTGCCCTCGCTCGGCCGCACCGACAAGGACGTGCAGTCCGGGAAGAAACAGCAGGCACGGTCGAGGACTCGATGTCGATGGTGCACCTGTCCCGCGGCAGCCTCACCCCCGCCGGCGACCATCTGCGCAGCGAGGTCGCCATCGTCTGCGGGCTCGCGCAGGCCCTGTTCGGACCCGACCACTCAGTGCCCTGGGCGGAATTCACCGCCGACTACGACCGCATCCGCGATTCCATCGCCCGGGTCATTCCCGGGTTCGAGGACTTCAACACCAAAGTCCGCGGGCCGGACGGATTCGGACTGCCGCACCCACCGCGGGACGAACGCCGGTTCGTCACCGACACGGGCAAGGCAAACTTCGTCGTCAACGATCTGCACTGGCTGCCCGTCCCGCAGGGAAAGCTGATCCTGCAGACGATGCGCTCCCACGATCAGTACAACACCACCATCTACGGCCTCGACGACCGCTACCGCGGCGTCAAGGGCGGCCGCCGGGTGCTGTTCATCGCCGCCGAGGACATCGCCGCCCTCGGGTACACCGACGGCGACCGGGTGGACCTGATCTCCGAATGGACCACCCCCGACGGGACGGTGCAGGAGCGCCGCGCCGATGATTTCCGGCTGGTGCCCTACCCGACGCCGGTCGGGAACGTCGCCGCCTACTACCCGGAGACGAATCCGCTGATCCCGCTCGATCACGTGGCCCGCACATCGAACACCCCGGTGTCGAAGGCGATCACCATCCGCCTCGAACGGCGGCCCTGATGGGGCGTGTGACCACCCGGACCCCGGTCACCCGGATCACCGACACCCGGCAGTCCACCCGACCGGACACCGTGGTGGTGGAGGAGCCGCTCGAGATCCGGGTGAACGGGACACCGCTGGCGGTCACCATGCGCACCCCCGGTTCCGATGTCGAACTGGCGCAGGGGTTTCTGCTGACCGAGGGCATCATCGGCGACCGCGCGGACATCGCGTCGATCCGCTACTGCAACAGTGTCGACGACAACGGTGTCAACACCTACAACGTCCTCGACGTCGATCTCGCGGCCGGGGTGTTTCTGCCCGACACCGGTATCGAACGCAACTTCTACACCACCTCCTCGTGCGGGGTGTGCGGGAAGGCGTCGCTGGACGCGATCCGGCAGCGGACGAAGCACTCCCCGGCCACCGATACGGTGCGGGTGCCGGCCGCGACGATCTCGGAGTTGCCCGACCGGTTGCGGGCCGCACAGAAGGTGTTCGAGACCACCGGGGGCTTGCACGCGGCCGGATTGTTCACCCGGACCGGGGAACTGCTCGCGATCAAGGAGGATGTGGGGCGGCACAACGCCGTCGACAAGCTGATCGGCTGGGCCACCGAACAGAACCGGATCCCGCTGCGGGGAAGCATCCTGCTGGTGTCCGGCCGGGCGTCGTTCGAGCTGGCGCAGAAGGCGGTGATGGCCGGGATCCCGGTCCTCGCCGCCGTGTCCGCCCCCTCCTCGCTGGCGATCGACCTCGCCCACGACACCGGGCTCACCCTCATCGGATTCCTCCGCGGCACCACCATGAACATCTACACCCACCCGGACCGCATCACCTGACGTGAGTGGCAAATCGTGCGCACGCACACTTTGCCACTCACGTGCGGGGGTCAGTACCGGATCGGCAGCGCCTCGACGCTCATGCGTGCCTGCCGGTGGTGTCGGCGCGGATGCCGGCCTCGAGGGCGATCGCGCCCGCCTCGCCTCGGGACGCCACCCCGAGCTTCTTCAGCACACCCGCGACATGGAATTTGACCGTGCTCTCGCTGATACCGAGACTGTCGGCGATCGCCTTGTTCCGCTTTCCCGTCGCGAGGTGACCCAGGACCTCGAGTTCGCGGGGGTTGAGGTCGCCGAGTTGCTGTTCGTCCGGTCGCGCCATCGGTAGGTCGAGTGGGATCGCGACGGCCACCCGGGAGCCCCACCCGTCGACCGACTCGACGTCTATCCGGCCACCGAGTGTGTGCACCCGGCCGGAGAGTTGCCGCACCAGCGCGTCGGTGTCGAGACCACCGTCGCCGTCGTCGCGGACCTCGACGAGGAGGTTCGCGCCGTCGCAGTCCCAGGCGATGCGGATTCGCTCCAGGGCGGCCTGCGCCGCGAACGCCAGGACGGCGCTCCGCACGACGGCCCGCGCCGCGCTCGCGACCTCGCCGGGCAGCGCGCGACCGTCCACCGGCGGATCGACGTAGTCGACGCGCACGGGCCGGTGCTGGAGCAGCGGCCGCAGTTCGCCCTGCAGCCGGGCGAACGCGGTGGTGACGGCTTCTTCCGCGAGGTTACGGTCGGACTCGCCCGCGGAACGCAGGGTCACCAGCGCCGCGGACGCCGTCTCGCTCGCCGTGATCCGCGACCGGCGGTCGTCGAGGTCCTTGGATCGCAGCGTCGACAGGATCGATTCGAGCGTCGCCGCGTGCAGGTCCGTCAGCTCCACGATGGTCCTGGCCCGTTCGCTCGACGCCGCCCGTGACTCCGCCAGGTACGCGGGGCTCGCCTGCGCCACCTGATGCCGGATCGACACGGCGACGACGCCGAAGGCGCCGGCCACCAGCGGGACCTCACGAATGCGTTGCCGCGGCTTCGGGAGAACGAGGAGAAGGGTGTCCGTCGCGTCCAGCAGCGCCCACACCTTCCGCTTCACGCCGGCAATCACGGTCTGGTCGTCGAACGGGGTGCCTTCCGTCAGGCGGGTGCGCAACGCCTCCAGTTCGGCGATGGTGACGCGTTCGACCACCGACGGATCGCCGCTGACCTTGCGGGGGCGTCCCGTGCATTCCCGGGTGAAGATCACCAGCGCGGTGTGCGGCCAGATGTCGGCGAGGAACTTGGAGAAGCGGACGGCGATGTCGGGCAGCGGACCGTCGATGACGTCCCGCATGGAACCGAGAACATCTGCAGGGGACACAGAAGTCGAGCTGGGAAGAACCACGTGTCGAGCCTATCCGCGCAGGCGGCGAACACCGGGCCTGGGCCGTCCGCTCACGATGCCGGTTCGGCCCGGGCGGCGTCGACGACGTCGGACCGGACGAGCCCCAGCGATTCCAGTGCCCCCGCCGCGGTGCCGTGCGTGATGGTGGCGACGGCTGCGACGATGTCGGCTCCGACGATCGGTCGCCGTTCCGACTTCGCGAGCGCCACCGCATTTCGGAACGCGGCCTGGGCCGGTTCGGTCAGCCGCAGTGGCCCGGTGCGGGGGCGGCTCAGTGCGCTGGTGGCGACGCGCGCGTCCGTCATGCCTGCCGCCGCGAGGGCTTCCCCGTGTACGCGAATGACCTCCTCGCGCAGTGCGTCCCGGTTCGATCCGAGACGCTCGAACACCCGGCGTGCCGTACCGTCCGGCAGCGCGAACGAGGCGAGCAGCAGGTGCTCGAGGCCCGGCTCCCGGTCGCCCAGCCGGTCGGCTTCGGCCTCCGTTTCGGAGAACAGCGTCTTCATCGTCCGCATGTCGCGCCATGCCCGGGTGAACTTCATCGTGTGCCCCTCGTCTTCGTGTCGGAGGATCGTCCGGGGCCGAGGCGTTTGTGCGCCGCCTGACCCGAGACGCCGAGAGCCTGACCGATGTCCGCCCAGGTCCAGCCGGCGGACAGTGCGTGTGCGACGGCGTCACGCTCGAGCTGATCGGCCTGACGCCGCAGCGCGACGACGGCAGCGAAAGCGGTCGCCGGGTTCGGATCGTCACTCACACTATCAACTTAAGTTGATGATCCGGATCCGTCAACCTTTGTTGATGGGTCGTCCGGCTTCAGAGCGCGGCGTTCTTGTCGAACTCGGTGCCGAGTTCCTTTGCCACGCGCTTGAGTAGCGGCACGATGTGGTCGGCCGACTCGAGGGTGACCCGGGCCGCGGGGCCGGAGACGGAGATGGCAGTGGGGGTCGGAGCGTTCGGCACCGGCACCGAGAAGCAGCGGACACCGATCTCCTGCTCGCCCTCGTCGATCGCGAACCCGCGGTTTCTGCTCAATTCGAGATCGGCGATCAGCATGTCGGGGTCGGTCAGGGAGTTCTCGGTGTACGTCGTCATGCCGGTCCGGCCGACCAGTGAGCGCACGGCGTCATTCGAGAGTTGCATGAGGATGGCCTTGCCGACGCCGGTGCAGTGCGGGTAGACGCGTCGGCCGACCTCGGTGAACATGCGCATCGCGTGCTCGGACGGCACCTGTGCGACGTAGACGGCCATGGTGCCGTCGAGGACGGCCATGTTCGCGGTCTCGCCGGTGCCTCGCACCAGTTCGGACAGGTGCGGCCGTGACCAAGCGCCGATCAGCTGGGTGGCGCTCTCGCCGAGGCGAATGAGCTTGGGCCCGAGCGCGTACCGCCGGGTCGGTAGCTGCCGCACGTATCCGCGGTTCATCAGTGTGCGGATGAGCCGGTGGATGGTCGGGAGGGGGAGTCCGGCCAGGTCGGCGAGTTCGCTGACCCCGATGGACCCGCCGGCGCTCGCCATGATCTCGAGTATGTCGAATGCGCGCTCGACCGACTGCACGCCGCCGGCCGGACTCTGACCGTTCGTCATGTCTGTCTCCATCCTCTGACTGCCCGAGAGCCCCCACATTCTTTCCGTCAGACGGAAAGGGCGCTCCGTATGACGATAGCGCGGGCGCGGCGGATCGCGACGATTCCTTCGCTACATCGGTTGACAAACCTCGGTGTGACGGCGTTCACTATATCGAGATACGAAATACAACTTCCATAATATGGAAAACGCCAAGCCCCGAGGGAGGGCCCCGTGTCTGAAGTCGAAATCGCTGCGAAACCCACAAAGCAGCGTTGGTACAGATCACTTTTCGTCCAGGTCCTGATCGGAATTGCCCTGGGCATCGCCACCGGAATCCTGTTTCCGGAGTTCTCCCATCACCTGGCGCCGCTGGGTGAGGGCTTCATCAAGCTGATCAAAATGGTCGTGTCCCCGCTGATCTTCCTGGTGATCGTCACCGGCATCGCCAAAGTCGGCAGCATGAAAGCGCTCGGAAAGATCGGCGGCAAGGCGCTGCTCTGGTTCACGGCCGCGACGACCTTCGCGCTCGGGCTCGGCCTGCTCGTCGGAAACCTCGTCAAGCCGGGTAGCGGGCTCAACATCGACCCGGCCACGCTGGACACCAGCGCCCTGGACGAGAAGACGCAGGGCGGCCACCTGCCGGGTGGCGTCGAGTTCGTCATGCACATCATCCCGACCAGCGTGTTCGATGCGTTCGCACAGAACAACCTGCTGCAGGTGCTGCTGTTCGCGATCCTGTTCGGTGTCGCGCTCGCGTCCTTCAGCGAATCGGCTCCGCCGATCCTGATGGATGTGATCGACCAGACGCTGCACGTCATCTTCCGCATCGTCGGCTACATCATGTACCTGGCACCGCTCGGTGCGTTCGGTGCGATGGCCTTCACCGTCGGCAACTACGGCGCCGGCTCGCTGAAGTCCTTCGGAGTACTCATCCTGGCGTGCTACGGCGCTGCACTGGTCTTCATCGTCGTTCTGTCGATCGTGGTCAAGCTGATCACCGGAGTGAACGCGTGGAAGTTCATCAAGTACTGCCGCGAAGAATTCATGCTCGCCCTGGGCACCGGATCGTCCGAGGCGGTCATGCCCCGCATCATCAAGAAGTTGGACAACGCGGGATGTGACCGCGCCGTCGTCGGTCTGGTGATCCCTACCGGCTACTCGTTCAACCTCGACGGAGCCGCGATCTACCTGTCGCTGGCGATGATGTTCCTGGCGCAGGCGGTCGGGGTGGACCTCGGCTTCGGCGAGCAGCTCGCGATCATGGGCATCCTCATTCTCAGCTCCAAAGGTATGGCGGGTGTGCCGGGGTCGGCCTTCGTCGCCCTGTCCGCGACCGCTGCCGCGATCGGCGCGTTCCCCGTGGCCGCCGTCGCGTTGCTGCTCGGCGCCGACCGGCTCATGGACTCCATGCGCGTATTCACGAACCTGCTCGGTAACTGCCTCGCCACGTTCGTGGTCGCGAACTGGGAGGGCATGCTCGACAAGGACAAGATGCGAGCGGTTCTCGACGGGAAGGTCACACCCGACGACCCGGACGACGTCACCATCCACCCGCACCCGGGGCACGAACACCTCCAGGACGGCCCGGCACGGCCGGCGATCGAGAGGCGCGAAGCGCTGACCACGAACGGGGCCTCGGAAGGAACGGTGAACCACCATGCCTGACACCCAGCCCACCGTCGCAGTGCTCGGCACCTGGGGTTACTACGGACTCCTCGACGACGCCGAGCAGGTTCGGGTCGACACCCCGTACGGTCCGACGTCGGACAGCATCGTCCTCGGGTCGTCAGGGGGCCGCCGGCTCGCCTACCTGACCCGCACCGGACGGCACCGCGACATCCCGCCCCACCGCATCAATGCTCGCGCGAACATCTGGGCCCTGCACAGCCTGGGCGTGCGCACGATCCTCGCGCCCACCCCGTCCGGCTCGCTGCGACCGGCGATCGGCGTCGGCTCGGTCGTCGTGCCCGACCAGCTCGTCGACCGCACCTGCCGCACCGACGACACCTTCCACGACGACGACGTCCACGTGTCCTTCGCGGAGCCGTTCTGCGTCCGCGGACGCCAGGCGGCGGTCTCGACGCTCCGCAGGAGCGGATGGGTGGTCAACGACGGCGGCGTGATGGTGGCGATCCGCGGTCCCCGATACTCGACCCGCGCCGAATCACGCTGGTACGCGGCCCAGGGATGGGACCTGATCAGCATGACCCCGTACCCGGAGGCGGCGCTGGCCCGTGAACTGGGCATGTCCTACACCTGCATCGCCCTGGTCACCGATCACGACGTCATCAGCGACACCCCGTGGCCGGTCACCCAGGACCTGGTGCGCGAAGAACTCGACGCCAACACCAAACGACTACGCGAAGCGCTGCTTCAGGTAGCGATCGAACTGGCAGGCAAGCCCGAACCGGCGACACCTGCCCACGGAAGAAGGAGCTGACACGATGGCCGAATTGTTCTGCAACGGGGGAGCGATGCGTGGCGGAAACCTGCATCACAACGTGTCCGCGCACACGTTCCTCGGCACGGTCCGGACCGCACCGAAGTACCGATTCTTCTCCGTACGTGACGAATTCCCCGCGCTACTGCTGGCGGAGGCCGGGGGAGCCTCGATCGAGGGCGAGCTCTACGACGTGCCGATCGGCGACATTCGCACCGACTTCCTCCCCGAGGAGCCCGAGGAACTCGAGCTCACCGTGATCGAACTGTCCGACGGCCGTTCGGTTCTGGCGGTAGGTCTGCGACCGGGCCTCCTCGAGAGCAGAGCCGGCGAGCTCACCGAGATCACCGATCACGGCGGCTGGCGACGCTATCGCGGCCTGCCCGAGCCCGACAACACCACAGTCTCCTGAACACCCGGAAAGTGAAAGAACAACCGATGGATGCCTTGGCCTACACTTTGAACTGCTCGATCCTGCTCACCGACGTGCCACTCCTGCAGCGCCCGCAGGCTGCCCGCGACGCCGGGTTCGACGCCGTCGAATTCTGGTGGCCCTTCGACACCGCCGTACCGCGGGACAGCGACGTCGACGCGTTCGTGGCCGCGATCGGGAACGCCGGAGTGCAGCTCACCGGGTTGAACTTCGCGGCGGGCGACATGCCGGCGGGGGACCGCGGACTGCTGTCCGACCCGGCGCAGGTCTCGGCGTTCCGCGACAACATCGACATCACCATCGGAATCGGAGAACGACTGGGCACCAAAGCTTTCAACGCCCTGTACGGTAATCGTATCGACGGCACGGATCCGAAGATTCAGGACGACACGGCCGCCGAGAACCTCGCCCAGGCGGGCAAGGCGGCGGACCGCATCGGTGCGGTCGTGCTCGTCGAACCGGTCAGCGGCACGCCGGCGTACCCGTTGAAGAGCGCGGCCGAGGCGATCGCCGTGATCGACCGGGTGAAGGCCGAGCACGGTGTCGACTCGCTCCGGCTCCTCGCGGACCTCTACCACCTCGAGGTCAACGGCGACGACGTCGGCGCCGCGATCGACGCGTACGCCGACCGCATCGGGCACGTCCAGATCGCGGATGCTCCGGGACGCGGAGAACCCGGCACCGGAACGCTCGACATCGACGGCTACCTGAAGAGGCTCGCCGGACACGGCTACCGCGGATATGTCGGGCTCGAATACAAGTCCACCCGGCCGGACACCTTCGACTGGTTGCCCCGCGAACAGCGCGCGTCCCGCGCCGCCCACTGACACACACCACTTTCGACGGAATCGAGGAGACTCGTGAGCACTATCGCATTCATCGGACTCGGAATCATGGGTAGCCCCATGGCCGTTCATCTCGCCAAGGCCGGCCACCGGGTGGTCGGATACAACCGCTCGCCCGAGCGCACCGCGGCACTCGTCGAAGCCGGCGGCACCGCAGCGGACTCCATCGCCAAGGCAGTCGCCGGCGCCGACGTCGTGGCCGTGATGGTCCCCGACTCGCCCGACGTGCAGGCCGTACTCGCCGGTGAGGACGGAGTCTTCGAGCACGCCCCGGCAGGCGCTCTGATCATCGACTTCTCCAGCATCCGGCCCGACGTCACCACCGCACTCGCCGCGCAGGCGGCCGAGCGTGGATTCCGGCTGATCGACGCCCCGGTATCGGGTGGCGAGGCCGGGGCGGTCAACGCCGCACTGTCGATCATGGTCGGCGGCGCCTCGGAAGACTTCGAGTCGGCCAGGCCGATCCTCGACGTCGTCGGGAAGACGGTGGTCCACGTGGGCCCGAACGGATCCGGGCAGACGGTGAAGGCAGCGAACCAGCTGATCGTCGCCGGCAACATTCAGCTGCTCGCCGAGGCGATCATCTTCCTCGAGGCCTACGGTGTCGACACCGCGGCCGCGGTGGAGGTACTCGGCGGCGGGCTCGCCGGATCGGCCGTCCTGAACCAGAAGGCGCAGAAGATGCTGGACCGGTCGTTCGAACCCGGATTCCGTATCGACCTGCACCACAAGGATCTCGGCATCGTGACCAGCGCTGCCCGTGAGGCCGGCGTCGTGACACCCCTCGGCGCCGTCGTCGCCCAGCTGATGGCCTCCGCCCGTGCGAACGGTGATGGTGGCCTGGATCATTCGGGTCTGCTGCGCGGAGTGGAGCGGCTGTCCGGCCGCCCCTCCCAGTGACCCGCCTCAACTCGTAATCCTCGATGGAGAACTGATATGCCTCGTATGCGCGCCGCTGATGCAGCGGTCAAGATTCTGGAACTCGAAGGTGCCACCCAGGCCTTCGGCCTCCCCGGTGCGGCGATCAACCCGTTCTACGCAGCAATGCGCGACCACGGTGGGATCAAGCACGTCCTCGCCCGCCACGTCGAGGGCGCATCCCACATGGCCGAGGGATTCACCCGCGCCAAGGCCGGGAACATCGGCGTCTGCATCGGGACGTCCGGGCCGGCCGGGACCGACATGATCACCGGTCTGTACTCGGCGATGGCGGACTCGATCCCGATCCTCGCGATCACCGGGCAGGCCCCGGTCGCGCGTCTGCACAAGGAAGACTTCCAGGCCGTCGACATCGCCGCGATCGCGGGGCCGGTCACGAAGATGGCGATGACGGTGCTCGAGCCCGCCCAGGTTCCGGGAGCGTTCGCGCAGGCATTTCACCTGATGCGGTCCGGCAGGCCCGGACCTGTTCTCATCGACCTGCCGATCGACGTGCAACTGGCGGAGATCGACTTCGACCCGGACACCTACCAGCCGCTGCCCGTGTACAAGCCGGCCGCGACCCGGGCGCAGGCGGAGAAGGCCCTCGACATGCTGGGGGCCGCCGACCGCCCGCTGATCGTCGCCGGGGGCGGCATCATCAACGCCGACGCCGCGGATCTGCTCGTGGAACTGGCGGAACTGCTGGACGTTCCGGTGGTGCCGACGCTGATGGGCTGGGGAACCATCCCGGACGACCACCGCCTCGCCGCGGGCATGGTCGGTCTGCAGACCGCCCACCGGTACGGCAACGCCACCATGCTGGCGTCGGACTTCGTCCTCGGCATCGGCAACCGCTGGGCCAACCGGCACACGGGCGGTCTCGACACCTACCGCAAGGGGCGCAAGTTCGTTCACGTCGACATCGAACCCACCCAGATCGGGCGCGTGTTCGCACCGGACTACGGGATCGTGTCCGACGCCAAGGCGGCGCTCGAACTGTTCGTCGCCGTCGCGAAGGAGCGGAAGGCCGCCGGAACCCTCGCGGACCGCAGCACCTGGGTCGAGGACTGTGCCACCCGGAAGCGGACCATGCAGCGCAAGACCCACTTCGACGACGTCCCGGTCAAACCGCAGCGGGTGTACGAGGAGATGAACCGCGTCTTCGGGCGCAACACCCGGTACGTCAGTACGATCGGGCTCTCGCAGATCGCCGGCGGCCAGTTCCTGCACGTCTACAAGGCGCGTAACTGGATCAACTGCGGGCAGGCCGGGCCGCTGGGCTGGACCATCCCCGCCGCCCTCGGAGTGGTTGCCGCGGAGCCGGAGACGCCCGTCGTGGCGCTGTCCGGTGACTACGACTTCCAGTTCATGATCGAGGAACTGGCGGTGGGCGCCCAGTTCAACCTGCCGTACATCCATGTCGTGGTGAACAACTCCTACCTGGGACTGATCCGTCAGGCGCAGCGCGCCTTCGACATGGACTTCTGCGTGCAGCTGGGCTTCGACAACATCAACACCCAGGAAGCAACCGAACACGACGTGCTGCCCGCGGTCCCGAAGGGGTACGGCGTCGATCACGTCAAGGTCGCCGAGGGGCTGGGCTGCAAGGCGCTTCGGGTCACCGAGCCCGGCGAGATCGCCGGCGCCCTCGAGAAGGCCCGTGAGCTCGCCGGTGAGCACAAGGTGCCGGTGGTGGTCGAGGTCTTCCTCGAGCGGGTCACCAACATCGCGATGGGAACCGAACTCGACAACGTCGCCGAGTTCGAGGATCTGGCGGAGAGCTGGGAGCACGCTCCCACAGCCCTCATGCTGCTGGACTAGGGGGCACCGTGACACGTGTACTGGTCGCACCCGACAAGTTCAAGGGGTCTCTCACGGCCGCGGAAGTGGCGGACGCCCTCGCCGACGGACTCCTGGCCGGTGATCCGTCCTGGGTGATCGATCGTGTCCCGGTCGCGGACGGCGGCGACGGCACCGTCGCTGCGGCCGTCGCCGCAGGGTGGTCTCCGGTCACGGTGGCCACCACAGGGCCGACGGGTCGGCCCGTCACCTCGTCCTACGCGGTGCGCGGCTCGACCGCTGTCGTCGAACTGGCTTCGGCCGTGGGCTTGGTGCTGCTCCCGGACGGTGTGGCGGACCCACTGGGTGCCAGTACATTCGGACTCGGCACCGTCGTCAGGCACGCGCTGGAGGGGGGAGCTCGCGAGATCACCGTCGGTCTCGGGGGCAGCGCGTCAACCGACGGCGGTGCCGGCTTGTTACAGGCCCTCGGCGTGCGAGTCCTCGACGCCGACGGCAACGAGGTCGCGCGGGGGGGAGCGGCGCTGCGCCGGGCCGCCCGGGTCGACCTGACCGGTCTCCACCCGGCGGCGCGTGCGGCGCACTTCCGGCTCGCCTGCGACGTCGACAATCCGCTCCTCGGCCCGACCGGGGCCACCGCCGTGTACGCAAGCCAGAAAGGCGCGGCCGCAGAAGAACTGGTCGTGCTCGAGGACGCCATGACCCGGTGGGCGCAGGTCGTGCGCGCCGCGACCGGCCGCGACGACAGCCGGGTCGCGGGGGCGGGCGCTGCGGGAGGCGCGGCGTTCGGCGCGATCTCGGTGCTGGGGGCCGACACCCGGCCCGGCATCGACACGGTCCTCGGGCTCGTCGACTTTCCCGGAAGACTCGCGGGGGCGGACCTCGTCATCACCGGTGAGGGGTCACTCGACGAGCAGAGCCTCCACGGCAAGGCGCCGATCGGCGTCGCGACCGAGGCGCGCAGGGCCGGAATCCCCGTCCTCGCCGTATGTGGCCGAAACCTGCTCAGCGACATTCAATTGCACAGCGCCGGTATTTCCGCAGCATACGCGCTCGCGGACCTGGAACCGGACCTTCATCGATCGATCAGGGATGCGGCGGAACTACTGCGCCGGATCGGCTGCACGATCGCGGCATCGACTGCCGAACTCGCACCACTCAGCACACGAGGAGAATCATGACGTCACCCGACTTCACCGCACTACCCGACCTCGCCTCACGCGCCCTCGGCGGAAGCGTATCCGCGGCCAACGACGAACTGTTCGCCCAGCGTGAGAACCTCATCAAGGCGGAGGCGCCGTTCTTCGACCCGTCCGATTTCGGGCACAAGGGCAAGGTGTACGACGGGTGGGAGACCCGCCGCCGCCGCGACGACGGCCACGACTACGCGATCGTCCGACTCGGGGCCGCGGGCGTCATCCACGGGATCGTCGTGGACACCGCGCACTTCAAGGGCAACTACCCGCCCTTCATCTCCATCGAGGCGGCGTCGATCGAGGGCTACCCGTCCATCGAGGAGGTCATGAAGGCGGATTGGCAGACCATCGTCGAGAAGTCCCCGGCCGAGGGTGATGCCGCGAACGCCTACGCCGTCGCCGACCGGCACCGGTGGACACACGTGCGGCTGTCGATCTACCCCGACGGCGGCGTCGCGCGGTTGCGTGTGCACGGTGAGGTCGTGCCCGACCCCCGGTTCCTCGACGGGACGGTGGACCTGCTGGCCGCGGAGAACGGCGGACGCCTCGTCGGCTGCTCCGACGCGTTCTACGCGTCGCCCGCGAACATCATCCTTCCCGGGCGGGCGCGGAACATGGGGGAGGGCTGGGAGAACTCCCGGCGTCGTGGCGGCGGAAACGACTTCGCGGTGTTCTCGCTGGCCGCGGCCGGCATTCCCCGGCACGTCGAGATCGACACCAGCTACTACGTGGGGAATGCGCCCGGCTGGGTGCGGCTGAGCACCGCCGACGCGCGGACCGCCGACATCGCGGACGAGAGCGCGTGGACCGAACTGCTGTCCCGCACAGCCGTGCAGCCCGACACGAGGCACCGCTTCGTTCTGGACGCCACCGATGCGGCGACGCACCTGCGACTCGACGTCTACCCCGACGGCGGCCTGTCCCGGCTGCGGCTGTTCGGCGACCTCGACGCGACCGCGCTGTCGGAGACGCGCCGCACCTGGTGGGAAGCCCTTCCCCAGAGCCATCAAGCGCTCGTCGCCGACCAGGCGCCGCGCTAGTCCGAGCCCCTACCTGACGAACCCGAGGAAACACGCATGCCCAATCCCAGTCCCGGTTACTCCATCACCGTTCGCGTCACGGCCCCGGTCGGCGCAGGCACCACCTCGACTCTCGCGGGGGCGGTGGCCTCCGTGAAGGGCGCCATGACCGCGCTGGACGTGGTGGAGAGCCACCCCGACCACATGGTCATCGACGTGACGTGCGACGCCTCCGACGTCGAACATGCCGAGCAGATCGCGTCCGCGATCGCCGACGTGCCCGGCGTCGTGGTCGGCAAGGTCAGTGACCGCACGTTCCTGCTCCATCTCGGCGGGAAACTCGAAGTGGTGCCGAAGGTTCCGCTCAAGCACCGCGACGACCTGTCCCGCGCGTACACACCCGGCGTCGCCCGGGTCTGCACCGCGATCGCGGAGAACCCCGAGGACGTGCGGCGGCTGACGATCAAGCGCAACACCGTCGCGGTCGTCACCGACGGCTCGGCCGTGCTGGGTTTGGGCAACATCGGCGCCGCCGCGTCGATACCCGTGATGGAGGGCAAGGCGGCCCTGTTCAAGCAGTTCGCGGACGTCGACGCGTGGCCGGTCTGCCTGGACACCCAGGACACGGACGCGATCGTCGAGATCGTCCGGGCCCTCGCTCCGGTGTACGGCGGAATCAACCTCGAGGACATCTCCGCCCCGCGCTGCTTCGAGATCGAGGCACGGCTCCGCGAGATGCTGGACATCCCGGTGTTCCACGACGATCAGCACGGCACCGCCATCGTGGTTCTCGCCGCACTGACCAACGCCCTGCGGGTGGTCGAGAAGAGCCTCGACACGGTGAAGATCGTGGTCTCGGGTGTCGGCGCCGCCGGACACGCGATCATCCGACTGCTGGTCGCGCAGGGTGCGACGAACATCGTGGCGTGCGGGCGGAACGGAATCCTCTCGCCGGACGACACGTCCGACTCGTTCCGTTCCTGGATCGCGAACAACACCAACCCGGAAGCGCGGTCCGGATCGCTGCGGGACGCACTGGTCGGCGCGGACGTGTTCATCGGTGTCTCTGCCCCGGACATCCTGACCGGCAGCGACATCGAGACGATGGCGGAGCGGTCGGTCGTGTTCGCACTGGCCAACCCGGTGCCCGAGGTCGACCCGGTCGCGGCCGGCAGGCACGCGGCGGTCGTCGCGACCGGCCGGTCGGACTTCCCGAACCAGATCAACAACGTGCTCGCGTTCCCGGGCGTGTTCCGGGGCCTGCTCGACGCGCACGCCGTCGAGATCACCGACGACATGCTCATCGCGGCCGCCCGCGCGATCTCCGATTCGGTGTCTCCGTCGGAACTCAACCCCACGTACATCGTGCCGAGCGTGTTCGATGCCGCAGTCGCCCCGGCCGTGGCGGCGGCGGTGCGCGGCGTCGCCGGCGCAGGTCGTGAAGACGATGTCTGACCGGCTCGACCTGCTGTTCCGTGCCCCGCGGGTGATCACCGCGGCGGGAGAGGTCGCCCGCTGCGTGGGTGTGCGGGACGGCCGGATCGTCGTCATCGAACCGATCGGCGCTCAGCTCGACGCCGAGGTGGTGGTCGAGCTGGGCGACGACGAGGTGCTGATCCCCGGTCTCGTGGACACGCACGTGCACGTCAATGAACCGGGCCGCACCGAGTGGGAGGGGTTCGCGAGCGCGACCCGGGCCGCAGCCGCCGGTGGAGTGACCACGATCGTCGACATGCCGCTCAACAGCATCCCACCGACCGTCGACGCCCTGGCACTGGACGTGAAACGCCGGGTCGCCGCCGATCAGGCGTACGTCGACGTCGGGTTCTGGGGCGGCGCAGTGCCCGGCAACGTCCCGGACCTGCGGGCACTGCACGACGCGGGCGTGTTCGGGTTCAAGTGCTTCCTTCTGCACTCCGGCGTCGACGAGTTTCCGCCGCTGGATCCGGCCGAGCTCGAACTGGCGCTGAAGGAGATCGCCGGGTTCGGGGCGATGATGATCGTGCACGCGGAAGATGCGCACGCCATCGACCGCGCGACGTCACCCGGCGGCGAGAACTATGCGGACTTCCTCGACTCGCGGCCGCGGGGCGCCGAGAATCTCGCCATCGCGGAGGTTATCGAGCTGGCGCGGTGGACCGGGTGCCGGGTGCACATTCTGCACCTGTCGAGCTCCGACGCGTTGCCGATGATCGCGTCGGCACGCAAGGACGGCGTGAAGCTCACCGTGGAGACGTGCCCGCACTATCTGTCGTTCGTGTCGGAGGAGATTCCCTCGGGAGCAACGCAATTCAAGTGCTGCCCGCCGATCCGCGAGGCCGGGAACCGTGAGCTGCTGTGGCAGGGACTGGCCGAGGGCGTGATCGACTGCGTCGTCACCGATCACTCCCCGTGCACGGTCGACCTCAAGAGATTCGACATCGGCGACTTCGGTGTGGCGTGGGGCGGCATCGCCTCGCTGCAGGTGTCACTGTCCGCGGTGTGGTCGGAGGCCAAACGTCGCGGGCACAGCCTGAACGACGTGGTCCGGTGGATGGCGGAGAACCCCGCCGAACAGGTCGGGCTGAACACGAAAGGGCACATCGCGCTGGGGTATGCGGCGGATTTCGCCGTGTTCGCGCCCGAGGAGGCGTTCGTCGTCGACGCGGCCGCCCTGCAGCACAAGAATCCCGTCTCCGCCTACGACCGGCGTGCCCTCGCCGGCGTCGTGCGCAGTACCTGGCTGGCCGGCAAGCGGATCGACCTCGACGAGGCCCCCCGGGGCCGGCTGCTCAGCCGCGGTCTGGCCTGACGCCGCCGCACCCTTGCATGGGGCTGGATCCGAAAGATCCAGTGCTACAGCGGGTTTGTCGTGTTCCGGGTGGTACGGAACCAAGATATATCCTGCGGAAATCATTGACCGGTCACTGTTGCCTGGCTCACACTTGGAGGGACAATGGAACAAGCTTTCCGTGATACGGAAGTTCGTTCGCCGCCACGCAAGGACAGGCACATGCTCATAGACGACACAGTCTCGCGGCACACCGCTACCGTCGCGACGCCGACGCCGACGCCGACGCCGACAGCGACCAAGACGAGTACCACACTCTACAACCTGGACCTGGCACCCACGAAGGCCTCGGGTCGCCGCTGGGGTAGCTACAGCATCTTCACGTTGTGGACCAACGACGTCCACAACATCGCGAACTACTCGTTCGCCATCGGCCTGTTCGCGCTCGGACTGGGTGGCGGCCACATGATCCTGTCGCTCATGATCGGAGCGGTCATCGTCTGCGTCGCGATGACCTACGCCGGCTTCATGGGACAGAAGACGGGCGTGCCCTTCCCCGTGGTGAGCCGGATCAGTTTCGGAATCCGCGGCGCCCAGATTCCCGCCATCGTCCGCGCGGTCATCGCGATCGTCTGGTTCGGAATCCAGACCTACCTCGCGTCGATAGTCTTCCGGATCTTCCTCGTCGCCGTGGCGCCGTCGCTCGACCGCTTCGACCAGAACTCGATCCTCGGACTCTCCAGCCTCGGATGGATCTGCTTCATCGGGATCTGGGCGATCCAGATCGTCGTCCTCGTCTACGGGATGGAGGCCGTGCGCCGATTCGAGAGCCTGGCCGGCCCGCTGATCCTGGTCACGGTCGGCTCGCTCGCCCTGTGGATGCTGTTCCGCACCGACTTCTCCATCGCGTGGACGTCCGATCAGCCCGCCTCGGGCGGGGAGATGTGGCGGCAGGTCTTCGCAGGCGCGGCCCTCTGGATGTCGATCTACGGCACCCTGATCCTCAACTTCTGCGACTTCTCGCGGCGCTCCCCGTCGAAGACCGCCGTAGTGCGCGGCAACTTCTGGGGACTGTTCGTCAACGTCCTCGCGTTCGCCGTCATCGCGTTCATTCTGTGCGGCGCCCAGTTCCAGATCGACGGCACCATCATCGACAGCCCCACCGACATCGTCGCGGCGATCCCGAACACCCTGTTCCTGTCGCTGGCCTGCCTCGCCCTCGTGATCGTGACGATGGCCGTCAACGTCATGGCGAACTTCGTCGCACCGTCGTACGTGCTGTCGAACCTCGCACCCGAGAAGATCAGCTTCCGCAAGGCCGGCATCATCAGCGCCTGCATCGGCGTGGTCCTGCTGCCCTGGAACCTCTACGACAGCCCCGTGGTGATCAACTACTTCCTCGGCGGCCTCGGCGCCGTCCTCGGCCCGCTGTTCGGCATCATCTTCGTCGACTACTGGTTCATCCGCCGCACGAAGGTCGACGTACCCGCCCTCTACTCGGACAGCCCGACCGGACCCTACTACTACCGCAAGGGATTCAACCTGCGGGCGATCTATGCCCTCGTTCCCGCCGCCCTCGTCAGCACCCTGTTCGCGATCGTCCCCGCCTTCCATCTCGTCGCCCCGTTCTCCTGGTTCATCGGCGCCGGCCTGGCGGCGGCAATCTACGCGGTCGTCGGCGACCGCACCCGGCAGTACGTGGACGTGTCCGGCGAGTCCATCGCCGTGGACAGCGGCCACGGCGACCACTGACAGGAGCTTTCGATGCGCATTCTCGTCGTCAACGTCAACACCACCACGTCCATCACGGACGCCATCGCCAAACAGGCCGAGGCCGCCGCGGCACCCGGTACCGAGATCGTCGGGCTCACACCGGAGATCGGTGCGGAATCCGTGGAAGGAAACTTCGAGAGCTACCTCGCCGCGATCGCGGTGATGGACCGGGTGCGGTCGTACCCGGAACCGTACGACGCGGTGATCCAGGCCGGATACGGCGAACACGGCCGGGAAGGCCTGCAGGAGTTGCTCGACGTACCCGTCGTCGACATCACCGAGGCGTCCGCAAGTATCGCAATGATGCTGGGGCACAAGTACTCCGTGGTCACCACGCTCGACCGCACCGTACCGCTCATCGAAGACCGGCTCCGGCTCGCGGGCCTCGACGTCAAGTGCGCGAGTGTACGCGCGAGCGGTCTGCCCGTCCTCGCGCTGGAATCCGACCCCGAGCGCACGATCGAGGCGATCGTCGACGAGGCCGAAGCTGCTGTGCGCGAAGACAAGGCCGAGGTGATCTGCCTCGGTTGCGGTGGAATGGCCGGCCTCGACGACCGAATCCGGGATCGCACCGGCGTTCCGGTGGTCGACGGCGTCAGTGCGGCTGTCAAGTTAGCGGAATCTCTTGTAGGGTTGGGTCTCTCGACTTCGAAGGTGCGCACCTACGCGCCCCCGCGTCCCAAGCAGATCACGGGATGGCCGCTCGCGAAACCGCGGTAGTCACCTGTGCAGTGAGTTGTACAGCTTCGTCCTCACCCCGGACGGCCACTACGGCGCCCTCTCCCGCGCCCGCAACGATGGAGTATCCCTTTGCTCGAACAGACCACGACCTCCGTAGACACCGGCCGCGCCGGCTCGGTTCGCGTCATCCGTGAGGGTGTTGCGTCTTACCTGCCGGATATCGACCCGGACGAGACCACGGAGTGGTTGGAATCGTTCGACGGACTGTTGGACCGGTCCGGACCGACCCGTGCCCGGTATCTGATGTTGCGGATGCTCGAGCGGGCCGGGGAGAAGCACGTCGCCCTGCCGGCGTTGACGTCGACCGATTATGTGAACACCATCCCGACGGAGAACGAGCCGTGGTTCCCGGGTGACGAGGAGACCGAGCGCCGGTACCGGGCGTTCATCCGGTGGAACGCGGCGGTGATGGTGACCCGGGCGCAGCGGCCGGGGGTCGGGGTCGGTGGCCACATTTCGACGTATGCGTCGTCGGCGGCGCTGTACGAGGTGGGGTTCAACCACTTCTTCCGCGGCAAGGATCATCCCGGTGGTGGGGATCAGATCTTCATTCAGGGGCATGCCTCGCCGGGCATCTACGCCCGCGCCTTCTTGGAGGGGCGGATCCCGGCGGAGCGGATGGACGGGTTCCGGCAGGAACACTCGCACGCCGACGAGGGCGGCGGGTTGCCGTCGTACCCGCACCCGCGGCTGCTGCCGGACTTCTGGGAATTCCCGACCGTGTCCATGGGTCTGGGCCCGATGAACGCGATCTACCAGGCCAGGTTCAACCACTACCTGCACGACCGCGGCATCAAGGACACCTCCGACCAGCACGTGTGGGCGTTTCTGGGTGACGGCGAGATGGACGAACCCGAATCGCGGGGTCTGGCGCATGTGGCGGCCACCGAGGGCCTCGACAACCTCACCTTTGTGGTGAACTGCAACCTGCAGCGCCTCGACGGCCCGGTCCGCGGCAACGGCAAGATCATCCAGGAGTTGGAGTCGTTCTTCCGCGGCGCCGGCTGGAACGTGATCAAGGTGGTCTGGGGCCGCGAGTGGGACGCGTTGTTGCACGCGGACCGCGACGGCGCCCTGGTCAGCCTGATGAACGTCACCCCGGACGGCGACTACCAGACCTACAAGGCCAACGACGGCGGGTACGTGCGGGAGCACTTCTTCGGCCGGGATCCGCGGACGAAGGAACTGGTCGCGAACCTGTCCGATCAGGACATCTGGAACCTCAAGCGCGGCGGCCACGATTACCGCAAGATCTACGCCGCGTATGCGGCGGCGATGGCGCACAAGGGGCAGCCGACGGTGATCCTGGCGCACACCATCAAGGGCTACACCCTGGGCAAGCACTTCGAGGGCCGCAACGCCACCCACCAGATGAAGAAGCTGACCCTCGATGATCTGAAGAATTTCCGGGACCTGCAGCGCATCCCGATCTCCGACGAAGAGTTGGAGAAGGACCCGAAGATGCCGCCGTACTACCACCCCGGCCCCGATGCCCCGGAAATCCAGTACATGCTCGACCGGCGCCGCGCGTTGGGTGGGTTCCTGCCGCAGCGCCGCACCAGCCCGGCGCCGTTGCCGCAGCCGGCGGACTCGACCTACGACGTGGTCCGCAAGGGCTCCGGCAAGCAGCAGGTCGCGACCACCATGGCGTTGGTGCGGATCATGAAGGAATTGTTGCGGGACAAGGAGATCGGCAAGCGGATCGTGCCGATCATCCCGGACGAGGCCCGCACCTTCGGGATGGACTCCTGGTTCCCCTCGCTCAAGATCTACAACCGCAACGGCCAGCTGTACACCGCCGTCGATGCGGACCTGATGCTCGCCTACAAGGAATCGGAGATCGGGCAGATCCTGCACGAGGGCATCAACGAGGCCGGCTCGACCGCCTCGTTCACCGCCGTCGGCACCTCGTATGCCACCCACGGTGAGCCGATGATCCCGCTGTACATCTTCTACTCGATGTTCGGGTTCCAACGCACCGGCGACGGCCTGTGGGCCGCCGCGGATCAGATGGCCCGCGGCTTCGTGCTCGGCGCCACCGCCGGCCGCACCACCCTCACCGGCGAAGGCCTCCAGCACGCCGACGGGCACTCGCTGCTGCTGGCCTCGACCAACCCGGCCGCCGTCGCCTACGACCCGGCGTTCTCCTACGAGATCGCGCACATCGTCAAGGACGGGCTGCGCCGCATGTACGGCGGCACACCGGCGGCCGATGGAACGCTGAAGCCTGGGTTCGGTGGGGAGGACATCTTCTACTACATCACCCTCTACAACGAGCCCTACTCCCAGCCCGCCGAACCCGCCGACCTCAACGTCGAGGGCCTGCTCAAGGGCATGTACCTGTTCAAAAAGTCGCAGGCATCGGGCCCGAAGGCGCAGATCCTGGTCTCCGGTGTCACCATGCCCGAGGGGCTGCGGGCCCAGCAGCTGCTCGCCGACGAGTGGGGTGTGGCCGCCGACGTGTGGTCGGTCACCTCCTGGGGTGAACTGCGCCGCGACGGCATCGAATCGGAGAAGCAGGCCCTGCGCGACCCCGGCACCGACGCCCCGCTGCCGTACGTCACGCAGGCCCTGTCCGACGCCGCCGGCCCGTTCGTGGCGGCCTCGGACTGGATGCGCGCGGTCGCCGACCAGATCCGCCAGTGGGTCCCCGGCTCGTACACCACCCTCGGCACCGACGGGTTCGGCTTCTCCGACACCCGCCCCGCCGCCCGCCGGTACTTCAACGTCGACGCCGAATCCATCGTCGTCGCCGTGCTGTCCGCCCTCGCCGGCGAAGGCACCCTCGACCGCTCCAAGGCCGTCGAGGCCGCCAACCGGTACCGCATCGACGACGTCCGCGCCGCGGCCGTCTCCTACGCCGACACCGGCAGCGCCTAGAACGGAATCGAAAATCCTATGACAGCAACAGTGTCCGAATACCTCGTCACGCCCGGCCGGGAGGCGCCCGCGTCGGCGAGGCGCGCGAAGATCGTGTGTACCCTCGGGCCCGCAACGGCAACGGGCGACCGCATACGCGAACTCGTCGACTGCGGAATGGACATCGCACGGCTCAACTTCAGCCATGGCGAACATTCCGATCACGAGGAGAACTACCGCCGGGTGCGGGACGCGTCCGAACACACCGGCCGGGCGGTGGGTGTTCTCGCCGACCTCCAGGGCCCGAAGATCAGGTTGGGGCGCTTCGCCGAAGGCAGCGTCGTCTGGTCGGACGGCGACGTCGTGCGGATCACCGTCGACGAGTGCGACGGCACCCACGACCGTGTGTCGACCACCTACAAGCAGTTGGCGGAGGACGCCGAGCCCGGTGACCGGTTGCTCGTCGACGACGGCAAGATCGGACTGGTCGTCACGGACGTCGACGGCAACGACGTGGTGTGCCGGGTCACCGAGGGCGGTCCGGTCAGCAACAACAAGGGTGTGTCGTTGCCGGGGATGAACGTGTCGGTCCCGGCGCTGTCGGGCAAGGACATCGCCGATCTCGAGTTCGCACTGCGTCTCGGTGTCGACCTCATCGCCCTGTCGTTCGTGCGATCGGCGGCCGACATCGAACTCGTCCATGCCGTGATGGATCGGGTCGGCCGCAGGGTTCCGGTGATCGCGAAGCTCGAGAAACCGGAGGCGATCGACAACCTCGAGGCCATCGTGCTGGCGTTCGACGCGGTGATGGTCGCCCGCGGCGATCTGGGTGTCGAACTTCCCCTCGAACAGGTACCGCTCGCGCAGAAACGGGCCATCCAGATCGCCCGCGAGAATGCGAAGCCGGTCATCGTGGCCACCCAGATGCTCGAGTCGATGATCGAGAACTCTCGGCCCACCCGCGCCGAGGCGTCCGACGTCGCGAACGCCGTCCTCGACGGTGCGGACGCGGTGATGCTGTCCGGTGAGACGTCGGTCGGGAAGCACGTGATGGAGACGGTCCGCACCATGGGCCGCATCATCAGCGCGGTGGAGGAGAAGTCCACGCACGTTCCGCCGCTGGCGCACGTGCCCCGCACGAAGGGCGGAGTCCTGTCCTACGCGGCACGCGACATCGGGGAACGATTGGGTGCGGCGGCGCTCGTCGCGTTCACCCAGTCCGGGGACACCGTGCGCCGGCTCGCGCGGCTGCACACTCCGCTGCCGTTGCTGGCGTTCACCCCGCTCCCGGCGGTGCGCGCTCAGCTCGCGCTGACGTGGGGGACCGAGACGTTCCTCGTCGACCCCGTCGAGTCGACCGACCAGATGATCCATCAGGTCGACCACGCGCTCCTCGGCCTGGGCCGATACCGGCGGGGCGACCTCGTCGTCATCGTCGCGGGATCGCCTCCGGGCACCGTCGGCTCGACCAACCTGATCCACGTCCACAGGATCGGCGAGGAAGACCACTGATCGGATGTGACGCTGTAACCGTACGCCCGTCCGCTATTGACAGAACTCGATGGACACGGTTTTCTTGATGTCAAGATACGAAACTGTGTTTTCGCATCGTGGAAGTTTGCCAAGTGGGGAAGGTGAGTCATTTCATGACTGAGCGTGTTGAGGTCGGCGGTCTGCAGGTCGCGAAGGTGCTCT
>NZ_JASHKU010000221.1:0-204 GCF_030056875.1 Rhodococcus sp. IEGM 1351 | reverse complement strand
CCGAACGACTCACCGACCAGCGCCGCGCCCTTCTCGACACCCTCACAGATCAGGACCAGCAGGTCGGGCACGCATGGAGACTGAAAGAGCAAATGCGGGATTTGTTCCGCACCGTCAAACCCTCACGTGCCAAACGACATCTACGGGCCTGGATCGACGACGCCGCACACAGCGGAATCCCCGCATTCACAATGCTCGCCCAAC
>NZ_JASHKU010000220.1:0-206 GCF_030056875.1 Rhodococcus sp. IEGM 1351 | reverse complement strand
GTAAGACTCTGTGTCAGTGTGAGATTCTAAGGAGAACGATGAGTACGACGGCACGCGTTGCGGTGATTCACGAAGTGGGCGGCAAGTTGGAGGTCGACGACCTCGTCCTCTCGGAGCCCGGTCCCGGCGAGGAGCGGATCAAGGTCATGGCCTACGGACTGTGTCACTCCGACCAAAACCTCGTCACCGGTGACATTACAAACACG
>NZ_JASHKU010000021.1:0-152661 GCF_030056875.1 Rhodococcus sp. IEGM 1351 | reverse complement strand
ATTTCTTCACCGATCAGAAGCTGGTCGTCACACGATGGTGAGCACTATGCGGCGAGCCAGTGGGAACGCGACATGAACTCCGCAGTCGTCATCGAAACAGATCTCTAAGGTCGAGGACGAAACTCACTCGAAAAATCGCTCTATCCAAGATCAAACGAAGTTGCGCGGTAATCGTTGCACTCGAGGTCACCGCGCATCCAGTGGGGGAACAGACTCAGAAACGTCTCACACATCGTGAGAAATTTGAGCGGCACGCCGTACAGGGCTGGCCTGATTCGTATAGATGGTTCCTTTGGCAAGGAATCTCTTATGGAATCACGAGGCAACCGCGTCTTACCGCTCCACTCTCAGGTAGAAGGATGCCAATGTACCTTGATCAAGTTTCTATGGCGGCGCAGTTTCCGACGGTGGTCTACATTATCGGGCTGATCGCCATCTTGCTGGCCATAGCCGGGATACTTCTATTCGACGCAGGCCTCAGTCGTGCAGGAAACGTGATGCACACGTTGACGCAAAAGCTTGTCGCTGCATTCGTTGCTGCGGCGGGTATGTCACTGATCGGATTCGCCATCTGGGTCACGCAGTTCAACCAGGCTTTCGGTGTTGCAAATCCGCTCGGCCAGGCGATCAAGTCGTGGTGGCTCGGAGGAACGGGCATCAACACCCTACCCCAGGATCTCGACCCAGCGGTCGTGCCGAATGCTGACTCCTTCCAGGCCTTTTACGCGCTCTTCATTCTCTTCGCCGCCTTCTTCGCGGCGCTGTTGGCCGGGTCTGTGATCGAACGGGTCAAAACAAGTTCCTTGGCGTTGATCGCATTACTCTTCGGGGCTGTAGTCATCCCGGTCGCTGGGTACCTGGTCTACGGCTCTGTCGGGCCGCTGTCCAACGCCGGTACCCACGACTTCGGCGGTGCATTCTTCTATATATTGCTTGGGTGTTGGGCGTTCATATTGGTGTGGCGAGCCAGGCCAAGGGTGGGTGTTTTCGACGGCACCACGACCGAGCCTGCGATTCCGCACAACATGTTGTACGTAGTGGTCGGAATGGTACTCTTCCTTGCCGGAATCTGCGGCTACGCGCTTACCAACGGGTACCTGGTACCCGGATCGGGATACTTCGGGATCACCCTCAACGAGAGCGGCATGGGGCTGATTGTCACGAATCTCATGATGGCATTCGCGGCCTCGGCGATCGGCGGCCTGCTGGTCTGGAAGATAGGGAAACACCCGTACTTCTTCTTGGTGTCACCGGTGGCCGGCTGGATTTCGGTGTCGGGGCTGATCGACGTCGTCAAGCCCTGGCAGGCAGGTCTGACCGCCGTGTTTGCGCCCTTCATCCTGCTCGGCGGTTACAAACTGATGATCAGGCTCCGGCTGGACGACGTCAAAGTTGTACCACTTACGCTGGGCCCGGGCATCTACAGCGCTTTGATGACCGCGGTGTTGGCAGGTGGCGTCAAGCAGGGTGGCTACTTTGGAATTACCCAGGGTGAGTATGCCTTCCAGCACGCCTCGATCAACATCGGACATCAATTGTACGGAGTTATCGTTTTCCTGGCGTTCGGTCTCGCGTCGGCGCTTCTCGTGGTCTTCGTGGTCGAGAAGACCATCGGGCTGCGTGACGGGCGAGTCGATGAAGGCCTGGAGGCGAAACTGGATCGCGCAGTCATTGGCGAGGTCGCATATCCTGACCGGACACCTGCAGGGCTACAACAAGCTGACGTATCCGACGAACCGGCTGCCGAGGTCAGCTTAGTGCCTTGACGGCACGCTAGAACTATCCATTCGCCTGAGCTGAATGAACGCGCCACCAGGATGCGAGGTTGGGATCGCCAACAGATCGCCAACACGACGCGTTCATCGCCGATCCGGTGCTGTTCAGCGCACCTGATGGAAGTCGATCAACGAGCCTTCGACAGGTCACGGATTGTCCCGGGAAAGGTGATCACTGAGCCGCCGGCCGGTGAGCACTGTTTGCGCCCGGAGTGAGCGTCGATTGCCAGGGTTGGATCGTGCCCTGGCCGGTCGGTGAGGTCGCCTGTAGCGCTGATGGGGTGTGGTGTCGTGTGAGCATTGATCCGTTAGGTTGTCGCCGGGTGCCTCTGGGCTCGAACAGCTTTCACCCATCCTAGGAGAACTGAAAGGGGCGATCGATGATCTTCGTCGGAGACGACTGGGCGAAGACCATCACGACGTTCACCTGATGGATGACGTCGACCGGCGGCCGTCGTCGCGTTCGGCTGCCGGAAGGGCTGGCCGGCAGCCGTGAACTGCACGAACTGGTAGCCACCCGTCCCGAAGAGACAGGGCAGGTCGTGGTCGGCTTCGAAACCGACCGCGGCCTGCGGGTGCAGGCGCTGACGGCGGCCGGATACCAGGTGTACGCGGTCAACCCACTCGCGGTCGCTCGTCGAGTGACTCGAGACGGTCTCTCGAATAGTCACGCAATGGCCGCCTTCGTGGGCTACGAGGCGCTGGTGAGACTTGGATCCAGTTCGTCGCACCATCCGCGTGATGCTGCGACGAGGAACGCTTCCGGTGCCAGCCTCGTCGTCATGGGCGACCTCGGGGGCGGAGACCGAACCTTCCCCCTACAACACGCTCACGCGTTCTCGGTCACGAACCATGCCGCGATCTGGGCGCGCGAGTTGAATCCGAGTTTGGTGAGGAGGTGTTCCACATGACCCTGTGCGGTCCGCGGCGATATGGTCAGTCTGGTCGCGATCTGGCGATTGGTTAGCCCTTCGGCGACGAGCGCAGCGACTTCGCGTTCACGTTTGGTCAACCGGACAGACGGCTGGCCGGATTGTGACGAGTGCGGTTGTTGCGTTGACTCCACAGCCTCCTCCTCGAGCGCGTAGGTGATTGCGCCATCCGCGTCGAACTGGCTGCCCTTGCTACGAGCTGCGCTGAAGGTGCTGGAGCCGAGTTCGCGAGAGGCGTCGGTCACACATCGATCGTGTTGCTCGTTGAGGGCGGTGAACAGCAGTGGGCTACTCCCGACGGAATGCGCGAAGTTCTCCGCGGCGCCCAAAAGTGTGGCGGATCGTTGAAACTGTCGCTCCTCGCCCGCTGTCCACGCGAGCGCCTCGAGGCACACCGCCGCGGCCAAGCGGTCGTCCACACGTCGAACCAGTACCAACGCTTCTTTCAGAAGTCTGCTCGCCAGTTCCAACTCGCCTCGGCGAATGATGGCCACGCCCATCGCCCACAGGGTGTACGACCGGTACATGGTCTCGTCGTGAGCTTCCGTAATGGAAAGAGCATCGTTGAAACACGCGATCGCCTGATTAGACTCTCCGAGTAGATCGTAACCCACACCTAGCATCACGAGGATCCAAACATGTTGTGTGAGATCATGATCGGTGGACAATGCGGCGCGCGCCTTTTCGAGTTCGGCGCACGCAGGCGTGAGGTCGCCCTTGTAGACTCCGACCACGCCTTCGGCGCGGGCGAGAAAAATGTCGGCAACGGGGTTTGTCGTTTCCTCGGCCAGCGAGCGTGCCTCCTCCAATACGGTCGACGCAGTGTCGAAGTCTCGCTGTACCGCGGCGAGCGAGCTCGCAGCGTAGAGCGCTTTGATCCTGGTGGCGGGATACTGCCCTGTCTCGCACGCCAGTAGACGGTCGAGCCAGTATCTGCCCTCGTTGAACAGGCTGTGGGAGAACCAGAACGCGAATAGAGAAGAGGCGATATCGAGACCCTTTTCGGGGGCGTCGCCCACGGAAAACTCCATTGCCTCACGTAGGTTCGACTGCTCACGGGTCAGTTGCGTGATCCACTCGAGTTGACGGGGGCTGATCCAATCGGCTGCCGCGCCAGCGGACAGCTGCCGACACCATTCTCGATGCTCACGGCGCAGTTGCTGAAGTTCGCCCGACGCCTGCGCCTTCTCTTTGCCGTAGACGCGCAGGATCTCGAGCATCCGGAATCGCACATCCCGGCCTACCTCTTCCCGCATCAGGATCGACTTGTCCACCAGAGAGGTAAGCGTGTCCAGGAACTCGTCGGACGAGATGTCGCGGCTGCAGATAGTCTCGGCCGCGGTGAGTTCGAAGTGACCCGCGAACACCGACAACCGGGACCACACGAGTCGTTCCTGCGGTGAGCACAGCTCGTAGCTCCAGTCGATACACAATCGCATCGTTCGCTGTCTCGGCGGTCCGGCCCAGTGCCCGCGGGACAACACTTCGTAGCGGTCCCTCAGCCGATCCCGAATCTGCTCGGGGGACATCGCCCGCAATCGTGCGGCCGCCAACTCGATCGGTAGGGGCAGACCGTCCAGTTGCCGGCAGATCTGCGCGATCGTGCTCGTGTTGTCTTCGGTCAGAGCGAAGGTGGGAACGGCAGCAGCGGCCCGGTCGGCGAACAGCCTTACGGCGTCGAACTGGGGAAGGCCTTCCGGTGTCGTCGGGCGGCTGTCGATGGGGACGCTGAGTGGTGGAACGCGAAGAACGGCTTCCCCGCTGATTCCCAGTGGCTCGCGGCTGGTGGTGAGGACATAGAGGTTGGGACAGAAGTGCAAAAGTTGGTCGACGACTTCTGCCGTCTTCTCCAGCACTTGCTCACAATTATCGAGCACCAAAAGCAACTTCTGCGAGCCCAGAAACTCTTGAAGAATCTCGATGAGCGGTCGCGCCGTCTGATTGCGTAGCCCGAGTTCGGATGCGACGACGACCACGACGAGCGAGTCGTCCTCGACGGCACCGAGCTTGACGATCCGCACACCGTCAGTGAACGCTGCCTGTACCTTCGCCGCCACACGCAGCGCCAGCCGAGTCTTGCCGACCCCACCGATACCGGTGAGGGTGACAAGGCGCGACACCCCGAGCAGTCGTCGTGCCTGAGCGAGTTCGTGACGACGACCGACGAAGCTGGTCAACTCCAGAGGAAGATCACCCTGCGCGGACTTGCCGACACCGGGCATGGAGTGCGATCGATGCTCTCTCGTGCCGGCGTGCGACCCGGCGGACCCACCTCCCGCTTCGACGCGGACCGCCATCACATCCATCGGAAATCCGTAGCGTGCCTGGATGCCCCGAAGTTCGTCACCGAACGCAGCAGCAGTGGGCTGGCGCTGGTGTGGCTCGGCAGACATTGCACGTTCGATAATGGTGCTGACGTCATCGGGGATTCCGGCGATCCGTGGGTCTGGGACCGGATCGGTCGTGACCCGCAGAAACTGCGCGATCATGTTCTCTCCGCTGCGACGTTCGAATGCGGCATGACCAGTGAGGGCGCAGAATACGGTGGCGCCGAGACCGTATATGTCGGACGCCGCGCTCGGCTCGTCCCCCCGCAACACTTCAGGTGCGGTGAAGGCGGGCGATCCGGTGATTACACGCTTGGTGGTGGTGAATCCGCCAGGTATATGTGCAATGCCGAAATCGGTTAATGCAGGCTCGGCATAGTCGGTGAGCAGGATGTTCGCAGGTTTGACGTCGCGGTGAATGATCCCGAGGCGGTGGGCGCTCTCCAATGCTCCGGCGATACGTATCCCGATCCGGAGAGCCTCGTCCAGTGGAAGTGAACCCTGACGGCTAATCCATGCTTGCAGTGAGCCCTGGGCATGGAATTGCATCACCAGGTACGGCCGCCCACTTCCCGTGGTGCCCACCTGCAGCACGTTCACGATGTTGGGGTTGCCGGTGAGTCGTCCCATCGCCCGCTGTTCCCGGAAAAACCGGGCGCGGTTCTCGTCGTCCAGTTCCGAGGTCATCACCTTCACGGCAATCGTGCGATCGAGGGAACGCTGCCGGCACCGGAACACGACACCGAACCCGCCGCGGCCGATCTCTCGGGGGTCGTCGAATCCGGCGTCTCGGAGCTCCGTAGCGACGACGTGCACTTCGTCGCGTTGGGTCGATAACGGATCGTTCTCAGCCGGCGGCATGGTTCACTCCGTCGGCATATCTATCACGTAACGCCCGAACGTACCTGCCACCTCAATCACCTCTGCAGAGTCCTCCAAGGATATCGCGCATGATCGGAGCCTTTGAGCGAACAATCACCGATTCCTCGCAGCATCTCGGTCACGCATCGCCGCGTCACGAACAATCGCGGTGGCCGGACGCCGCGGCGTTGCGGAACCTCCTCAGCGACTTCCTGGACAGCATCCGGGACAATTTCCGAACCTCGCCCCGAACCGGTCTTACTCCACCGATCGAAAACGGCATTTGCCGTATTGTCTGGACAAGCGAGGCGGTGCCCGGTGTAGAGGCTAGGACGAGTGGGTCGGCCTCGGTGGTAGGCCACATCCAGGGCACTTCGGGATCGAGTGGGTGGGAGATCACTCCGTCGTCGGGCTCGAAGGGGTAGTTGACCTGGTGGATGGTGGCGACCTGCTGGGAGCTGACGGTTGCGGGGGCGGGACCGTAGAGGGTTGTGCCGCCGGGCTCGACCAGGGTGGTGCCAGGTTCGACGCGGGTGACTGGTCGGGAACGTCCTCGTCTGGCGCGTCGCAGGCGACCATGGGCCATGCGTTTGCGCAGCCGATACGGTCTCTGACCTCGATCTTGTACGGGGGGAGCCCGGATTCAGGGGAGACATCCGCGGCTTCCGGGAGCTGACCAGGCCGTGGGCCCACGCTCCCGGCGACCCCGGCGCTCAGAGTTCGATGTACAGGAAGTTGTCGGCCCAATTCGTTTCGCCGCTCGTCGTCGCGAAGTAGAAGATGCGCTCCGAGAATCCGCAATCGAAGTATTCGGCGATCTTCGATTCGCCGGGGGCGAGCGTGCCGAGGTTCCTGCTCTCGTAAACGAGCGGAGTGTGGACCGTGACTCCGGTGGCGGTCCGGTCGCCCTCGTTCGTGACACGCACGGCGCATGCGTTGACACCCTCGGCGTTCGCCTGCGTGATCACGAGGTCGGGTCCGTCGCCGAGGGAGCCGAACGGAGCGGCGGACGCCGTTGCCGCCCCGGCAGTCATCAGTCCCGCGATCATGGCTCCCGCCACTGCCGTACGTCGAAAATTGCCCATGGTTGTGCCCTTTCCCTGGTTGTCTGGACTGTCCCGATCGGCGACGCTACTGTCGCCCACCCGCACGAAGCGTGCAGCCGAATGAAACCGCACTGCCGTGTCGTCTCGTCGAGGCCGGCCGGCACGAGTCCGCTGATCGACATCGACTTGCCGAGTGCGCAACGAGGCATGGTGCTCGAGATCTGGCGACTCGTCATGGTTTGATCGAGTTATGACCGAGGAGAATGGGATTCCCACCGTCGTGACTGCCAGCCGCATCATCGCGGCCCCGGCGCGGACGGTCTTCGAACTGATTGCCGACCCGGCGCAACAGCCGCGGTGGGACGGCAACGACAATCTGGCCGAGGCCGCGGCCGGGCAGCGGGTGCGCGCCGTCGGTGACGTGTTCACCATGACGCTCACGAACGGCGGCATCCGCGACAACCACGTGGTGGAATTCGCGGAGGGGCAACTGATTGCCTGGCTGCCCTCGGTGCAGGGCGATCAGCCACCGGGGCATCTGTGGCGCTGGGAACTCGACCGAGTCGACGAGGCGCACGTCCGTGTCACGCATACCTACGAATGGTCGCGATTGACCGACGAGAAACGCCTCGCGCGGGCCCGGGCCACCACGTCGGACAAGCTTCTGGCCTCTGTCGAGAGGCTCGCCGAACTCGCCGAGGCGAACGGTGAACGTCCCTCGCCTGACCTGTAGCCGAGGGACGTCCGATGTCACCGACCGGGCACGACGGAAATCGTTCCCTGGCAAACGGCGTTTTGCGAATTGACGAACCACCATCCCGCGCCGGTCTGGACGGTGACGGTGAACGCCACCGTCCCGGTTCCCGTCCAGGTTCGGTTGATCGGGATGCCGGGCTTCTGCTGCCAGGCCGCCTCATCGCTGACGCTGTGTCCGGTCGCGCCGGTTGTCGTGTTGTGCCAGTCGACCGACACCCGCGTGCCGTACCAGTTGACGCCGATGCTCGGGATGAGGCCGCCGGGCGGCGTCGGAAGTTCGTTGCCGCCGCTGAGCAGGATTGCCGGCTCCAGTGCAGACCCACCCGGTCGCAGCGACTCCCCGGACGCGGCGTTGATGGTCCACGTGAACGGCGGTGCCCAGACGAGGGGATTCGCGCTCGAGCACGTCATTGTCGTCGATGTCGGTGGCGCGGGCTGAGCACTCGCGACAGCGCCTCCTCCGGTCGCCACTGCGGTTCCCAGTCCGACAGCAGTCAGTGCCGCAGCACAGACCCGTCGTCCCAGCTGCTTGTTCATGAGCGCTCCATTCCTTCGTGACCGCGAGAATTGAGACGTCTGTCGCCCCCCAACTCCATTTCGGAAGTGGGACAGGATCTGTTACAGACGGTGCGAGCTGGACGCCACTCACACAGCCGTATTCGGCCGTCACCGATTACCGCGGCGTCTGGATCTACAACCCGTTCTGACATCGACCCCGGTGAGCTTGCGGAACGGCCGAACGTAGCGAGGTGATTGTCCACGGCATCCGGATCGGCGAGAATTGGTGCCGTGCGAGTTCCGGTCGGTCAGCTACCAATTGGCCACACGACGAGGCATTGTCCCGAGCAACAGGGGGTATCGAGCATGGTGCAATCAGCGGAGCGGTACCGCGTGGAAAGGATCGGCAGTAGCGCCCCTCTCGCCATCCTCGTGACCATCCTGGCCGGAGTCCTGTTCGCGGGTGGGTGTGGGCAGCAGGACACGCAGTCTGATGCCGAATCGCAGCCGGAGGCGTCGACATCCGAGGCGATCCTGTTGCCTCAGGAGGCTCTGGTGGGATTGGACGTCGTACAGACGTACTTCCCGGAGATAGAACAGCAGACGGCGACGAGCGAGAACTCCACTGCGTCCGGCACCCCCGACGCGACGAGAATGGTGATCTACGAAGGGGGCGACGGCAGAAGGGTAACCGTCTCCGTCGATCGATATCCCAGCCCCGACGCGGCCGCGACCGCATTCGAGCAGGCGATCGACAACAGTGAAGTCGTCCCGGGTTTCGCGGCGCTACCGGCGCCGGCCGACGTCGGCGACAAGGCATTCGCCGGTTCCGTGACGCAGGGAGACGACACGCACATCGGGTACGGCGCGCTCGCCGGCGAGTACGTCATCGGGGTCACTTCGGCCGGCTATCCGGCTACCACCGAGAATGTCGAGAAACTGGCCGGCCTCACGCGCGACGCGGTCGAGAAGGCAACGGCATAGGGACGGCGACCCCCGCGGCGCCAACACCGCGTCAGGATCGCGGCCCGCGGAGTCATGGTGCCGTCAAGAACGGCCGCGACCTCGCGTGTCGGGGGTAGATCTGGAACTGAATCCCCGAGGAGGTTCCGATGACGCTTCATCTTCCCCACCGGTTCGTGCACGAGCAGCCACGGCAGAACACGGTGCTCGACCTCTCGGCACTCGGCACGGATAACTCGAGCATCGAGGACGCGCTGCGTGCGGTGATGGAGCAGCCGCAACTGCGGCTGATCGGTTTCCGCTGCTCTGCCGGTTCCGGGGCCATCGACGACGCGATCGGGCTGATGGAACAGGTCCGGCGCGACTACGGGGTGATCCTGACGGAACTGGTCCTGCAGGACGACGATCGGGCCGATCTGAGGGAGGTCGTCGACGAGGCGCTGGACGAGGCCTGTGCCCGCAACCGGTATCCCCGCCCGAGCGTCGCGTTCACCGGGCGCCCGGCCGAGCCGGGTCTTCCCGCCTTGACGAAATCTTGACGCCCTCACCCCTTGCGTGCGGTTGAACGCGCGTTTAGCGTATTAAACATGCGTTCAACCAGTGCTGGTTCCGAGGTCCCGCAACCCGATCTGACCACGCGCGCCCGAGTGCGCGACGCGGCCATCACGGTGTTCGGCAATCACGGCTTCAGCACCGGGGTACGGGCGATCGCCACCGCAGCCGGAGTGTCACCTGGTCTGGTGATCCACCATTTCGGTTCGAAGGACGGCCTGCGCGCCGAATGCGACGAGCACGTCCTGCGGATCATCCGGGAGCAGAAGACGGAGGCGATTTCGACGCCCGGGCCGGCGGGCGCAATGCACGCCCTCGCCGAGATCGAGCAGTACGCCCCGCTCGTCGCGTACATCGTGCGGAGTTTTCAGGCGGGCGGAGGCCTCGGCGAATCCCTCTTCGAGCACATGGTGGAGGACACCGAGCAGTATCTCGCGTTGGGAGTGGCAGCCGGAACTGTCCGGCCCAGCCGCAACCCGAAGGCGCGGGCGCGCTACCTCACCCTCTACAACGTGGGCGCCATGCTGCTCTACCTGCAGATGCGCGCCGACAAGGAAGCTCCGCTCGACTACGCCACGGCCATCCGCGACCTCGCCACCGACGTCACGCTGCCCGCCCTCGAGATGTACACCGAAGGCCTGCTGCCGGATTCGTCGACGCTCGAGGCGTACCTGGCCACCGAAGACGGTGCCGCGCAGGCGGCGGCTCCCGCAGAACATACCGACTCCCCGAACTAGGAGCAGCTATGAGTGCGATCATCGAAGTGCGCAACCTGGTGAAGACGTTCGGACGAACCCGGGCGTTGGACGGACTCGACCTCGAGGTCGGCGAAGGGGAGGTGCACGGGTTCCTCGGGCCGAACGGCGCCGGAAAATCCACCACCATCCGCGTCCTCCTCGGCAGCCTCCATTCCGACAGCGGTGAGGCGGCCGTCTTCGGACGCGATCCCTGGCGCGATGCCGTCGCCCTGCATCTCGAGATGGCGTACGTCCCGGGCGACGTGACGCTGTGGCCGTCGTTGTCCGGCGGCGAGACCATCGACCTCCTCGCCCGGATGCGCGGCGGGCTGGACGAAACCCGCAAACAGGAGTTGATCGAGCGTTTCGACCTCGACCCCCGGAAGAAAGGCCGCGCGTACTCGAAGGGCAATCGTCAGAAGGTGGCGTTGGTGTCGGCGTTCTCCTCGAACGCGCGCCTGCTGCTGCTCGACGAACCCACGTCGGGCCTGGACCCGTTGATGGAACAGGTCTTCCGGGAATGCGTCGCCGAGGCCCGCGACCGCGGGGTGACGGTGCTGCTGTCCAGCCACATCCTGTCCGAGGTGGAGGCGCTGTGTGAGCGGGTCACCATCATCAGGTCGGGACGTACGGTCGAATCCGGGACACTGGCGTCGATGCGGCATCTCAGCCGTACGTCGATCACTGCCGAACTTCTCGGTGACCCCGGCGATCTGAGCCGCATCGACGGCGTGGCGGACATCGAGTTCGACGGGTCGACGCTGCACTGCCAGGTCGACAGCGAACATCTCGGCGAGCTCATCCGGGTGCTCGGCGACACCGGAGTACGCAGCCTCGTCAGTCAGCCGCCGACCCTCGAAGAACTCTTCCTGCGGCACTACGAGATCGACGACGGTACGACGTCGTCCGACACGGTGGAGAAGGTGCGGGCATGAGTACCGCCACGGTGTCCCGGTACCGGCCCGTGGAGCCGGCGCCGGTGTCTTCCTCGGATTTCACGGGGACACGGCACTTTCTGCGGTTGTTCCTGCGCCGGGATCGGATCGCGCTGCCGCTGTGGATCCTGATCTTCGCGTTCGCGCCCGCGCTGTACGTCGCGAGCATCGCCGACATCTACACCTCCGACGCTCAGCTGGCGGAGTTCGCGGCCACCACGGCGGCCAGCCCCGCGCAGATCGCCATGTACGGCCCGATCTTCAACTCCAGCCTCGGCTCGGTGGGGGTCTGGAAGGCCGGTATCTACTACACGCTGATCGGGCTGGTGGTGATTTTGACGGTCATCCGGCACACCCGCGCGGAGGAGGAGACCGGCCGGGCGGAGCTTCTCGACTCGACCTCCGTCGGACGGTACTCGGGCCTGACCGCGGCGCTGCTCCTCGCCGGCGGCGCCTCCGTCGTCACCGGGATTCTCTGTGCGGCAGCGTTGCTCGCCCGGGACCTTCCGGTGGGCGGCTCGGTCGCGTTCGGGACGTCACTGGCCTGCTCCGGTCTGGTGTTCACGGCGGTCGCAGCCGTTGCGGCGCAGGTGAGTACCGGCGCCCGCGTCGCGCGCGGCGTCGCGTTGACGGTGCTCGGGGTCGCGTTCGCGTTGCGCGCGGTCGGTGACGCCGGGTCCGGCACCCTGTCGTGGTTGTCACCGCTCGGCTGGGACCTGCAGATCCGTCCGTATGCCGACGAACGCTGGTGGGTGGTCGTCCCCAGCCTCGTCACGGCAGTCGTACTCACCTGGGCGGCATACGCTCTCCTGCGCCGACGCGATGTCGGCGCCGGCCTGATCGCCGAACGCCCCGGCCCCACGGACGCGTCGCCGGCGCTCGCCGGAACTCTGGGACTGGCGTGGCGGATGCACCGCGGCACGCTCGCGGCCTGGACCGCCGGGCTCGGACTGTACGGCCTGCTGATCGGCAGCGCCGCGAAGGGGATCGGTGGCCAGGTCGGCGACAGCCAGACGATCCGGGACATCATCACGCGGATGGGCGGTTCGCAGTCGCTGGAGGAATCGTTCATCGGTTACGCGTTCACGATGCTCGCGGTCGCCGCCGCGGCCTACGCGATCTCCGCGTCGTTGCGGCTGTATTCCGAGGAGAACGCCCAGCGCCTCGAACCCGTGACGGCCGGTTCCGTCGGCCGCGTCCGGTGGGCGTCGAGCCACATCCTGTTCGCGTTGCTCGGGCCTGCGGTCGCGATGATCGTGGCCGGAGTGGCCGCCGGACTCACATACGGCGCATCCATCGGCGACGTGGGGGGAGCCCTGCCCGACGTGATCGGGGCGGCGCTCGTGCAGCTTCCCGCGATCTGGATGCTCGCCGGAGTGACGGTCCTGCTGTTCGGTGTGGTCCCGCGGTTCACGCCGGTGGCGTGGGGCGTGCTCGTCGCGTTCCTCCTGATCTTCATGGTCGGGTCGATCGCGCAGTTCCCGCAGACGGTGCTGAATCTGGAGCCGTTCAGCCACGCCCCGAAGCTGCCGGGCGGGCAGTTCGAGGCGACGCCGATCGTGTGGCTGCTCCTGATCACGGTCGTGCTGATCGGGGTGGGCGTCGCGGCGTTCCGGCGGCGCGACCTACGGTGAGCGCCGGCCGGTGTGCACACTGAAGGCATGGCACGTGTGCACACCGGTGAGTCCGTCCTGGCCCGGACGGTGCGGATAGTCGAATCGTTCCGTTCGGACGATTCGTTGCTCACGGTGTCCGAGATCGCGCGACGGTCGGGTCTCCACATCTCCACGACGTCGCGGTTGATCGACGAACTGGTGGGGTGCGGCTGGCTCGAGCGTGAGGAACGCAAGGTGCGGATCGGGGTCCGCCTGTGGGAGGTCGCGTCGCGGGCGTCCCCGACCCTCGGGCTCAGGGAAGCGGCGATGCCGTTCATGGAGGACCTGCACGCCGTCGTCGGGCAGCACACCCAGCTCGGTGTCCTCGAAGGTGACGAGGTGTTGTTCATCGAGCGGCTCACGGCACCGGGTGCCGTGGTCAACTACACGCGCATCGCGGGCCGGATGCCGCTCCACGTGTCTTCGTCCGGGCTGGTCCTGCTCGCGCACGGACCGTCGGAGCTTCAGGAGCGCATCCTGAACGAGCCGTTGAAGGTGTACACCGACAACACGATTCGCACTCCACGGCAGCTGCGGGGAGTCCTGGCCGACGTGCGTCGGCACGGCTACATCCTCTGCGCCGGCCACCTCTACCCGGACACCACGGGCGTCGCGGTCCCGGTGCGGGACGGCCACGGCAAGGTGGTCGCCGCGCTGTCGGTCATCGTGCCGAACGACGAGAAGGCGTACGCGCAGATCCCCGTACTTCAGGCGGCGGCGAAGGGCATCACCCGCGTGATGGCGGCGGCGCCGCAATGAGGCATGCCCAGGTGGCAGACGCCCACGGATTTGCCGGAATCCGGCGCAATTGCGCGGGCGGCTGACCAATGTCTGTGAGGCTGTGCGCGGTGGACTATCCGCCCCGGCCGTGCCACGGTGGAATCGGAACCACTTCTCCCAGAAAGCGCAGCATCATGGAAAGCACCTCGCAACCCAGCCCCCGGGAATGCCCGGACTGCCACGCGCTCACCGCGGACCTCGAGGCACACAAACTCTGGCACTCCCGGCTCGTCCACGACATCGCCACTGCCGTCGACAAGGACATCAGCCGGAGGGCGCACACCTGATAACTCAGCCTCGGCGGCGTCCGGGCGGGCAGCGAACAGCTTCCGCCCAGTTGAGTGACCCCGGTAACATCCCGACTTTCAACTATTGAAAATGATCTGGCGGCTCACCCCCGGCTCGGAAGATCCTCGAACAAACGCGAGATCGAGGAGTCGAGATGCCACAGAACCCGGTTTCTTCCGGTGCGCCAGCAGACGCGGCGCTGCGAGTTGTCGCCAAAGAGCTTGTCGCGGACGGTGTTGTCGCACTGACCCTGCGCCACCCCGACGGGCGGCGCCTGCCGGACTGGGCACCGGGGGCCCATATCGACCTGCTGCTCCCGAACGGGCTGACGCGGCAGTACTCGCTGTGCGGCGACCGGTGGGACGCGTACAGCTACCGCGTCGGGGTGCTGCGGGAACCGGCGGGCCAGGGCGGGTCGGCGTACGTCCACGACGTACTCGCGGAGGGTGATCTCGTCGGGGTCGGCGGTCCGCGCAACAACTTCCCGCTCGTCCCCGCACCGAGGTACCTGTTCATCGCCGGTGGTATCGGGATCACCCCGCTGTTGCCGATGGTCCGCCAGGCGGAGCTGATGGGCATCGACTGGCAGCTTCTGTACGGCGGCCGCACCCGCACGTCCATGGCGTTCCGGGACGAACTCGCCACCTACGGCGACCGGGTGTCCGTCGTGCCGCGGGACGAGCAGGGCCACCTCGACCTGTCGGCGCATCTCGCCGCCGCCGACGACGACACGAAGGTCTACGTGTGCGGGCCCGGGCCACTGCTCTCCGCCGTCGAAAAGTGTTGCGCGGACAGGCCAGTCGGCACGCTGAGGACCGAACGATTCGTCCCGAAGGACCATGGCGAGCCGCTGCGCGACGAACCGTTCGAGGTCGAACTCGCGCGCTCCGGCCTCGCGGTGACGGTGACACCCGGCGCCAGCGTCCTCGACGCCGTGCAGGCGGCCGGGGTCAACATCCTGTCCTCGTGCCGCGAGGGCACGTGCGGGACCTGTGAGACCACCGTCCTCGCCGGCACCCCCGACCACCGCGATTCCGTCCTCGACGACGAGGAGCGGTCCGCCGGCGACTGCATGCTCATCTGCGTCTCCCGGTCCTGCTCCGACCGCCTCGTGCTCGACCTCTGACACCCCCACCCGAAGGGACTCACCGTGACGATGTTCGCCCCCGCTCCCGCGTTGCCCGTCAGCGACGCCGACCCGTTCGCCCTCGACGTCCTGCAGGACCCGTTACCGTTCCAGGCCGACCTGCGGGACGCCGGACCAGTCGTGTACCTGCGGCGATACGACGTCTTTGCGCTGGGGCGCTACGAGCAGGTCCATGCCGCGCTGACCGACTGGCAGTCGTTCCAATCCGCTGCCGGAGTCGGCCTGAGCAATTTCCGGGACGAAACGCCGTGGCGTCCCCCGAGTGTCCTGCTCGAGGCCGACCCGCCGCACCACGACGCTCCGCGGGCGGTGCTGAGCAAGATTCTGGGCCCCCGCGCGCTGCAGAAACTGCGGGCAGCGTGGATCCAGGACGCGGAGGCCCTCGTCGACCAGTTACTCGCGAACACAACCGAATTCGACGCGGTCACCGCCCTCGCCGCCGCGTTCCCGCTGCGGGTCTTCCCGGACGCCGTCGGCATTCCCGATGCCGGACGCGAGAACCTGCTGCCGTACGGGGACCACGCATTCAACAGTTTCGGTCCTGTCAACAGTCTGGTGGAGAAGGGGGCGCCGCGGGTGGCCGAACTGGTGGGCTGGGTCAACGCGCAATGCGCTCGCAACGCGCTCACCGGCGACGGGTTCGGCGCGCAGATCTGGGCGGCGGCGGACCGCGGCGACATCACGTACGAGCAGGCGCCGCTCGTCGTGCGCTCGCTGCTGACGGCGGGGGTGGACACCACGGTCAACGGGCTCGCGGCCGTGCTCTACGCGTTCGCGACGCATCCGGACCAGTGGGCGAGGCTGCGGGAGAACCGCACGCTGGCCCGGACCGCATTCGACGAGGCGGTCCGGTGGGAGTCGCCGGTCCAGACGTTCTTCCGCACCGCCACCCGCGACACCGAGATCGGCGGCACGACCATCCCGGACGGCAAGAAGATCCTGATGTTTCTCGGCGCCGCGAATCGGGACCCTCGCAGGTGGGAGAACCCGGACGCGTTCGACCTGGGCCGCAACCCGTCCGGGCACGTGGGGTACGGGATGGGAATTCACCAGTGCGTCGGCCAGCACGTCGCCCGGCTCGAATCGGAGGCACTGCTGACGGCACTGGCATCCCGAGTGGACTCGCTGGAGATCGCCGGGCCGGTGCACCGACACCTCAACAACACGTTGCGGTCCTGGGAATCCGTGCCGGTCACGGTGCGGTTGGCGTAGGCGAGACAACCATACGTACGTATGTATTGACCGTCGCACCGACGGTCCCGCCGACACGATGCTCCCCCCGGCCGCCGCGGTGATCACCGCGGCGGACGGGGGGAGCAGCTGGTTACGACGTGGCGGAGGTGGACTCGTCGATGTCGAAGAGTTCGCCGATCAGGCCGCCGAGGAATCGTCGGTGTTGTGACGATATTTCGGCGGCCGCTGCTTCGTCCCGGGCCGCGCACAGTGTGATCAGGTTGTCGTGGTGTTCGATGGCGTCCTGCCAGCCGCGGAGGCTGGAGAACTTGCGGTAGTAGATCCGGTGAATCTGCGGGTGCACCTGGTGCATGAGGCGCTTGAGCAGTGGGTTGCCGGCAGCGTCGACGATGACGCCGTGGAAGGTGTCGTCCGCAGCGAGGGCCGCACCGATGTTGTCGGTCTTGATCGCCTGCGCGAGGTCGTCGTTGGCGGTGCGCATCACGTCGATCATGTCGTCGGTGAGGTTGGGCACCCCCGTTTTCACGGCCAGCTGATCCAATACCTCCATCACCGCCAGCGTCGCCTCGACATCGGCGCGGTTCAGCGGGGTGATCCGGGTGAAGGCGGCGGGTTTGGCCTCGACGAGTCCGGTGTCGATCAGCCGGGTCAGAGCCTCGCGCACCGGGGTGCGGCTCAGGCCCAGATGTTCGGCAAGCTCGCTGTCCTTGACCTTGGATCCGGGCGCGAGCTCACCGGTGACGATCGCGTCGCAGATCCGCTCGAACGCGACGTCGCTCATGCGGGGGCGCTCCACCGGATTATCACGCAACATACTGGATACTGTACTCTGCACGCCGCACGCTCCCGGGGGCCGCGTGGGTGAGTGCCGGGCGCCTTGTCGCGACGATACCGAGTGTGTCTTCGTCGACTGTTCATGGTCCGGGCCCCGACTACCCATCCGCGCTGCGTCGCCCGGCGAGAACCGTGTCGCCGAGTTCGTCGCCAGGCGTTGCGGCGGATCGGGCGGCCTTCGCCTCGGCTTTCTCCTCGGACTTGTCGATCACCGACGCGGCGAGGGAGTTTCCGACGACGTTGACCGCGGTGCGAGCCATGTCGGCGATGAAGTCCACCCCCAGCAGGAGTGCGACGGCTTCGGCCGGAAGGCCGATGGTGTTACCTGCGGCGATGAGCACCACGATCGAGGCGGAGGCAACGCCGGCCATGCCCTTGGACAAGATGACCAGCACGCCGACCATCAGCAGCAGGGTGGGGATCGAGGTGTCGACGCCGTAGGCGTTGGCGAGGAAGACCAGGGCGACTGCCTGGTAGAGGACGGAGCCGTCGGTGTTGAACGAGTAGCCGAGCGGCACGACGAACGAGGTCGTCGAGCGGCTGACGCCGAGCCCCTCGAGCTTGAGCAGCAGTGGCGCGAGCACTGCCTCGGAGCTGCGGGTGACGAACGCAAGTCCGACCAGATTTCCGATGGCCTTGAGCATGGTGACGTACTCGACGCGGAAGATCGCGGCGATGATCGGAAAGATGATGCCGAGGATGATCGCCATCCCGACGTAGACGACGGCGAGGAAGCCGAGCAGGCTCGACAGGTTCCCGAACCCGTAGTGCGCGACGTCGTAGCTGATGAAGCCCAGCACCCCGAGGGGAGCGAGGCGAATGACGTAGCCGACCACCTTGAACATCGCGTTGGCGAGCGAGTCGAGCACGGACGTCATCGGTTTCGACTGCTCACCGATCGCGGCGAGTGCGACGCCGACGAACCCGGCGAACACGATCACTGCCAGCAGATTCCCCTCCGCGAAGGCGGCGAAGACGTTCTTCGGGACAGCGTGCAGGAGTAGTTCGTGGAAGTCGATGCCCTGCTCGAGGGTCTCGACGGAGGCTTCGTCGGCGCCGGCGACGGGGGCGCCGGAACCGATGTCGAGCAGCTTCGCCAGCGCGACGGCCATCAGCAGGATGATCGTGGTGACGATCTCGAAGTACAGGATCGCCTTGGCGGCCATGCGGCCGACCTTCTTCGCCGAATCCATGCGCGCGATTCCGAGCACGATGAGCGGGAAGACCAAGGGGACGACGATCATCTGAACCAGGTTGAGGAACACGTCGCCGGCCAGTTTGAGTTGCTCGCCGACGGCGGGGGCGAACGTGCCGATGAGTGCGCCGACGCCGACGGCGATCAGTGACTGCACACCGATCGGCAGCTTCCAGAACTTCCACCACTTGCGTGGTGTGCGAGACGTATCGGCGTCCTCGGGTGCTGTCGCCGAGTCGGCAGGGATGGCGGGGGATGTCGTCATTCAACAGCTCCAATATATTGGATGTGGTGTACTGTGCGACAACAGTGATCGACGTCATAGGCCCTGTCAAGTAGAACGGCGAATTAGGTGTTGGTGGAAAAGTTGAGCGACAGCGATGTGCGGATCGAGCACGACTCGATCGGAGATCTGGCGGTACCGGCGGCGGCGTACTACGGCGTCCACACCGCCCGGGCGATGGAGAATTTCGCGATCACCGGGTCCACCATCGGTCAGTACCCGGCACTGGTCGCGGCGTTGGCGACGGTGAAACAGGCTGCCTGCCTGGCGAACCGGGACCTGGGCCTCCTCGATGACCGGCGGGCCGATGCGATTGTGGCCGCGTGCACGGAGATTCGTAATGGGGCACTGCTCGACCAGTTTCCGATCGATCCGATCCAGGGCGGAGCGGGCACCTCGTCGAACATGAACGTCAACGAGGTCATCGCGAACCGCGCACTCGAGATCCTGGGGTTCGGACGCGGCGCCTACACCGAACTCGACCCCCTCACTCACGTGAACCTGGGGCAGTCCACCAACGATGTGTATCCGACCGCGATCAAACTCGCGCTGGTCGAGCATCTCCGACTGTTGATCGCCTCGCTCGGTCGGCTCGCGGAGTCATTCGAGCGCAAGTCGATCGAATTCGACGACATCGTCAAAATGGGTCGCACCCAGCTGCAGGACGCGGTACCGATGACCCTGGGGCAGGAGTTCGCCGCCTACTCGATCATGCTGAACGAGGACTGCGCCCGGCTCTCCGAGGGGGCGCTTCTGCTGCTGGAATCGAACCTCGGCGGCACCGCCATCGGCACCGGGATCAACGGCCATCCCGAGTACTCCGCGCTCGCCTGCAACTACCTGCGCGAGCTGACCGGTGAACCGGTCGTCCCGGCGGGCAATCTGATCGAGGCAACCCAGGACTGCGGAGCATTCGTGCAGGTCTCCGGCATCCTCAAACGGGTCGCCGTCAAGTTGTCCAAGACGTGCAACGATCTGCGGCTCACCTCCTCCGGGCCGACCGCCGGGCTCGGTGAGATCAATCTGCCTCCGGCCCAGGCGGGTTCGTCGATCATGCCCGGCAAGGTCAACCCGGTCATCCCCGAAATGGTCAACCAGGTCGCGTTCGAGGTGATCGGCAACGATCTGACGGTCACGATGGCCGCCGAGGGCGGGCAACTCCAGCTCAACGCGTTCGAACCCGTCATCGTCTACAGTTTGCTGCGCTCGACGACGCACCTGGCCGCGGCATCGGACACCCTGGCTGTGAAGTGCGTCGACGGGATCACCGCCAACCGCGACCGCCTCGAGCAGGGTGTTCGGCGCTCGATCGGCATCGTCACCGCGCTCTCGCCGTTCATCGGATATGCCGCCAGCGCGGATATCGCCAAGAGGGCCCTGGCGACCGGCGCCTACGTCGGCGACCTCGCCGTCGACGACGGTCTGCTCACGCGCGCGCAGGTCGATGACATCCTGTCCCCCCGGCGACTCGCCGGCCTGCTCACCGCACCCACGGTGGACCGCGAATTCGCCGCACTCGATCATCTCACCGGTGTCGCCGCGCACTGATCGACGCATCACACCCAGCACCTCGAATGCAGGACAGCGCAGTCCTCGCCCGAGTAGAAGTTCACATCGAGAGGAAACGAGAATCGGATGACCCTCGCATCGTCGGCACAAGCCGCCATTGTCCCCGCGACACATGCGCGCTCCTGGCTTCTGGTCGCGGGCTCACGTCCGGACGAGTTCGCCGCAGCCGCGGACTCGGCGGCAGACGCGGTGATCTTCGACCTCGAGGATGGTGTTGTTCCGTCCTCGAAAACACAAGCCCGCGAAGATGTTGCGCGTTTTCTGGCCGGTGGGGGCACCGGGTGGGTGCGCATCAACGACGTCACCACCGCGGACTGGACCGCTGATCTGGACGCGATCCGGGGGCTCCCGGGACTGAGTGGTGTGATGCTCGCCAAGGCCGAATCCGCGGACGACATCGATCGCACGGCTGCCGAGCTGCCCGGCATCCCGATCCTCGCGCTGGTCGAATCGGCGCGTGGCGTCGAATTCGCTTTCGACATCGCCTCGGCCGGTGCCACGACCCGAATTGCCTTCGGCACCGGCGACTTCCGTCGGGACACCGATGCGGGCGCCGACCCCGGCGCGCTGGCCTACGCGCGGGGACGGCTCGTCGTCGCCAGTCGGGCGGCCGGCCTCCCCGGTCCCATCGACGGCCCGTGCCTGACCGGCGAACCCGATCTGTCCGAGGCCTTGGCCGTCACCAGGTCGATGGGCATGACCGGCAAGCTGTGCATGCACGTCGGTCACACAGCGATCGTCAATCGCGAACTGTCCCCGCTACAGAGCGATGTGGCATGGGCTGCCGAGGTCATCGCACACCTCGGCGCGCAGGGCGAGAACATCGCCGACGGCAGCGATCGCCCGAAACTCGCCCGTGCCCTGCGAATCACCCACCTGGCCCACGTCTTCTCGGTGTCGGTCTGAGCTTCCCCCGTGCATCGGCTACCCGACCTCCCCGATCACGTCGCGCAGTACCCGCGTGACCGTCTGCACCGCAGGTGAGGGATTTGAGTCCTGCCAGGCCATGGCGATGGGGAGGGTGGGGGCGTCGCCGGCGATGGGCAGGTATTCGACGCCGTCCATCGTGAGGTGCGCCGTCGAATCCACCACGACGGCCACGCCGACACCGGCGCCGACCATTGCGAGCAGGCTGTACGGGTCGGGCGCCTCGTGCGCAACGACGGGGGCGAATCCCGCTGCCGCGCACAGGGCGAGCGTGGCGTCGCGGACCACGGAACCGTGTTCGGCGGGGTAGATCACGAACCGTTCGCTCGCCAATTCCTGCGGCACGACGGCGCCCGCGTCGACGAGACGGTGCCCGGCCGGGACCGCCACCATCAGTGCCTCCTCGAGCACGGTGTGGGTGGCGAAGCCCCGCGGGACCGGCAACCCCACGATGCCCATGTCCAGGGTTCCGCGGGTGAGGGCGTCGAGCACCTCACCCGAGTACATCTGCGGGCGTAGGTCGAGTTCGATGCCGGGGTAGGCGTCGGCGAGGGAACGGGCGAGAACGGACAGCACCGTGTAGCCGCCTGCACCGCCGAAGCCGACGGTGACGCGGCCGGTCTCCCCGGCGGCCGCCGCCTGCGCGATGCCCCGCACGATCCCGACCTGCGCCTCGATGGTCCGGGCCGGACCCACCAGCGCCTCGCCGGCGGCAGTGAGCCGCACGGAGCGGGTGGTGCGGACGAACAGGTCGGTGCCGAGCTCCCGTTCGAGGGCCCGCACGGTCTGGCTGAGCGGGGATTGCGCCACATGGAGACGCTCGGCGGCCCGGCCGAAATGCAGTTCTTCCGCGACCGCGAGAAAGGCGTGCAGGTGACGGAGTTCCACGACCCCTCCTCGGAACTATGTGTCTGAATCACCTAAACAAGCTGAATTAAGTCTTGGACTCTACACGGAATCCCGGCCATAGTGATGCACACCACCCCTACCTCGGTGTGACGCCCAAGAGCACGAAAGTCAGGGAGAACCGTGAACCCGATTCCCGGCCGCGACGCGGCACCACCCGAATACAGCACCCGGCAGGCCCGCAAGGCCGGTGTCACCGCGTTCGTCGGCACCACCATCGAGTGGTTCGACTTCTACATCTACGGCACCGCCTCCGCGCTGGTACTGGGCCGGCTGTTCTTCCCCGACGCCTCGCCCGCGGTGGGCACCCTCGCCGCCTTCGCGACGTTCGCGATCGGCTTCGTGGCCCGCCCGCTCGGCGGGATCGTGTTCGGTCACTTCGGCGACAAGTTCGGCCGCAAGAACGCCGTGATCATCACGCTGATCCTGATGGGGATCGGAACGGTCGGCGTCGGCTGTCTCCCCACCTACTCGCAGATCGGAATCTGGGCGCCGATCCTCCTCGTCGCGCTCCGCGTGGTCCAGGGCATCGCGATGGGCGGTGAGTGGGGTGGCGCCGTGCTCATCGCCACCGAATTCGCGCCGCCGAACAAGAAGGTGCTGTACGGCGCGTTCGCGCAGCAGGGATCGCCCGTCGGCAATCTGCTCGCGACCCTGGCGTTCCTGGCGCTGACATTGTTGTCGGACAGCGTGTTCGAGTCCTGGGGCTGGCGCCTGCCGTTCCTCGCGTCCGCCGCGCTCGTCGTCGTCGCACTGTACATCCGGCTGCGGATCTCGGAGACACCGGAGATGAAGAAGGCCGTCGTCGCCCAGGAGCGCACCCGGATGCCACTCGTGGAGGTGCTGCGCTCGCACCCGGCCGAACTCGTCCTCGGCGTCGGTGCCGTGGTCGCGGGTGTCGCCATCACCTACGTGAAGACCACGTTCGCACTCGCCTGGGCCACCGCCGACCTCGGATTCGACCGCGGGGACTTCCTACTCGTCATCACGATCGCGCTCGTCGCACAGGTACTCGTGCAGCCGTTCGGCGCCGTGCTGGCCACGAAAATCGATCCGTCGCGGGCGATCCGGTGGATGCTGCTGCCCGAACTCGTGTTGCTGCCGTTGATGTTCCTCCTCGTGCAGACCGGATCGGTGCCCCTGGCCATGCTCGGCATGGTGCTGGCCACCGCACCGCACGCGATGTACTACGCCGCGCTCGCCGGCATCCTCGCCCAGGTCTTCCCGACCAACGTCCGCTACACCGGGATCTCGCTGTCGTATCAGCTGTCGACGGCAATCTTCGCCGGAACAGCTCCGATGCTCTGCCAGTTCCTGCTCACCCACACCGACTCGATCTGGCCGGTCGTCGCCCTCGGACTCGGCTACGTCGTGCTCTCGCTCGCCTGCATGACCCTGCTGCTCCGCCGCGGGAAAGCCCGGTCGGGCGGGACCGCCGCCGAGTCCCGTCCCGAACAGTCCTCGACCCGGAAAGATGTTGCTCACTCATGAATTTCGCTCACACCGATCCCGCCCTGCGCGCCGTCGTCGCCCGGTGGGCCGCACCGTCCGACCGCGACAAGCTGAACACCCTGCTCGACCGGCTGGGTGCCGACGCCGGCGGGCGACTCGACGCCCTCGCCGCCACCGCCGACAAGAATCCGCCGGTGCTGCAGCAGTTCGACCGTGACGGCGAACGCATCGACCGGATCGCGTACCACCCCTCCTACCAGGAACTGTGCCGAGCCGCATACAGCGAATACGGACTGTCGGCACTGTCGCACCGCGGCGGCCTGCACGGCTGGGACGACGTCCCGCCGCACCTGGTGAAGTACCTCGCGTCGTACGTCTTCGTGCAAGCCGAGTTCGGGTTGGCGTGTCCGGTGTCGATGACGGATGCCGCCGCCCGCACGCTGCGCATGTTCGGTGACCCGGACGTGTTCGGACCGTGGATCGACGCACTGACGTCGACGGACCCCGACGGCGCGATGACCGGCGCGATGTTCATGACCGAACCGCAGGCCGGCACCGACATCGCCCGCACGGAGACCCGGGCCGAGCGTGACGGCGACGCGTGGCGGCTGACCGGGAAGAAGTGGTTCGCGTCCAATCCCGACGCCGACGTCATCGTGACCCTGGCCCGGTTCCCCGGCGGGGACGACCAGTCCACCCGCGGCGTCGGAATGTTCATGGTGCCCAAGGTTTTGGCGAACGGCGAGCGGAACAGCTACACGATCGACAGGCTGAAGGACAAGCTCGGCACTCGCTCGATGCCCAGCGGCGAGGTGTCGCTGACCGGTGCGTACGCCCTTCAGGTGGGCGAACTCGACCGCGGGTTCCGGCAGATGGCCGAGATGGTGAACACGTCGCGGCTGTCGAACGCGATGCGGTCGAGCGCGCTGATGCGACGAGCCGTGCGGGACGCCGTCGACCACACCCGGGAGCGGGTGGTGTTCGGCAAGGCCCTGTTCGACCAGCCCCTGATGCGCGCAACCCTGCTGCCGCTCGCGCTGGACGCCGAGGCGGCGCTCGCCCTGGTGGCGTACAGCGCGCAGTGCCTGCAGGCGGCGGACGCGGGCGACGACTCCGCGGGTGCCCTGATCCGGGTCCTCACCCCGCTCGCGAAGCATTACATCTGCAAACGGGCGCGCGTGGTCACCGGCGAGGCCATGGAGGTGCGGGGCGGCAACGGCTACATCGAGGAATGGGCTCACGCCCGCCTGGTCCGCGACGCCCACCTGGGGTCGATCTGGGAAGGCTCGAGCAACGTCATCGCCCTGGACGTGTTGCGGTGCATGCGCAAGCTCGGTGCGCATCACCGGCTGGCGGACACGATGCGCGGCGTCCTCGCCGGACTCGGACCCGACTGTGGCCCCGGCGCCGACGTTCTCCGCCGACGCTGGAACGACCTGGTCGCGGAAGGCGACCTGCTGGTCGCCGGAGACGACGACACCGCGCAGGCCGGGTGCGCGCGCTACGCGAACGAACTGGCCCGAGCGGCGATGGCCACCCTGCTCTACGACCTCGCCGACTTCGCGATCACCTCGGGCAGCGGCTACCGGTCGCTGCTCGTCGCGAACGCCTACCTGTCCGGCGACACCGGGCACCTCTGTGGGGCGGCCCTCGACCACCTCGCGGCCGTCGTCGACGGTACCGACGTCGTCGCGGAGGCCGCAGAGGCCGCGCAGGCCGCCGCACCCCGATCCGACTCTGCGACAGGAGTTCTCCTGTGACCACGACCCACACCGGACCGGCGCCCCTCGCGGGGGTGCGGGTGCTGGACCTCTCCAAGATCCTCGCCGGACCGTACGCCACCATGTCGCTCGCGGACCTCGGCGCCGATGTCACCAAGGTCGAACACCCCGACGGCGGCGACCCGACACGGTCGTGGGGTCCGCCGTTCGTCGGCCCCGACGCTACGTACTACCTCGCGATCAACCGGGGCAAGAAGTCGGTGACCGTCGACCTCAAATCGGAAGAGGGACAGGACGTCATCCACCGCATCCTGGAGGAGACCGACGTCGTCGTCGAGAACTTCAAGCCCGGCAGCGGATTGCAGCGGATCTTCGACTACCGGACGCTGTCCGAGCGGTACCCGCATCTGGTCGTGCTGCACATCTCCGCGTTCGGGGAGGACGGTCCGCTGCGCGACGAACCGGGTTACGACATGATCGCGCAGGCCGCGGGCGGACTGATGTCGCTGACCGGTGAGCCGGGCGGGGCGCCGATGAAGGCCGGATTCGCGATGGGGGATCTGGGGGCGGCGCTCTTCGGTCTGATCGGCGTGCTCGCTGCCCTGGTGGAGCGGTCGCGGACCGGCCGAGGGCAGTACGTGACGACGTCGCTGTTCGAGTGCCAGCTCGCCCTGCACGTGAACTGGGCGACGAATTACTTCGCGACCGGCGAGCGTCCCGGCGCGCTGGGCTCCGGTCATCCCAATCTCGCTCCGTATCAAGCGTTTCCCGCCAGCGACGGATACTTCGTCGTCGCGGTGGGCAACGACAGCCAGTGGGGGAGTCTGTGCTCCGCGATCGCACGCGACGATCTGACGACCGACCCGCGCTTCGAGCGCAACCGTGACCGCGTGGCGAATCGCGGCGATCTCGAGCGGGAATTGTCGACGGCCTTCGCGTCGGGAACCGTGGAGCAGTGGTGCGACACGCTCACCGCACACGCCGTGCCCGTGTCACCGATCCGGCATCTCGACGAGATCTACGCCGACCCGCACACTGCGGCACTCGGGATGATCGGCACGGTCGACCACCCGACGCTGGGCAGCCTGCAGCAGATCGCGTTCCCGGTCAGTTTCGCCGGCGAGCGCCCGCATCTGACGTCCGCGCCGCCGGTACTGGGCGCCGACACCGACGAGATCCTCGGTGCCCACCGGCCGCAGTCGGTGGTCGGCGGGTAGACCCGGTTACCCGCCCTCGCGCAGCAGCGCGACGTCGGACACCATCCGGATGTGATCGGCCATCGCACGGGAAGCGCCCGCGGAGTCCTGGTCTCGAATCGCCGTCGCAATGCGCCGGTGCCCCTCGAGCGAGGCCCGCGGGCGTTCGGCTTGGGAGAGGGATTCGATCCGGGTCTCCCGGATCAGCCCGGAAATCTCGTGCATCAGCTTGGCCAGCAGTGACGAGTGCGCTGCGACGGTAATGGCCTCGTGGAACTGCTCGTCGCCGACGACGCCGCGATCTCCCGCGGCGATCTCGGCTTCCATCGTCGCGAGGGCGGAATCGATCGCCGCCATTTCCGCGTCGGTCCGGCGCTCGGCGGCGAGCCCGGCGAGTTTGACCTCGAGTGCCTCGCGGGCCTCGATCACCTCGGGGAGACGGTCGGCGTGTTCCCGGAGCGCCTTGACCGCTCGTTCCTCGATGGGGCGGCGGACGAGCACGGCACCGTCCCCGTGCCGCACCGACACCACACCCTGCACCTCGAGGGCGACGAGCGCCTGACTCAGCGAAGCGCGACTCACGCCCAGTTGAGCGGCGAGTTCACGCTCGGCGGGGAGGCGGTCGCCCGGCGTCATCTCGTGGTCGGCGATATGGGCGCAGAGCTGTTCGACGATCACCTCGTACAGCCGCGGTCGTGCTACCGGACGCAGTTGCTCAGCCACTGGGCCACCCACTCTCCATTCCACTGAAACTACTCCACGGTATCTCGCACAGGCATGTAACCGCACCCATAGTTCCTATTGACAGTGATCCATGACACTGCTTTTATGAAGTGGCTAGGCCAATCTGCCACTGAGTCAATTTGCTCGCGGGCGGCGGTCGAGACCAGTTGCCACTGCCACAGAACCGGAGACTTTTCATGTCGACCGAGTTGATTCCCATACTTGCGCTCGCTGTCATGTTCCTGGCGGCGACCGTGCTGCCCGTGAACATGGGCGCTCTCGGCTTCGTTGCCGCCTTCTTCGTCGGAACCCTGTCACTGCACATGAGCAGCGACGACATCATCGCCGGATTCCCCAGCAGCCTGTTCCTGACGCTGGTCGGCATCACCTACCTCTTCGCGATCGCCCAGAACAACGGGACCGTCGACCTCATGGTCCGCGGGGCGGTCCGGCTGGTCCGCGGACGTGTCGCGCTGATCCCCTGGGTGATGTTCGGGATCACGGCGGTACTCACCGCTATCGGCGCGCTCGGCCCCGCCGCCGTCGCGATCGTCGCGCCGATCGCTCTCGGCTTCGCCGCCCGCTACAAGATCAACGCCCTCCTGATGGGCATGATGGTCGTCCACGGGGCGCAGGCAGGCGGGTTCTCGCCGATCAGCATCTACGGCGTCACGGTCAACGACATCGCGTCCAAGGCGGGATTGACCAACAGCCCGCTCACTCTGTTCCTCGGAAGCCTCCTGTTCAACGCCGCTATCGGGGTACTGCTATTCGTCTTCCTGGGCGGACGGGACCTGATCGGGCGCAGCGTGCACGACGACGCCGCCGGGGACACGGGAGGAAGCGGCGCCGGTGGGTCGGGCGGAGGAGTGCCCGCGACCGGAGGCGACTCGGGATCGGGAGGGGCCACCGCGACCAAGGTGCGCCCGACAGCGACCCTCGCGGGCGCACCCGCACGCTCCGGAGTCACATTCGATCAGGCCCTCACGCTGGTCGGTCTCGCCGCGCTCGCCGTGTTCTCGCTGATCCTCGACCTGGACGTGGGATTCATCTCGATGACGGTGGCCGTCATCCTGGCGCTCGCCTCGCCGAAGGCGCAGAAGGGTGCGATCGCGCAGATCAGCTGGTCGACGGTTCTGCTCATCGGCGGCGTGCTCACCTTCGTGGGGGTCCTGCAGGAGGCGGGCACCGTCGAGTACGTCGGAAACGCGGTCGCGAGCCTGGGGATGCCGCTTCTCGTCGCCCTGCTGCTCTGCTACATCGGGGCCATCGTCTCCGCGTTCGCGTCGTCCACGGCGATTCTGGGAGCGACCATTCCGCTCGCCGTCCCGTTCCTCCTCGCCGGTGAGGTGGGCGCGGTGGGAGTCATCGTCGCGCTCGCCATCTCCTCGACCATCGTGGACGTCAGTCCGTTCTCGACCAACGGAGCGCTGGTCCTCGCGAACGCACAGAATGTCGATCGAGACCGCTTCTACAAGCAGATCCTGAAGTACAGCGCCCTCGTCGTCGCCATCGGGCCACTCGTGGCCTGGGCGATTCTCGTGGTGCCCGGCTGGCTCTGACGGTCGGCGGGGAGGCGACCCGGCCCGCCTCCCCGCGTCCTTGCGTCGATTCTCAACCTCTTGACATCGGTCGGATCAAATGTTTCATTTAATTGGCTAGTCCACTAGGTCACTGCACCAACAGTCCAGCTCTCGCGGCTCTCGCCAGGAAGTAACGGGTGGTTTCACATGTCCACGAACACGATGGAGCGCACAGGTCCGCTGCAAGGAGTGGTCGTCGTCGATCTGACCCGCGCACTTGCGGGCCCCCACGCGGCGATGATGCTCGGCGACCTCGGCGCCGACGTCATCAAGATCGAGACCCCGCACGGCGGCGACGACACCCGCGGATGGGGGCCGCCCTTCGTGGAGCCGGCGGACGCAGAGCGGGAATCGACGTACTTCCTGTCCGCGAATCGGAACAAGAAGTCGATCACCCTCGACCTCAAGGCCGACGACGGACGGGCCACCCTCGAATCCCTCGTCCGGCGCGCCGACGTCCTCATGGAGAACTTCCGCACCGGCGTCCTCGACCGCCTGGGATTCACCACCGAACGGCTCGCGGAGCTGAACCCGCGCCTGGTCGTCCTGTCCATCAGCGGATTCGGTCACGACGGACCCGAAGGCGGACGCGCGGGGTACGACCAGATCGCGCAGGGCGAGGCCGGGCTGATGTCGCTGACCGGCCCCAATCCCGACGACGTCCAGCGCGTCGGAGTGCCCATCGCGGACCTGCTCGCCGGCATGTACGGGGCGTTCGGCGTCGTCGCCGCCCTGCAGGAACGTGAGCGCACCGGACGGGGCCGCGTCGTGCGAACGTCGTTGCTGGCCAGCGTCGTCGGCGTGCACGCCTTCCAGGGGACGAAGTGGACCGTCGCCGGCGAGGTCGGCGAGGCGCAGGGCAACCACCATCCCTCGATCTCGCCCTACGGGCTGTTCCGCACCGCCGACGGCGCCGTCCAGATCTCCGTCGGCAGCGAAGGACTGTGGAAGCGGTTCTGCGCGGGCTTCCACCTCGATCCGGACACCCCCGGAATGGCCACGAATCCCGAACGCGTCGAGAACCACAAGCAGGTCCTGGAACTGGTCGAGGATGCGTTCGGCGCGTACACCAGCGACGAACTTCTCATCGAACTCGACCGCATCGGGGTGCCCGCCGGACGCGTCCGGACGATCTCCGAAGTCTACGAATGGGAGCAGACCAAGTCGCAGGGACTGCTCGTCGACGTGGACCACCGCACACTCGGCAACATCACGCTGCCCGGCCCGCCCCTGCGGTTCTTCGAACCGGACGGCACCGAGGTGACCGAGACCCGGCACACCGCACCGCCGGTGCTCGGCGCGGACAACGACACCGTGTTGTCGTGGCTGAAAGAGTGCAGCTGATGGCTCGCCTGACCGCTCCCGAACTGCTCGACCTCGTGGTCGACGCCGGCACCTGGGAATCGTGGGACACGCCTCCGATCCAGGTCGCGGCGGACTCCGAGTACGCCGACGAACTTCTTCGCGCACAGGAGAAGACCGGCCTCGACGAGGCGGTGCTGACCGGGGTGGCCACCATCCGCGGCCGCCGAACGGCAATCCTCGTCTGCGAATTCGGCTTTCTGGGCGGCTCCATCGGCGTTGCCGCAGGCGAGCGTCTGGTCGCCGGGATCCGGCGCGCCACGCGCGAACGCCTTCCGCTGCTCGCCCTGCCCACGTCGGGTGGCACGCGAATGCAGGAGGGAACGACCGCGTTCCTGCAGATGGTCAAGATCACGGCGGCGGTGATCAAGCACAAGGAGGCGCACCTGCCGTATCTCGTCTACCTGCGGAGCCCCACGACCGGCGGTGTCTTCGCATCCTGGGGGTCGCTGGGGCACGTCACCATCGCTGAACCGGGAGCGCTCGTCGGCTTCCTCGGACCGCGCGTGTTCGAGGCGCTGTACGAGTCGCCGTTCCCGGCGGGCGTCCAGACCGCCGAGAACCTCCACGCGCACGGACTCATCGACGCGGTGCGGCCGCCGGACCAACTCGCCGAGATCGTCGACCGCGCGCTGCGCATCATCACCTCCGGCCGTGGTGGCCGGCCGTCGCTCGCGGACGCCCCCGTGCACGAGAGTCTGCCGGACGTCCCCGCCTGGGATTCGGTGGTCGCCTCGCGCCGCGAGGACCGGCCGGGTGTGCGTGAGGTGATGTTCCACTCCGCGTCGGATGTTCTTCCGCTCAACGGAACCGGTCAGGGTGAGGTCGATCCGGGTTTGATCCTCGCTCTCGTCCGGTTCGGTGACATGCCGTGCGTCCTACTCGGACAGGACCGTCGAGGGCAGACCACGCGGTCGCCGCTCGGCCCGGGCGCGCTGCGGGAGGCCCGCCGGGGAATGCGGCTGGCGGCGGAACTGAACCTGCCGTTGGTGACGGTCATCGACACCGCGGGCGCGGCATTGTCGAAGGAGGCGGAGGAAGGCGGTCTGGCCGGTGAGATCGCCCGCTGCATCGCCGACATGGTCTCGCTCGACGTCCCCACCATCTCTCTGCTGCTCGGGCAGGGCACCGGTGGCGGCGCGCTCGCGTTGATCCCGGCCGATCGGGTGCTCGCGGCCCAGCACGGCTGGCTGTCGCCCCTGCCACCCGAAGGTGCGAGCGCGATCCTGCACCACGACATCGCGCACGCGCCGGACATGGCCGCCCGCCAGGGAATCCGGTCGTCCGATCTCCTTGCGACCGGCATCGTGGACGAGGTAATCCCCGAATTCCCCGATGCGGCAGAAGAATCCACGGCGTTCTGCACCCGGGTGGGTGCGGTGCTCCACCGCGAGCTGTCGCTCCTCGATGCGGCAGACACCACCCAGCGACTCTCCGACCGTGCGGAGCGATTCGACCGGATCGGTCTGTTGCAGCCCGCACACGCATGACCGCGGCGCCGGGGATCCCGATCGGATCCCCGGCGCCGCGTCCATTCACTGGTCCTCGAGGACTTGCGTCAGCATTCGACGAGATTCACCGACACGTTCACGGCGAGACCGCCGGTGGACGTCTCCTTGTACTTCGAGCTCATGTCGGCGCCGGTGGCCCGCATCGTCTCGATCACCTGATCCAGACTGACTCGGTGCGTGCCGTCGCCGCGCAGCGCCATCCGGGCGGCGTTGATCGCCTTGCCCGCCGAGATGGCGTTGCGCTCGATGCACGGAATCTGCACCAGGCCGCCGATGGGATCACACGTCAGACCGAGACTGTGTTCCATCGCGATCTCCGCCGAGTTCTCCACCTGCTCCGGGCTGCCGCCGAGGATCTCGGCGAGCCCGGCAGCGGCCATGGACGCCGCGGAACCCACCTCGCCCTGACAGCCCACCTCGGCCCCGGAGATCGAGGCCCGTTCCTTGTACAGGGATCCGATTGCGCCGGCCGCCAACAGGAATCGCACCGTTGTTCCGTTCGGGTCGGCCTTCCCGGCGGGGGTGTAGTGCAGCGCGTAGTGCAGGACCGCCGGGATGATGCCGGCCGCGCCGTTGGTGGGGGCGGTGACGATCCGTCCACCGGACGCGTTCTCCTCGTTGACGGCGAGCGCCACCAGGTTCACCCAGTCCTCGGCGAACGCGGGATCACGACCGGGATCCTCCACGTTCAGCCGCTCGTACCAGCCGCGGGCGCGTCGGCGCACCCGCAGACTTCCGGGCAGATACCCGTCCCGGCCGATTCCGCGTCGCTGACACTCGACCATCACGTCGCGGATGTGCAGGAGCCGCGCCCGGACCTCCGGCTCGGGCCGGAGGGCGCGTTCGTGCTCGAGCATGACCTCGCTGATCGTGAGACCGTAGTGCTCGCTGAGGGCGAGCAGTTCACGCGCGGACCCGAACGACAGCGAATTCGCGCCGGCGGCGACGGACACCTCCGGTTCGGTGTCGGTGACGACGAATCCGCCGCCGATCGAATAGTACGTCTGCGCGTGCAGTTCACGACCGGTGACGCTAGTCGCGGTGAGGGTCATGCCGTTGGGGTGAAAGTCCAGAACCGTCAACGGGTGCAACACCATCTCGTCCTCGGCGAGCGGAATGTCGACCGTCCCGCCGAGGCGGATCCGCCGACTCGCCCGCACCGCTGCGAGCCGCGTCTCCATCTCCTCGGTGGCGATGGTCTCCGGTCGGTACCCCTCGAGACCGAGGAGGATCGCCGACATCGTGCCGTGGCCGGCGCCGGTGGCCGCGAGCGATCCGTACAGATCGACACGGACACCGGCGACGTCCCCGAGAACGCCGAGTGTGTCGAGGTCGTCGACGAACGTGCCCGCCGCCCGCATCGGGCCGACGGTATGCGAACTCGACGGTCCGATACCGACCGAGAACAGGTCGAACACACTGATCGTCACGAGTTACAGGCCCGGGTAGAGGGGGTACTTGTCCGCGAGCACCCGGACCTGGGCGGCCAACCCGGACGTGTCCGCGTCGGCGGGCGCGACGAGGGCCTGGGCGATCAGGTCGGCGACCGACACGAAGTCGTCCCTGCCGAAGCCGCGGGCGGCGAGTGCCGGTGTGCCGATGCGCAGACCGGACGTCACCATCGGCGGCCGTGGATCGAACGGGACGGCGTTGCGGTTGACGGTGATTCCGATCGCGTCGAGGCGATCCTCGGCCTGCTGCCCGTCGATGGCGGCATCCCGCAGGTCGACGAGGACGAGGTGCACGTCCGTGCCGCCGGTGAGGACGCTGATTCCGGCTTCCTTGACGTCGGGTCGGCTGAGCCGTTCGGCGAGTACCTTCGCACCGTCCAGGCAGCGCTCCTGACGCTCCGCGAATTCGGGTTCGGCCGCCATCTTGAATGCCGTTGCCTTGCCCGCGATCACGTGTTCCAATGGGCCGCCCTGCTGGCCGGGGAACACCGCGGAGTTGATCTTCTTCGCGATGGCCGCGTCGTTGGTCAGGATGATGCCGCCGCGGGGTCCGCCCAGCGTCTTGTGCGTCGTCGACGTGACGACGTGCGCGTGCGGGACGGGGGACGGGTGGAACCCGGTGGCGACCAGGCCTGCGAAGTGGGCCATGTCGACCATCAGGTACGCGCCGACTTCGTCGGCGATCTCCCGGAAGCGGGCGAAGTCCAGGTGCCGGGGGTAGGCCGACCAGCCGGCGATGATCAGTTGCGGCCGGTGCTCGCGTGCCGCCTTCGCCACCTCGTCCATGTCGATGAGGTAGTCCTGCTCGGACACCCCGTACGCGGCGACGTTGTAGAGCTTGCCGGAGAAGTTGAGGCGCATGCCGTGCGTGAGGTGGCCGCCGTCCGCGAGGGACAGTCCGAGGATCGTGTCACCCGGTTCGATCAGCGCATGCATCACCGACGCGTTCGCGGTGGCGCCCGAATGCGGTTGCACGTTGGCGTATTCGGTGGCGAAGAGGGCCTTGACGCGGTCGATGGCGAGCTGCTCGATGGAGTCGACGTGCTCGCAGCCGCCGTAGTAGCGGCGTCCGGGGTACCCCTCGGCGTACTTGTTGGTCAGCACGGAACCCTGCGCCTGCATCACCGAAAGCGGTGCGTGGTTCTCCGACGCGATCATCTCGAGGCCGGTGCGCTGACGCTCGAGTTCCTTGCCGATGAGTGCGGCGACGTCCGGGTCGAAATCCGCGAGGTCGCGGTTCAGGACGCTCATGCCTGCACCCCGTTCTTCGCGGCGTACTCGGCCGCGGTGAGGAGCTCGCCGGCGGCGGACGGCTGGACGGCGAACAGCCAGCCCTCGCCGTAGGGGTCGGAAGTGACCAGGCCGGGGTCGTCGACTGCGGCGGTGTTGATCAGGGTGACCCGGCCGCTCACCGGCGGATACAGCTCGGACACGGTCTTGGTCGACTCGACCTCGCCGCACGATTCGCCGGCGACGATGGTCGCACCGACCTCCGGCAGGTCGACGAAGACGAGCTCGCCGAGCGAGTTGACGGCGACCGACGTGATGCCGACGCGGACCGGCTCGTCGGGGAGCGTGGCGCCCGGCTCGATCAGGACCCACTCGTGGTCGTCGGTGTAGCTGCGGTCGTCAGGGAAGGCGTGCGAAGACATGTGTGACCCTTTCGGGGCTGAAGTGGGTGGGAACGGCTCAGGAGCGGCGGTAGAACGGCGACGGCGTGACCACGAACGGCTCCTTCTTGCCGCGGATGTCCACGGTGAGTTCGGTGCCGGGTTCGCGGAACGCGACGTCCACGAACGCGAGCGCGATCGGATGCCCGAGCGTCGGAGACAACGCCCCGGACGTGATGATGCCGACCGCCGACTCGCCGGCCGCGTCCAACACGGTGTACTCGGCACGCGCGGCCCGGCGGCCGCTTCCGGCGAGGCCGACGAGCACCCGCTGCGGGGCCTGCTCCGACAACGTCTGCAGGGCATCGCGGCCGACGAAGTCCTTGTTCAGCCGGACCACCTTGCCGAGCCCGGCCTCGTACGGATTCGTGCCGAGGGTCAGTTCGTGGCCGTACAGCGCCATTCCGGCCTCGAGGCGGAGGGTGTCGCGGCACGCGAGGCCGGCGGGGACGCCGCCGCGGGCCGTGGTGGCGTCGAGCAGTGCGCGCCACAACGGCACGGACAGCTCGTTCGGCACGTAGAGCTCGAAGCCGTCCTCCCCGGTGTACCCGGTGCGGGCGAGGAGGACGTCGATGCCGGCGACCACCGCGCGCGTGACGGCGTAGTACTTCAACTCCGCCACCGTCTCGACCTGCTCGGCGGGAACGAGGGACTGCACGACGTCCTGGGCGGCCGGTCCCTGCACCGCGATCAGGGCGGTCTCCGAGGATTGGTCGTCGACCTTGGCGGAGAAGCCCTCGACGCGCGCCGCGAGTTCGCGGTACACCGTCGGCGCGTTGGCCGCGTTGGCGACCACGAGGAAATGCTCGTTGGCGAGACGGTAGACGACCAGATCGTCGATGACCCCGCCGTCCGCGTTGCACAGGAGGGAGTACTTGGCCCGGCCGACGCCGATCTTCGAGAGTTCGCCGGCCAGAGCGTAATCCAAGACAGCTCCGGACTCGGGCCCGGTGACCGCGATCTCGCCCATGTGCGAGAGGTCGAACAGTCCGGCGGTCTTGCGGACGGCGTGGTGTTCGGCGAGTTCGCTGTCGTACTTCAGCGGCATCTGCCAGCCCGCGAAGTCGGTGAAATGGGCTCCCAGCGCGCCGTGCTCGCCGAGCAGCGGGGACGCGGGCGTCGTGGTGAGGGTCATGCGAAGGCCTCCTCGGGGGTCTCGGCGATGGCCGAAGCGTCGATGTCGGTGGGGTTCTCGAAGGCCTCGGGCGCGGGGCACGAGCAGACGAGGTTGCGGTCGCCGTGGACGCCGTCGATGCGACGCACCGGGGGCCAGTACTTGGCGGCGCGAAGCGACGCGACGGGGTAGGCGGCCAGGTGACGCGGGTAGGGCAGGTCCCATTCGTCCGCAGTCACCTGTTCGGCGGTGTGCGGGGCCTGACGCAGCGGGCTGCGCTCGAGCGGCCACACACCGTCACCGACCAGGTCGATCTCCCGGCGGATCGAGATCATCGCCTCGATGAAGCGGTCGAGTTCGGCCAGATCCTCGGACTCGGTCGGTTCCACCATCAGCGTGCCGTTGACGGGGAACGACAGGGTGGGCGCGTGGAAGCCGTAGTCGATCAATCGCTTTGCGACATCCTCTGCGGTGACGCCGGTCGCCTTGGTGACCGGCCGGAGGTCGAGGATGCACTCGTGTGCCACCAGACCGGACGGTCCCGTGTACAGGACGGGGAAGTGCTGATCCAGTGACCTGGCGACGTAATTGGCTGCGAGCACCGCGGTTTCGGTGGCGCTCGTCAGCCCGTCGGGTCCCATGAGTGCGATGTACGCCCAGGTGATGGGCAGGATGCCGGCCGATCCGTAATTGGCGGCCGACACCGGGGTGCCGAGGTCGTCGCCGCCCAGCGGATTACCGGGCAGGAACGGCGCCAGATGCTCGCGCACCGCGACGGGTCCCACACCGGGACCGCCGCCGCCGTGCGGGATGCAGAACGTCTTGTGCAGGTTCAGGTGTGAGACGTCGCCGCCGAACTTGCCGGGCTGCGCGAGACCGACGAGAGCGTTGAGGTTGGCGCCGTCGACGTACACCTGGCCGCCGGCCTCGTGCACCAGATCGCAGACCGTCCGCACGTCGTTCTCGTACACGCCGTGCGTGGACGGGTAGGTCAACATGATCGCGGCCACCGCGCCCTCGTGCGCCGCGATCTTCGCGCGCAGGTCGCCCAAGTCGATGTTGCCGTTCTCCGCGGTCGCGACGACGACGACCTTCATGCCCGCGAGAACCGCGGATGCGGCGTTCGTGCCATGCGCGGACTGGGGGATGAGGCAGACGTTGCGTCCGAAGTCGCCGCGGGATTCGTGATAGCCGTGGATCGCGAGCAGCCCGGCCAGCTCGCCCTGGGATCCGGCGTTGGGCTGCAACGACACCCGGTCGTAGCCGGTGATCTCGCCGAGCCAGCGCTCCAGGTCGGCGACGAGCTCGAGGTAGCCGGCCGTCTGCGCGACCGGGGCGTACGGGTGGATGGACGCGAACCCGGGCCAGCCGATGGGTTCCATCTCGACAGCGGAGTTGAGTTTCATCGTGCACGATCCGAGCGGGATCATGGTGCGGTCGAGAGCGAGGTCCTTGTCGGACAGCGCGCGCAGGAAGCGGAGCATCGCGGTTTCCGAGCGGTGATCGTGGAACACGGTGTGCTGCAGGTAGTTCGACGTCCTGGCGAGTGCCGACGGCAGTTCGCGCACCGCGACGGTCGTCGGCTGCGCACCGAACACGGCGACCACCCGCCGGACGATGTCGTCGGTGGTGCACTCGTCACAGGCGATCGCGACGTGATCGGCGTCGACGAGACGGAGGTTGATGCCGTCCCGATCGGCCGACTCCACGATCGCCCCGGCGCCCGCCGGCACCCGCACGAGAACCGTGTCGAAGAAGCTGTCGTGCACGATCGTGTGACCGGCCGCGCGCAGGCTTCCGGCGATGGTCGTCGCGTGGGCGCGCACCCGGTTCGCGATGGCGCGCAACCCTTCCGGCCCGTGGTAGGCGGCGTACATCGCGGCGACGTTGGCGAGCAGCGCCTGCGCCGTGCAGATGTTGCTGGTCGCCTTGTCACGCCGGATGTGCTGTTCGCGGGTCTGCAGTGCCAGCCGGTAGGCCGTCTTCCCGTCGACGTCGACGGACACTCCGACGAGGCGGCCGGGCAGCATGCGCTCGAGTCCGCCGCGCACGGCCATGTAGCCGGCGTGCGGTCCGCCGAAGAACAGCGGCACACCGAATCGCTGCGCCGACCCGACCGCGATGTCGGCACCCTGCTCGCCGGGCGGCGTCAGGATCGTCAGCGACAGCAGGTCCGCCGCGACCGTGGTCAGCGCGCCGCGCGCCTTCGCCGCGGCGATCATCGGAGCGAGGTCGCGCACCGCGCCGCTCGCACCGGGCGCCTGGAAGACCACCCCGAACATGTCACCGTCCGGCAGTTCCCCGGACAGTGCCGCGACCACCACCTCGATGCCCACCGCCTTCGCTCGTCCCCGGACGACGGCCAGTGTCTGCGGCAGGCAGTCCGCGTCGAGGACGACGCGGTTGGTGGCGGACTTCGACTTGTTCGCGCGCCGCATCAGCAGCACCGCCTCCATCACGGCGGTGGCCTCGTCCAGCAGCGACGCGCCGGCCAGGGGAAGGGCGGTGAGATCCTCGATGACGGTCTGGAACGTCAGCAGCGCCTCCAGCCGGCCCTGGGAGATCTCCGGCTGGTACGGGGTGTAGGCGGTGTACCAGGCGGGGGACTCGAGCATGTTCCGTCGCAACACCGCGGGCGTGATGGTGTCGGAGTATCCGAGACCGATCATTTGGACGCGGGTCTCGTTGCGCTCCGACAGTGCCCGCAGGTCGGCGAGCACCTGCTGCTCGGACTTTGCCGCGGGCAGATTCAAGGGCTGTGAGCTGCGGATCTGGTCCGGCACCGCGCTGTCGATCAGGTTCGCGAGGGCGTCGTAACCGAGGGCGTCGAGCATCCGCCGCGACGAGGAGGCGTCAGGACCGATGTGGCGGAACGGAAAGTCGCTGGTGAGGGGCACGCCGGGGGCGGCGGTGCGGGGTTCTGCTGGCACGAGGTGACTCCGGTTTCGTTGAGTCCGGACCGCACCGGACTTCGACAAGGGGGCACCTCCCCGCTCTGTCCTGAAACCTGAGAGTTTGGGCGCACCGCAACTGCGGCGTGCTCTTCACCTTCGGTAAGTTCCGGCCATACGGCCGATTCTTTCTCCAGAGTTGCCTCTGCGCTGCGGTACTGGGGCCTGAGAGATTCCCGGGGAGGAAGTTGCTCCTACGGCGCCTCCGAAACGGAGGTTCTCCCGCTGCGCGTCAACGGCGTCTTCAGTTGTGATTGGCCAAACAGTACACAGACGCCGCGGGTTTGTCTCCTCGGACCGACGGTCTTGCCAAAAGTCCTCGTCATTTGGCATCCTCGATGCATCTTCGCTCGGACGTGACCGCACACGCCGAGAGATGAGAGCCCAGATGCCCGCAGCCGCAACGGTTGTCGATGTGTGCTCGCTCTCCCCGCTCACCCTTCCCCGGTGCCGCGCTGTCCACCGCCCGGCACGGACGTCGCATACCGACCGGTTTCGACCGGTACTAGGAGTTCCTCACATGACTGCGCCTGAGTCACCCCACGTCGCTGCGGATGGCCGCCGACTGCTCCGCCTCGAAGTCCGCAACGCTCAGACCCCGGTCGAACGCAAACCGTCGTGGATGAAGGTGCAGATGCGGACGGGCCCCGAATACCGGGACCTCGCCGCCCTCGTCGACCGTGAGAACCTGCACACCGTGTGTCAAGAAGCGGGATGTCCCAACATCTTCGAATGCTGGGAGGACCGTGAGGCGACGTTCCTCATCGGCGGAAGCCAGTGCACCCGGCGGTGCGACTTCTGCCAGATCGACACAGGCCGCCCCGCCGCACTCGATCGGGACGAACCCAGGAGGGTCGCGGAGTCGGTGCAGACCATGGGCCTGCGGTACGCCACCGTCACCGGCGTGGCCCGTGACGATCTGCCGGACGGCGGCGCCTGGCTGTACGCCGAGACGGTCCGGCAGATTCACGAACTGTGCCCGGGCACCGGCGTCGAACTGCTGATCCCCGATTTCAATGCCGACGCCGCGCAACTACGCGAGGTGTTCGACACCCGCCCGGAAGTACTCGCACACAATGTGGAGACCGTTCCCCGGATCTTCCGTCGTATCCGCCCTGCCTTCACGTACGAGCGGTCCCTCGAGGTGATCACGCGGGCTCGGGAGGACGGCCTGATCACCAAGTCGAACCTGATCCTCGGGATGGGGGAGACCACCGACGAGGTGATCCATGCCCTCCGGGACCTGCACACCGCCGGCTGCCAGTTGATCACCATCACGCAGTATCTGCGGCCGTCGGCCCGGCACCATCCGGTGGCACGTTGGGCGACGCCGGACGAGTTCGTCATGCTCGACGGGATCGCCCGCGAGATCGGCTTCCTCGGCGTCCTGTCGGGTCCGCTCGTGCGCTCCTCCTATCGGGCCGGCCGCCTCCACGCGGAGGCCGTCGCCGCGACCGCAGTTCACTGAACCCCATCCTCTTCCGTTCCAGCAAGGAGTTCCCATGTCCCACCGATCTGCAGATGTCGTCATCCTCGGCGGCGGTTCCGGCGGCTACGCGGCCGCCATCCGCTCGGCCGAACTGGGCCGTTCGGTGATCCTCGTCGAGGAGAACGAACTCGGCGGCACGTGTCTGCATCAGGGGTGCATCCCGACGAAGGCGCTGCTGCACTCCGCCGAGGTCGCGGACAGTGCCCGCACCGCCTCGCAGTTCGGTATCGACGTCACGTTCGACGGTGTCGACCTAGAGAAGGTGCTGAGCTACCAGAACACGATCGTCACCCGACTGCACAAGGGACTGCAGGGCCTCGTCGACTCGTACGGCATCACCGTCGTCAACGGCCGCGGACGGTTGGTCGGACCCAACGGAGTGGAGGTCGACGACGAGTTGATCACGGGCGGCGCCGTCGTCCTGGCAACGGGGTCGTCGCCGAAAACGCTGCCCGGCATCGGCATCGGTGGCCGGGTCGTCACCAGCGACCAGGCTCTCGTGTTGCCGTCGGTTCCGAAGAAGGCGATCATTCTCGGCGGTGGCGTCATCGGCGTCGAATTCGCCAGTGTCTGGGCGTCGTTCGGTGCGTCGGTGACGATCGTCGAGGCGATGCCTCGGCTGGTGCCGAACGAGGACGAGACGATCTCCAAGTACCTCGAGCGGGCATTCCGTCGCCGCAAGATCACCGCGAAGACAGGTGTGCGGGTGACGGAGGTGACGCAGAACGAGGATGCAGTGTCCGTCACCCTCGGCTCCGGCGACATACTCGACGCCGACGTCCTGCTGGTCGCGGTGGGGCGCGGACCCAACACCGCGTCCATGGGGTACGAGGAGACCGGAGTGATGCTCGACAAGGGCTTCGTGGTGACCAGTGATCGACTGCGCACCACGGTGCCGAACGTCTTCGCGGTCGGCGACATCGTCCCCGGGCTCCAGCTGGCCCACCGCGGGTTCCAACAGGGCATCTTCGTGACCGAGGAAATCGCCGGGCTCCGTCCGGACGTCATCGACGAGACCGGCATCCCTCGTGTCACCTACTCCCACCCCGAGGTCGCGTCCGTCGGGTTGACCGAGACCGCGGCCCGGGAGAAGTTCGGCGAGAACGTCGAGACCGTCACCTACGACCTCGCCGGCAACGGCAAGAGCCAGATCCTGAAGACGTCGGGGGCGGTCAAACTCGTGGTGGCGCCGACCGGGGTCGTGGTCGGCGTGCACATGGTCGGCGACCGAGTCGGTGAGCTGATCGGTGAGGCGCAGCTGCTCTACAACTTCGAGGTCGACGCCGCGCAGGCGGCGAAGTTCGTGCACGCCCACCCCACCCAGGGCGAGGCGCTCGGTGAGGCGCTGATGGCAGTGGCCGGCAAACCACTCCACGTCCACGGCTGACCCCCATGTGAGTGGCAAAGTGTGCTGGCGCACGCTTTGCCACTCACATGGGGTTTTCGGTATGCGAACGCGCACTGGCGATTTCCGCCTCGTGTCGATGAAGCAGCCCCGGGCCACGGTGGTCGCGCTGCCGCTGCGGCCACGACACGCACGTCGCCACCCTCCTCACCGTCGCCGAACTGCTCGCCGGTGCGCGGGAGGCGTGGGCCGGAACGATCGTGTTCCTCTTCCAGCCGGGCGAGGAAACGGCGGCCGGGGCGAAGGCGATGGTCGAGGACGGTCTGTGGGACCGGGCACCCAAGCCGGAGATCATCTTCGGGCAGCACGTCGGGCCGATGCTGGCCGGCACCGTGCACGTCACGAGTGGCGACGCGATGGCCATGGCCGATTCGCTGAAGGTCACCGTCTACGGCCAGGGGTCGCACGGCTCCCAGCCCCAGGATTCGATCGACCCGATCATCCAGGGCGTCAACATGATCAACCGCATCCAGGCCATCGTGTCCCGCGAAGTGCACCCCCTGAAGCCGGCGGTGGTCACGGTCGCCACGTTCCACGCGGGGTTGAAGGAAAACATCATCGCGGACCGGGCCGAGTTCACGATCAACGTGCGCACCCTCGACCCCGAGGTGCGCGAGCAGGTCAACGCCGCGCTGCGCCGCATCATCTACGCCGAGGCCGCCGCATCCGGGGCGCCGAAGCCGCTGATCGAGGAGCTGTACACGTTCCCGCGCAACTACAACGATCCCGATGCCACCGCAGAACTCGTCGCCGAACTCCAGAAGGTGCTGGGCGAGAACAACGTCACGCCGTCGTCCCCGATGATGGGTTCGGAGGACTTCGGTCTGCTCGCCGAGGTGATCGGCGTGTCGTCGGTGTTCTGGATGTTCGGTGGCCACACCGCGGAGACCGCTCGAGAGCGGAAAGCCTGTGCCGGTGAACCACTCACCGTTCTTCGCCCCCGTCGCGGAGCCCACCTTGTCCACCGGCGTCCAGACGGCGATGACGGCGATCCTGTCGAAGGTCGGGCTCGAGGCCCTCCGGGCCCGTGCGCCTTTCTGGTTGTTCCGGCAACCAGAAAGGCACACGGGTGGCGGAGCCGCCTCAGTGGGTAGGCAGCGGTGCGTCCGCGGTGGCGTCGCCGGTGTCCACGCCGGTCTTCTCGAATCGCAGTCTCGACACGGCGAGTCCGGCGAGGACGAAGGACGCGGCGACGAGGATGTACAGCTGGGTGGGCGACCAGTCGCGGTCGAGGAGGGCGCCCGCGACGATCGGGGACGCGATGGCGCCGACGCGGCCGATGCCGATGCCCCAGCCGACGCCGGTGGCCCGAACGGCCGGCGAGTAGACCGACGGCGTGATCGCGTACAGCCCGGCGATGCAGCCGTTGGCGAAGACGCCGATCAGGGCGCCGAGCCCGAACGCGATGACGATGGACGCGGTGGCGGGCACGAAAACGACGAGCAGTACGCCTGCGGTCGCCATGTAGGCGATGAGCACACGCTTCAAGGCGAAACGTGCGGACAGCGCCCCGAGCAGGGTGGCGCCGAAGATGCCGCCGAGGTTGAGGAGCACTCCGCCGGTGACGCCCTGGTTCGCGGACATGCCCGCCTCGACCAGCAGTTTCGGGGTCCAGCTGGTGACGAAGTAGAAGCCGAACATCGCCATGAAGAACGCGAACCACACCAGGAGTGTGCTGCGGCGGCGCTGCGGGGACAGCAGGACGCGCATCGCGAATCCGGCGTCGGCGGTGGCGGCGGCACGCGGTGCGGGCAGCTCGTCGAGTCGCGGCTGACCGACCCGCTGGGCGAAGGCGTTGATCCGGTCGAGGGCGTTGGCCGGTCGCCGGACGAGCAGGAAGTCGATCGATTCGGGGAGCCGGGCGTAGACGACGGGGATGATCGCCGCCGTGCACAGTCCACCGAACAGGAACACCGAACGCCAGCCGAGTGAGTTCTGCAGGACGACGGCGATGATTCCGCCGAGGGTGGCGCCGACGGCGTAACCGGTGGAATTGAGACTCACCGCGAGCCCGCGCCAGCGGTTCGACGCGTACTCACTGGCGATGACGTTGCTGCTGGCGAGGATTCCGCCGATGCCGACGCCGGTGAGGGCGCGGAGCAGGCCGAGTTGCATCGCGTTCTGGCTGACCGCCGACAGCAGCATGCCCGTCGACGCGAGTGCCAGGCACAGCAGGATCATGGCGCGGCGGCCGATGGTGTCAGCCCACGGTGCAAGGAACAGCGATCCCGCGGCCATGCCGAACAGTCCGGCGCTGAGCAACAGGCCGACGACGGAGCCGGACAGATCCCACTCCTGCGACACCGACTGTGCGGTGAACGCCATGACGAGGACGTCGAAGCCGTCGAGCACGTTGAGTAGACCGCAGATGGCGATGGCGCCCCATTGGTAGCGCGTCATCGGGCTGCTGTCGATGCGTTCGCGTAGGTCGAATTGCATGCTCGGAACCTGCTCTTCCTCGGAGGTGGGCTGTGATATGGCTCACGACTCACCTACCGTGGCGGAGAGGTCACTCGTTTCCAACTTCACTTCCGAATGTCGGAATACAGAAGTGGCGGTGGGATGCGGTGCTGGGTGATCATTTCAGTGATGACAACTGGATGGGGACCGGGCGACCGGCAGTGGGCGAAAGGTCCATGGATGTGACTGGCTCGGGTTTCGGTAACTCCTGGTCGGCGGATCGATTGTTCGCCGGGCCGGGCGAGACACGGGAGCGGCTACGCCGCACCGATTGGGCGGCCACGCCGCTGGGCCCGGTCGAGACCTGGTCTGTCGAACTGCGGGCGGCAGTACGGACCGTGCTGCCCTCCGAGGTCCCGATGCTGCTCTGGTGGGGGCCTGAGCTCGTGCAGATCTTCAACGACGCGTACACCCGGGTCCTCGGTGCCAAGTACCCCGCGGCGATCGGTGAACCCGGGGCGCAGTGCTGGGCGGAGATCTGGGACGAGGTCGGACCGCTCGCCGAGCAGGTGATGTCGGGCGGCGCAGCGACCTACACGGAGAATCAGCCGCTGTACCTGCTGCGGCACGGGTACCTCGAGGAGACGTACTGGACGTTCTCCTACAGTCCGGTGCAGGACGAGGACGGGAACGTCGCCGGGATCTTCGTGGCGACGACCGATGTGACCGCGACCGTGCTCGGCGAGCGCCGACTCGAGACTCTGCGGCAACTGGGCACGGTCTCCACCGCAGGCGGCGACGATCCGCTCGTCGATGCCTGTCGTGCGGTCGTGCGGGTACTCGGCGACAACGGACAGGACGTTCCGCTGGCCGCGATCCATCTTCGCCGCGAGGTCGTCGGCGGCACGGGTGACGACGAGCCCGAGGACCTCGTGCTCGTCGGTGCCGCCGGGGTGGACGACGACGGCGAGTTCAGGCCCGCCCGGATCCCGGCGACCGACGTCACCCGCCACCGTGTCCGGGCGTCGGGCGTGGCGTTCGAGCCTGCCGGGTCGAAGGCGGTGACGGAGGTGAGGCTGTGCCCGTTGATCGTGACGGGTCACGCGGAGCCGGTAGGTGTGCTGGTGCTCGGGATCAGTCCGTATCGCGCCTTCGACGACGCGTATCGGGGCTTCGTCGAGCTGGTCACGGCGAAGGTGTCGACCCTGGTCACGGACGCCCTGGCCTACGAGTTCGAGCGGGACCGCGCCGCTGCACTGGCGGAACTCGACGCTGCGAAGACGCGGTTCTTCCAGAACGTCAGTCACGAGTTCCGTACCCCGCTGACCCTGTTGCTCGGACCCCTCGAGACTGTGCGCGAGCAGTCCGAGGACGAGTCTCCCGCAGATCGGCGCGAAGCGATCGCGGCCGCTTATCGTGCGGCGGTCCGGCTGCAGCAGCTCGTCGACGGCCTTCTCGATCTGTCCAAGGCGGAAGCCGGCCAGCTTCTGCCACACACGGAGCCGACCGATATCGGCCAATTGACGGCCGACTGCGTGAGCATGTTCGATTCCGCCGCCGCGCAGGCGGGACTCGCGCTCCGAACCGATCTCGACGAAGCCTCCGGCCTGGTCGAATTGGACCGCGAGATGTGGGTGAAGATCGTGCTGAATCTCGTGTCGAACGCGGTCAAGTACACCCGGTCCGGCTCCGTGTCCGTAGCGCTCCGCCAGGACGCCGGCCAGTTGGTGCTGAGCGTGACCGACACGGGTGTGGGGATTCCCGCCGAAGAACGGGAACGCGTATTCGACAGGTTCCATCGCGTCGAGGCCGGCGGGTCGGGCAGCGGTGGGGGCGTCGGCATCGGGCTTTCCCTGGTGTCCGATCTCGCCGCGGCGCTCGGCGGTTCCGTCGACCTCGACAGCGCCCCGGGCCGGGGCAGCACCTTCACCGTCCGCGTACCGCGGATCCCGGCACCGGACGGCGCGACCCCGCGGGCAGACGACCGGCCCATCGGCGCGGTAACGTCCTTCGGCGATGTCGAACAGCGGGAACCGTCCGTCGAGGTCGACGGTTCGAACGAACGCGAAGCGGACGGCCACCGCATCCTGCTCGTCGAAGATCACCCGGACCTGCGGGCGTACCTCACCCGATTGCTGCAGGAGCAGGGATGGGACGTCGACGCCGTCGCCGACGTGGAGTCCGCGCTGAAGCATGTCGCCGCCCGCACACCGAATCTCGTGCTCAGCGACGTCATGCTTCCCGGTCGCGACGGCATTGACTTCCTTCGCGAGCTGCGGTCGGAGCAATCGACGGCGCGGCTGCCGGTCATTCTGCTCACCGCCCGCGCGGGAACGGAGTCGACCGTCGACGGGCTGAACCAGGGAGCCGACGACTACATCGTCAAGCCCTTCCAGCCGAGCGAGCTCGTCGCGCGGGTACGTGTTCATCTCGAAATGTCCTGGCTTCGTGAAACTCTGATCACGGACAGTGAGCTCGAGTCGACACATCTGCGCACGGCACTGGATACCCGCACCACCCTCAGCCAAGCTGTCGGGCTGACCATGGCCGCGTTCCAGTGCGACGCCGACACCGCCTTCGACAGGCTCGCGTCCTATTCGCAGAATCGCAACGTCAAACTTCGGGACATCGCGGCGGAGGTCGTCGCGAACTTCACCGCAGGCACCGATCGCGAGTAGAGCCGAAGGAAAGGCCACAGTTTCCGCGAGCCGGGTTCCGGGTAGGCGTCACCGATGAACGACGATCAGCACGCCGAACCGGACCCCGACGATCCGCGGAAGCCGGATTCGCCTGCGGACCTGACGAAACCTTCCTGGTGGTACGTCATCAGGAAGACGGCGCACGAATTCACGCGCGATCAGTGCACCGACCTGGCCGCCGCACTGACGTATTACGCGGTCCTCTCGCTCTTCCCTGCGCTGCTGGCGCTGGTCTCGTTGCTGGGAGTGTTCGGTCAGGGGCAGCGCACCACCGATGCGGTCCTGCAGATGGTCGACGACCTCGGGCCGTCCTCCGCCGTGGACACGTTGCGTGACCCCATCGCGCAGTTGGTCGAGACTCCGACCGCGGGCATGGCACTGGTCCTCGGCCTGCTGGGTGCGGTGTGGTCGGCGTCCGGCTACATCGGGGCGTTCGGACGCGCCATGAACCGCATGTACGAAGTCGAGGAGGGGCGTCCCGTGTGGAAGCTCCGGCCGCTGATGCTGGCCGTCACCATCGTCGGTCTGGTCCTGGTGGCCGCCGCTGCGGCAATGCTCGCGCTGAGCGGCCCCGTCGCACGCTCGGTGGGTGACGCGATCGGATTCGGTGACACCGCCCTGACCGTCTGGAACATCGCCCGCTGGCCGTTCGTCCTCGGCGTCGTCGTGGTCGCCGTGGCCATCCTCTATTACGTCACGCCCAACGTGAAGCAACCGAAGTTCCGCTGGGTCAGCGCCGGCGCGTTCCTCGCCATCGTGACGTGGATCCTGGCGTCGGTCCTGTTCGGTCTGTACGTCGCCAACTTCGGCAGCTACAACAAGACGTACGGCTCCCTGGCCGGCGTGATCGTGTTCCTGCTGTGGCTCTGGATCACCAATCTGGCATTGCTCTTCGGCGCCGAACTGGATGCCGAACTCGAACGCGGACGCGAATTGCAGGCCGGCATTCCGGCCGAGGACGAACTGCAATTGCCGCCTCGCGACACGCGGGTCTCCGACAAGAACGCCGAGAAGTACGAGCAGTACGTGCAGGAGGGCAGGGCCCTACGTGAGACCGAGTGCCCTCCGGGCCCGTGAGTACTTGTTAACCTCCCGCGGTTAATAAGTACTCACGGGCGGAACGCCATCGCGTCGTCCACGACCTTGCCGTGCCTCAATGTCAGAAGGTCGCGGAAGTAGTTCATCCGCAGCCGCCACGGCGCTTCGGACCCCTGCTTCGGGAACGACTCCACCGACCGCAGGACGTAGCCGGCGGCGAAGTCGAGGAACGGCTCCTCCTCGACCGAACTGTCACGCGCCGGGGCACACTGGGCGAACCCGTTCGCGTCCATGTGCGCGAGCAGACGGCAGACGTACTCGCACACCAGGTCGGCCTTGAGCGTCCAGGACGCGTTGGTGTACCCGATGACGAACGCGAAGTTGGGCACCCCGCTGAGCATCATTCCCTTGTACGCCATGGTGTCGGCGAGGTCGATGTCGCGGCCGTCGACGGCGAGCGTCGTTCCGCCGAACGCAAGCAGGTTCAAACCGGTCGCGGTGACGACGACATCGGCGTGCAATTCCTCACCCGACTTCAGCGTGATACCGGTTTCGGTGAAGGTGTCGATGTGGTCGGTCACGATCGACACCTCGTCGTTCCGGATGGACCGGAACAGATCCCCGTTGGGCACGAGGCACAGTCGCTGATCCCACGGGTTGTACCGGGGCGTGAAGTGGGTGTCGATGTCGTAGCCCTTCGGCAGCCACTTCTCCTGCATCTGCCGGATGCGCCCCTTCATGAAGTCCGGATAGCGCTGGCACAGTTGGTAGATCGCCGTTGCGACCGACGCGTTCTTCAGGCGGGTGAGGCCGTAGGCGAGTTTGGCGGGCAGGTGCCGGCGGAGCCGGTTCGCCAGCTTGTCCTTGGCCGGCATCGAGATGATGTAGGTGGGCGAGCGCTGCAACATGGTCACGTGCGCGGCCTCGGCGGCCATCGACGGCGCCAGCGTCACGGCGGTGGCCCCACTGCCGATGATGACCACCCGCTTACCCGCGTAGTCGAGGTCCTCGGGCCACTTCTGCGGGTGCACGACCTGCCCGGCGAACCGGTCGAGGCCCGGGAACTCGGGGGTGTAGCCCTCGTCGTAGCGGTAGTAGCCGCTGCAGGACATCAGGAAGTTGGCGGTGAACCGGACCGTCTCGCCGGTATCGGTGCGCTCGGCGTCGACCGTCCACTGGGCGTCCGGGGTCGACCACTCGGCACGAACGACCTTGTGCTGGAACCGGATGTTCCGGTCGATCCCGTGCTCGGCGGCGGTCGTGCGGACGTACTCGAGGATCGACGACCCGTCGGCGATGGACTTCTCACCCGACCACGGCTTGAACCGGTAGCCGAGGGTGTACATGTCGGAGTCGGAGCGAATACCGGGGTAGCGGAACAGGTCCCAGGTGCCGCCGATCGATTCGCGGCTCTCCAGGATCGCGTAGGTCCGTCGGGGAAAGTTGTCCTGCAGGTGGTATGCGGCACCGATCCCGGACAGTCCGGCCCCGATGATCAGCACGTCGACGTGTTCGACGGGCGCCTTCGCGCCGGTGGTCTCGGCGGCGGTATCGGTGGGTGACATGAACACTCTCTCGCTGGCGGGGACTGGCGGTTACTTCGGGTCTACGGCGACGTCGTCGAGAGCGACATTACGTGCGCTGGTGGACCGGCCGAGCTTCGCGACCTCCTCGTCCATCAGCGGAAGGATGCGGGGGACGTGGGGCAGCAGGCTGCGATCCCCGATCGGCGACGTCACCACCGCCTTCAGCCAGCCGACGAGCTCGACCCACCGCGGCACGTAGACCCGGCGCTTCCGCCCGGCCAGGCCGTCCACGAACGCGTCGACGCACGAGTCCACCGACGTCGTCTTGCCCAGTGGTCCCGGCAGTACGGCGAGAAGTTGGTTGAACGCGGTGAGGTCGGCTTTCGCATCCTGAACGAGCGGTGTGTCGATCCACGACATGTGGGCCGAGCCCACGGTGACGCCGTGGTGCGCGACTTCGAGACGAAGGGTGTTGGCGAAATGCTCGATGCCGGCCTTGCTCGTGTTGTACGCGGCCAGCCCGGGTGCGGGCGCGAACGCGGCGAGCGACGACACCACCAGGATGTAGCCCTTGCGGTCGATCACGGACGGAAGCGCAGCTCGGACGGTGTGGAAGACGCCGAGGATGTTGATGTCGATGACCCGCTTGAACGTGGCCGGGTCGACGTGCATGACCGACCCGTAGCTGGCGATACCGGCATTCGCGAGCACGAGGTCGATGCCGCCGAACTTCGCGACACCGGCGTCGACCGCCTTCTGCACGGCGGCCAGATCGCAGACGTCGGCGGCCGCGGCGAACGCGACGTCGTCGCCGAGTTCGGCGGCGAGGGCCTTCAGCGGCTCGGCGTCCAGATCGATCAGAACCAGTTTGACGCCCTTGCGGGCGAGGGCGCGGGACGTTTCCGCGCCGATGCCACGCGCGGCTCCGGTGACGAGTGCGACTTTGTTCCTGAGCGTGGGCATGGGATCTCCTGGCGTGTGATCTGGCACCGTTCGGTGTCAGTTTGTATCTGGAACTGTGCGGTGTCAATATGGGGGCGTGAGTTCGCCCAAGCTCGACGAAACGGGCCGCACCTACCGCGGTGCGGGTCCGCGTCAGCGTCAGGAAGAGCGCCGCGTGCGCCTCGTGGACGCGGCCGTCGAAGTGTTCGGGACCAGCGGATACCGGTCCGCGACGGTCGGCAAGATCTGCGAGACCGCCGGGCTCACCAAGCGCTACTTCTACGAGTCCTTCGACGACAGCGAGGACCTGCTCCTGGCCGCGTACGCGAGCGTGACCGACCGCCTGCGGGGCAGCGTCCTGCGCGGTGCGGGGGAGGGCGGCACCGATCTCGACGCGCGGGTTCGCGGCGCGCTGACCGCATTCTTCCGATCCGTTGCCGACGACCCGCGGATCCCGCGGATCGCATTCCAGGAGGTCCTCGGCGTCGGGCCCGAGGTCGATCACGCCTACCGCCGCGTCACCGTGTCGTTCGTGGACGCCGTTCTCGTCGTCATCGGCCCTGCCGTCGACCGAACGGCATTTCCCGACTTCCACCTGCGCACCCTCGCAACCGGCCTGGTGGGAGCCGTGCTGATGATCGCCCAGCAATGGGTGCTGTCGGAGAACCCGCAGCCGATCGAGTCCGTCATCGGCAGCGCGCACACCATTCTCTCGGCCGTCCTGGGGCAGCTCGGTCCCCAGACCACGTGAGTGGCGCGGCGTCCGGGCGCACGCTTTGCCACTCACATGCGCTGACCTGGGATTGCATGCGCCGGAGGCAATCCGGGCAAACCTCTGACGCCATCACATATATGTTGTTAAATACCTGACATGCCCGGTGCTGTGCACTGCCAATCGCCATCGGTCCACAACACGACGATCCGCGCGGTGCTCGTCGCGCTGCTCGGGATGGTCGCGCTCGCGGTACCGACGCCGATCGTCGCGCACGCCGCCGGCTACGAGGGCCTGATCGATATCACGCCGGCGAACGCGGCAGCGGAGTCGATCGGCGGACTCGACCCCCGGCTGCCCACCGAGTCCGCTGTCCTCGGCGCCGCGCTGACGGCCGCCCGCTCCGACGGTGTCGCTCCGACGCGGTATTCCGCTCTTCTGCAACAGTATTGGCTCGCTCGTGGATCGGAGGCGTCCGGCATCGACCTGGCCGCGTGGGATCCGAACGCGGGGCTGATCGCCAACGCTGCGGTGGTCGACCGGGTCTACGAGAACTACGGCCGGTACCAACGCCAACGCACCGAGCTCTACTGGTCCGGGATGGCCGGGCTGGCGGGAGGTTCGTTCGCCGCCGGCTTCTGGGACCTCGACCTCGGCCGGACCGTGCTCGGAGTCGATGCCGTCCACACCCTCGGCAACGCTGTCGCGTCCACGGTCCGCGGGTTGCCCGGCGAGGCGATGACGCTCCTGCCCGCGGACCCGAGAACACTCGCGACCATCGGGCCGGCGATGACCGCCGACGACCTGGACTGGTACCAGAAGCGCCTGCTGATGATGCAGAAGCACATCTACTTCGACATGGTGCCCATGCACGAGGCGTATGTGACCGAAGGCAGGGCTGCTGTCGAGGAGATGGCCGCCGCCGGACTGCTCGACGAGAACGCCGAGATCGCCTGGAACGGCATCTTCTCCGGCACTCAGGCCGGGTACGCGGACGCGCTGTTCCGGATGGCGTCGCGCGAGCAGAATCAGATCATCGCCGATCAGTGGGACGTCACCGCGGCAGCCCGCGACGGCGTCGGCCGCGCGCTCACGTACGCCACCACCCTCGCGGCGCAACCCTCCGTTCCCGGCTCACGCGCACCGGGAAAGGTCGCGCCGATGTCGGTCAACGGCGATGTCAACGGCTCGGCCTACCGTCTCCACACGCCCCTGCCCGGCTTCAACTGGGCCGATCGCGAACCGCGCTGGCAGTACATCGTCAGTGACATCGCCTCGTCCTACCAGCGGCTCGCCGAGGGCCGTCCGGGAGAGTTGCGGGCTCTGCTCGCCATCCCGTTCCGCGACTTCGTCGAGAGCCAGCGGGTGCTGCGGCGGATGCCCGACCTCGCCCGCGACTTGAGCACCGGCTGGGAGTTGTCCCCGGCGCATCCGTAGCGGTAGCCGTGTCCGGGGCGCGAGGCCGGCTTTCCAATGGATGGATGTGACGTTGCGCACGCGTAGGCCTGATTGGCACGTTGTGTCACACCACGCCAGGCCCGATCGCAGGAGAGTCGATGAACGTATCCGCCGTCACGCACGACAGCCCGACGACCGCGACACCCACCGAGGTCGCGAAGACGCCGAAGAAGGCGGCGCTCGCGTCGTTCCTCGGAAGTGCGCTCGAGTACTACGACTTCTTCATCTACGGATCCGCCGCCGCCCTCGTCTTCGGGCACACGTTCTTCCCGGCCGGCAACGACGCGATCGGCACGGTCGCCGCGCTCGCGACGTTTGGAGTCGGCTACGTGGCCCGGCCTGTCGGCGGAATCGTGCTGGGTCACTTCGGAGACAAGCTGGGCCGCAAGAAGATTCTGCTGCTGACGCTGCTCATCATGGGTCTGTCCAGTTTGGCGATCGGGTTCCTGCCCACGTACGAGCAGATCGGCATCGCCGCCCCGATTCTCCTCGTGCTGTGCCGCCTCGCGCAGGGATTCTCCGCGGGCGGTGAGGCCGCCGGAGCCAGCACTCTCACGCTCGAGCACTCACCGGAGGGGCGGCGGGCGTTCTTCACCAGCTTCACCATGACGGGATATGCCGCGGGGATGGTCCTCGCGACCCTCGTGTTCATCCCCGTCGCCGCGCTGCCGAAAGACCAACTCGACAGCTGGGGTTGGCGAATCCCGTTCTGGTGCAGCGCCGTGATGCTCGTGGTCGCCTACTTCGTGCGCACCAAGCTCGACGAGACTCCGGTGTTCGAGGAGTCGCGTGAGCACGCGGAAGTACAGAAGCTGCCCGTCGTCACCGTCGTGACCACCCAGTGGCGGGACGTGCTGCGGATCGCGCTGTGCTCGCTGTTCGCGGTCGGGCAGACGGTGTTCACGGTCTTCGGGCTCGCCTACGCCACCGGACCCGACGTCGGCATCGACCGCACCACGATGCTGTGGGCGTCGTCGGTGTCGATCGCGGGCTCCATCGTCGCGATCCCGCTGCTCGCCAAGCTGTCGGACCGCGTCGGACGCCGCCCCGTCTGGATCACCGGTGCCCTCGGGTGCGCCGTGACGATCTTCGGGTACTTCTGGGCCATCTCGGTCGGCTCCATTCCGCTGATCTTCGTCGCCGCACTGCTCACGATGACGCTGTTCTACTCGATGGTGAACGGCCTGTGGCCCAGCTTCTTCACCGAGATGTTCGCGGCGCCCGTGCGCTACTCCGGTTTCGCGGTCGGTACGCAGATCGGCTTCCTCATCGCCGGCTTCGCCCCGGCGATCGGCTGGGCACTACTGGGCACCGGGGTGAACGCGTGGGTCCCCGTCGCGGTGTTCACTGCCCTCTGCATGCTGGTCTCGTCCGTCGCCGCCTTCACCGCCCGCGAGACGTACCGGGTGCCGCTGGCCGAACTCGGGCGTCCGTCGACCCCGCAGGAGTAGCCGGAGGACAATAGGGCGATGTCACGGACACCGACAGGCGAATCGGTCACTGCCCGCGTCGTGAGGGTCTTGTCCTCCTTCGACGCGGACACACCGTCCCTGTCGGTGTCCGACATCGCGCGTCGGTCCGACCTCCCCGTAGCGACGGCGCACCGCATCGTGGGGGAACTCGTGAAGTACCGACTCCTCGAACGCAATGACACCCGCATCAGCATCGGCGTGCGGATGTGGGAACTGGGGTCCCGCGGCTCGCATACCCTGAGCCTGCGCGAAGCCGCGATGCCGTTCATGGAAGACGTGAACGCGGCGATCAAGCAACACACCCAGCTGGGCATCCTCGACGGCAACGAGGTGCTGTTCGTCGAACGGCTCTCCACGCGCGGGTCCGTCGTCAACGTCACCAAGATCGCCGGGCGTCTGCCGGTGCATGCCTGCTCGTCCGGTCTGGTTCTGATGGCGAACGCCTCCCGCGACGTGCAGGACGAACTGCTGTCGCAGCCGCTCGAACGCTACACCGACGCCACGGTCACCGATCCCGAGCAGATGCGACGTCTCCTCGCCGAGGTCCGGCACCAGCACTTCGCGGTGGCTGCAGGTCTCATCACACCCGGAGCGACGGGAGTCGCTGTGCCCGTGCGGGACACCGACGGCGGGAGGGTGATCGCCGCCCTGTCCGTCGTCATACCGCACGATCAGGCCAACCCGCAGTCGGTGGTCGCGGCGCTGACGACGGCGTCGCGCGGCATCACCCGGGCGATGACGCGCGGATCGCGGCACTGACAGAAACCCTTTCCATCCATTGGAGTCGCACTGTGACTCGGGTCTCGGGTCGGTCAGAGTGGTTGTCACGAACACACCGCCACCGATCACGCATCGCGATCCGAAAGTCACTGCACACCAGCGCTTTCGCCGATGCCTGATCGAGTGCCGACTCTCCAGGGAAGGTCCAAGCATGAGCTCGAAAACTGTTAAATGCGACCTGTTGGTCATCGGATCCGGGGCCGCAGGCATGGCCGCAGCACTCAAGGCGGCGAGCGAAGGGCACAGCGTCATCGTCGCAGAGAAGTCGCAGTGGCTCGGCGGCACCACCGCGATCTCGGGCGGCTGGGCATGGGTGCCGGGCAACAAGCAGGGCGTCGCGCAGGGTGACACCCGTCGGGAGATCGAAACCTACATCCGCGCACTCGCCAAGGACTGCTACAAGGCCGAGATGGTCGACACGTTCCTCGACGAGGTGCCCGAGGCCATCGACTGGCTCGAGCGTGACACCGACGTCGAATTCGTCTATCCGGAAATGGCTCCCGACTACCAGATGGACGCGCCGGGCGCGAAGCCGTCGGGACGCGCGATCTCGGGCAAGGTGGTCGACGCGCGCACCCTCGGTGAGAATCGGTTGCGGTTGCGCCCCTACCTCGACACCTACACCGTCTTCGGTTACATGCCCGAGGTCGGACCCGACATCGCCCAGTTCCTCCACGCCAATCAGTCGTGGAAATCGTTTGCCTACGTGTCGAAGAAGCTCCTCGAGACGTGGGTCGAGACGGTGCTCTGCCGCCGATCGTTCGACCGGACCAACGGCAATTCGCTGATGGTGCGGATGGTATCGTCCGCCGCGAAGCTCGGCATCCGGATGTGGACCGAGACGCCCGTGACGAAGATTCTGCAGTCGGAGAACGGCGTCGTCACCGGTGCGGTACTCGGGGGAGTGCACGCGGGAACCGTGGAGGCGCGACTCGGCGTCGTCATCGCGGCCGGCGGTTACTCCTCGGATCCGGCGCTGCGAGCCGAGTACTGGGGTCATGACCCGCACGGCGACAACCACTTCACTCCCACGGTCGGACACGACGGCGACAACGTGCGCCTGGCCGCGCCGCTCGGCGGGCACGTCGACACCGACGTCCACGAGCCCGCCGCGTGGGCTCCCGTGACGGTGTTCACAGGCTTGCGCGGGCAACAGCGGATCTTCCCGCACCTGCGGGCATTCGGGCTCCCCGGGCTGATCGCCGTGAACCGCAAGGGCGAACGTTTTGCCAACGAGTCGAGCTCCTACCACGACTTCGGCATGGCGATGATTCAGGAGAACGCCGGCCAGGACGAGACGTTCGGCTACATCATCGCCGACGCGAAAGCCATGAAGAAGTACGGCATCGGCTACGCGAAGCCCTGGCCGATCCCGCAGGGCTATTTCAAGAAGACCGGTTTCCTCCACAAGGCCGACACGGTCGAGGAACTCGCCCGCGAGATCGGTGTCGACATCGCCGGGCTGAAGAAAACCCTGACCGAGTTCAACACGGGAGCCGCGAAGGGAGAGGACCCGAAGTTCGATCGCGGATCCAACTGGTTCCACCACTTCAAGGGCGACATGGAACACCAGCCCAACCCGAACCTCGAGCCGCTCGACAAGGGACCGTACTACGCCGCGAAGATCGAGATGGGTGACCTCGGAGCCTATTCCGGCCTGGCCGTCGACCGGCACAGCCAGGTCCTCGACGACGACAACCAGCCGATCCCCGGCCTGTTCGCCGCCGGCTCCGCGGCCGTCAGCATCTTCGGTGGCGGCTACCCCGGTTACGGCGCCAACATCGGGCCCGCCCTCGTCTTCGGATACACGATCGGCAGGGACGCCGAGATCCTCGCGTCGCTGCGCACCGAATCCGTCGAGCCGACCGTCCTGGAAGAGGTCTGACGTGCCGTTCTTCCTCGTCCGCTACGTATACACCGGCGACACGGCCGGCCGGGACGAGCACCGTCCCGAACACAAGAGCCACCTGCAGGCTGCCGCCGATCGCGGGCTGATCCTCGGGTCCGGACCGTTCGCGGCAGGAGAAGACTCCGGCGCGGCGATGATCTACGAGGCCGCGGGCAAGCAGGTCGTCGTCGACGTCGTCGAGGGCGACCCGTTCCGCACGCACGGATTCGTCGCGTCATACGACATCACCGAGTGGATTCCGATGATCGGCCCGTGGGCCGTCGCAGCAGTGGGAGGTCGGTCATGACGGGTCGAGTGGCAGGGAAGGTCGCCGTCGTCACGGGGGCGAACGGTGATCTGGGTGGCGCGACCGCGCGGATGCTCGCACGAGAGGGGGCGTTTGTTGCGGCCCTCGACCTCAAAGTGCCGGATGCGCCGTGGGATTCGGCGACGATCACGTCGTTCGCGGTCGACGTCACCGACGAGGCCAGAGTCGCCGAGGCCGTTGCTGCAGTGGTGGATACCGTGGGTGTTCCCGACGTCCTGGTCAACTGCGCCGGCATCATCGGCAGGCCCGCGCCGTCGCACGAGGCGTCGGTCGCCGAGTTCGACCAGATCTTCGACGTCAACGTCAAGGGTGTCTGGTTGACCACCAAGTACGTCGTGCCCCACATGATCGGTCGGAAGAAGGGCAGCATCGTGAACTTCTCGTCGATCCACGGGTTGACGGGAGGCTCCAACGTCCCGCTGTACCACGCGTCGAAAGGTGCTGTGCGACTGCTCAGCAAGGCGGACGCCGTCACCTACGGGCCGCACGGAATTCGCGTCAACTCGATCCACCCCGGGTCCATGCGGACGGCGATGAGTCAGCGGTCGGCCGTGGGCAGCGCGATCGGCCCAGAGGAGTACTACCGCCAGCTCGTCTCGGGCAACCCCCTCCCGCGGCAGGGGGAACCCGACGAGATCGCGTACGGGGTGCTCTACCTCGCCTCGGACGAGTCCGGCTTCACCACCGGCACTGAACTCGTCGTCGACGGTGGGTACACGGCGCACTGATCTTTCGTGTCGCCCAATGTCGCATTGGTTCAGTCCGACTGCACCGGTGTGACATTGGGCGAGGCCGTCAGCCGAAGTGCCGCACCAGACGGTGATGCCGGTGCGCGAAGAACGCGCCCAGGACGCGGGCGAGCAGCGGCGTCAGCGGCACCAGCGGCAGCCTCGGCTCGAACGTGATCCGGTCGTGGACGCCGGTGCTCCCGTCGTCGAAGGGCCGCAGCGTCCGTTCGTGCTCCCACCGGCGCATGCTGAGCATTGTCGACTTCTCGTGGAACCGCCGACACGGTTCGAGTTCGGCGATGGTCAGATCGTCGTAGTCGAACGGGACGAGCCCGAACAGCCGCAGCCACGCTCGCCCGAGCGGTTCGCCGATCGGGACCGAGTCGATGGTGATCGACTCCCGGCCCCGCGGGATGCTCATCGTCATCCACGGACGCATTTCGTCGTTGATCCCCTCCGGGTCGACGACCCTCGCCCACACCTGCCCGATCGGTGCGCCGACGACGGAGCTGCGTTCGATGATCACCGTTCCATCTTCGTTCGATCACCTGAGGGCGCGCAACGGCTTCCTTTCCGTCTGCCGTCATCCGGACGACGCTAGGGGAACGAGGATTGTCAGCTGGGAAACTTCTTCGTTCAGCGCCGTGTTGTTCGCCTCCGGGAATGATCTGCGATCGCGTGGGTGGAGTCGACGAAAGAACATCGACACGTGATCACCGTTCGGCGCCTCGTGTGCCGATCGACGTCGGGTCGGGAAGCTAGCGTAGCTGCGGGCGAGCCGTGCCGCGGCGGGACGGCCTATGACCCCATCCTCGTCTACGTGTAGCGGCCCCAGGCGCGTTCGACTCTGTGCGATCGTAAGTAGTGCCCCCACGCGCTTGCTTCGCCCATGGTGGTGTCGACATCGTCGACGCACCGAGGAGCAGGGCACGTGAGCAGTTCAACGATCGAGGCCGTGACCGACCGCGAACTGGAAGATCGGTTCCATCCGATCTTCGACCGGATCGCCGAGGGCGCGCTGGGCCGGGAACGGGATCGCCGGCTGCCTTTCGACGAGGTGGGTCTGCTTCGCGACGCCCGGTTCGGTGCCCTGCGCGTCCCGGTCGAGTTCGGTGGGTTCGGCGCGTCGGTCCGACAGCTGTTCGGTCTGCTGATCGATCTGGCCGCCGCGGAATCCAATCTGCCCCAGGCGCTTCGGGTGCACTGGAGCTTCGTCGAGGACCAGCGTCTCGCCGCCCCGACGGTCAACCGCGAGCGGTGGCTGCGCGCGGCGGCGGAGGGGACACTGATCGGCAACGCCATCACCGAACCCGGGGTGGGAGCCGCCGACCGGTACCAGACGACGCTGCGCCGCGGCGACGACGGCACCTGGGTTCTGGACGGCGTGAAGTACTACAGCACGGGCAGTCTCTACGCCGATCACATCCTCGTCGCGGCCGACCGCGACGGCGAGCGGGTGTCGGTGCTGGTGGACGCCGACGCTCCGGGCGTAGCCCAGACCGACGACTGGGACGGTTTCGGACAGCGGCTCACTGCAAGCGGCACGACCACGTTCTCGGGTGTCGTGGTGCCCGAGGACCGGATCCTCGGGCCCGGATACGGCGCGCCCGGCCGCACCTATGCGACGTCCTACCTGCAACTCGTGCAATTGGCCGTCCTCGCCGGGATCGCCCGCCGTGCGGAAACGGACACGGCGGAATGGGTTCGTGCCCGTACCCGCACGTTCACCCACGCCGCCGCCGACCTGCCCCGGCACGACCCGCTCGTGCAGCAGGTGATCGGCAAGCTGTCCGCCGCCGCATACGGCGCCCGCGCGACCGTGCTCGCCGTCGCCGACGAACTCGACCGCCTGCTCGACGCCGGTGGTGAGGACCCTGAACTTCTGGACCGTGCCGAGGCCGCCGCGGCCCGCGCACAGTCCGTGGTGATCGGCCTCGTCCTCGACGCGACCGCGCAGGTGTTCGAGGTGGGGGGCGCGTCGATCACCTCGTCGGAGCTCGGCCTCGACCGGCACTGGCGCAACGCACGCACGATTTCGGCCCACAACCCTCTGATCTACAAGCAGCAGTCGGTGGGGGCGTACGTTCTGAACGGTGATCCGCTGCCGTACGCCTGGAGCGCCGGGCAGCGGCAGAGCGTGCGCGACGCGGACGCGCCGGCATGACCCGGCAGATCCGCTTCAACGCCTTCGACATGAATTGCGTCGCCCACCAGTCGCCGGGGCTGTGGCGGCACCCGGACGACCAGTCGCACCGCTACACCGACCTCGGCTACTGGACCGACCTCGCCCGGCTCCTCGAACGCGGGCTGTTCGACGGACTGTTCATCGCCGACGTGCTCGGCACCTACGACGTCTACGGCGGAACCGACGAGGCCGCGCTGCGGCAGGGCGCCCAGATCCCGGTCGCGGACCCGTTGCTGCTCGTCTCGGCCATGGCAGCGGTCACCGAACACCTCGGGTTCGGCATCACCACGGGGACGGGATTCGAGCACCCGTATCCGTTCGCGCGCCGACTCTCCACCCTCGACCACCTCACCGGGGGACGGATCGGGTGGAACGTCGTGACGGGGTACCTGCCGTCCGCGGCCCGGAACTTCGGTGACGCCGACCAACTCGACCACGACACCCGGTACGACCACGCCGACGAGTACCTCGAGGTGCTCTACAAGCTGTGGGAAGGTTCGTGGGAGGACGACGCCGTCGTCCGCGACACCGAGCGCGGCGTGTACGTCGATCCGGAGAAGGTGCACCACATCGGCCACCGCGGAACGCATTTCACGGTCCCGGGCATCCACCTGTCGGAACCGTCGCCGCAGCGGTCGCCGGTGATCTACCAGGCGGGGGCGTCGCCGCGCGGTGTCCGGTTCGCCGCCGAGAACGCCGAGGCGATCTTCGTGGGGCCGCCGTCGAAGCGGGTGCTGAAGGACACCGTCGCACGGATCCGCCAGGCCCTCGTCGACGCCGGCCGCGACCCCTATTCGGCGCGGATCTACGCGCTGTCCACCGTCATCACGGGCAGCACCGACGAGGCCGCGGCCGCGAAGCAGGAGGAGTACCGGCGATACGCGGACCTCGAGGGCGCACTGGTCTTCACGTCCGGCTGGATGGGGATCGACCTGTCGCGGTACGACCTCGACGACCCGATCGGAAACGTCGAGAGCAACGCCATCCAGTCGGCCGTCGCCGCATTCCAGGAGGCCGCGGACGACGGTCGCGAGTGGACGGTGCGCGATATCGCGGAGTGGGCGAGCATCGGCGGTCTCGGGCCGCGGTTCGTCGGCTCCGGCGAGACCGTCGCAACGCAGTTGCAGGAGTGGGTGGCCGACACCGACGTCGACGGGTTCAACCTGGCGTACGCGATCACGCCGGGATCGTTCGAGGACGTCGTCACCCACGTCGTGCCGGCGCTGCAGGCCCGGGGTGCCTACCCGACGGGCTACACCGACGGGACCCTGCGCCACAAGCTGTTCGACAAGGGCGACCGGCTTCCCGCCGACCACCGGGGCGCGCGGTACCGCCTCGGCGGCGACCTCTCGACGCGGACCGACCGCTACCGCGCGTACACGAACACCTGAACGACCACCACAACCACCGGGAGGACCCATGAGTACACCCCGCACCGCCGCCGTCGTCGGAGCCGGATTGGCCGGCACCACTGCCGCGCTCGGTCTCGTCGACGCCGGTTTCACCGTCACCCTCTACAGTGACCGCGACCGGGACGCCTTGCGCAACGACGTCCCGGCCACCGGCACCGCCGTCTACTTCGGCAAGTCCCGTGAGGCCGACGCCCGCATCATCGAGGACCTCTACGCCGACGGTCCGCACTCGACCGGGATGAGCACCCGCCTGCACACGGGGGATGGTGACACCCGCGCCGACGTCCTCGAATTCGACCCCGACTTCCGGTACGTCGCGCAGGGTGTCGACGTGCGACTGCGGGCCGATGACCGACTCGGCCGATTCCTCGACCGCGGCGGCCGCTTCGAGGTCCGGGCCGTCAACCTCGACGACCTCGACGCGATCGCCGCCGACCACGAACTGACGCTCGTGGCGACCGGAAAGGGCGGGCTGTCCACGCTGTTCCCGGTGGACACCGAACGGACTGTGTACAGCGAACCGCAGCGCCGACTGCTGCTGGTGACGTTGCAGGGCCTGGGACACGGCGCGGACACCTTCGGCTACCGGTCCGCGGCGGGCGGCGCGCACAATCTCTTCAACCTGCACACCGATTTCGGTGAGGCCTGGCTCGGCCCGTACCTGCACAAGGACGCCGGCGCTACATGGAGTTTCCTGGGCTTCGCGAAACCGGGCAGCCCGTGGGAGGAGCGGTTCGCCGCGGTCACCGACGTGCACTCCGCGCGGCAGACCGTCGTCGACTTCTACCGCGACTACTTCCCGCACGACGCCCCCGAGATCGAGCAGTTGCAGGTGATCGAGTCCGACCCGCACTCGTGGCTGAGTGGGGCGGTCACCCCGACGGTGCGGCGCGCGGTCGGGACGACCAGGAGCGGCCACGTGGTCGCGGCGATCGGCGACACCGCGATCGCGTTCGATCCCCTCGCCGGACAGGGAGCCCAGAACACCGCCGTACAGGTGGCCGCGCTCGTCGAGGCGGCACGCGGGCACGACGGCGAGTTCACCGCCGACTGGTTGTCCGAGCAGTTCGAGAAGCACTGGAACACACGGGGCCACGCGGCCGCCGAGGTCACCCGGCTGTTCCTCGGCGACCCGAAGTACGCGGTCCACGCCGAATTGCTGTTCCCGGCGGCGACCGTGAGCGAACCCGTTGCCGCGGCCCTGTTCGGGTTCCTCTCCGAACCCGACACGCTGATCGGTATCGACACCCGGGAGGACGTTCTCGCGTTCATCGCCGCCGCGGCCGGGGAACCTGCCGAGGACGTGCTGGCACGGTTCGCGCCGAGCGCTGGGTTCACCGCGTCTCCCGCGGCGGCCCGAGCCTAGGCAACCCCTCGCTGTTCCCACACGATGACCACCCGGCACCGGTGGTGGTGGTCGTATCGACATCGACTCCTCACCCGGCGTCTGTGGGGCCCGTTCCGGCGCGATCCTGCTGTTCGCGACGGCGTCGGGCGCGAAAGTTCGCCACGTTGACACGGTTTCCGCACACCTGGGGCATGCAGAACCGGCGCCGGCCCGCCCGGCTGGTGTCGACGAAAATTCCGTTGCACGAAGGGGATTCGCACGACCGGAACCGGTTCGGTCCCAGCGAAGCCACGGTTCCGAGCAGGCCCGTTCCGATGACGACGGCCAGGTCGTCGGCGAGGGTCGACTCGGGTGCGGTCTCGAGGTGCCACGTCCACGTGCCGTCGTGGCGCCCGAGGAAGGGGACGGTGCGGGCCACGCACAGGAGTTGGTTGGCCCCGTCGACGATCGCCTCTTCGTTCGGCGCGGCCACGATGTCGCGCACGCGTGTCCGCAACGCACGAACCTCGTCCAGATCGGCAACGGTCGCCGGCCGGTCGCCGGGGACGATGCCGTGCTCGGTGAGGAAAGCATGCAGCGACTCGCCGTCGGTGAGGGCGTCACCGGTCGCGACGAGCACCTCCGGGGCGGTGAGGACGAGCGCCGTCGCCACCGATGCCCCGAAGGTGTAATCGGTGAAAGTCAGTTGCATCACTTACATCCTCCGTCTAGCGTAATGGTTACCAAGTCAGTTTAACCATTACGTCTCGGGAGGATGATCATGACTCGACAGCAGATCTCCAACACGGCCGACACCGACCGGTGGCGCCTGCCCGACCGGCTGACGGTGGACGGCGCCACCGTCGCGGCCGGAGTCTTCGGCGACGGCCCGCCCGTCGTTCTCGTGCACGGCACGCCCTCGTCGTCGTATCTGTGGCGCGCGGTGATTCCCCGCCTCGCCGAGCAGAACACGGTGTACGTCTGGGACCTTCCGGGCTACGGTGACTCGCCACCGGTTCCCGGCGAGCCGGTGGCGATCCGCACGCACGCGCGCGTGCTGGCCCGGCTGGTCGAGGATTGGGGACTCGAGCGGCCTGTGCTGGTCGGTCACGACATCGGTGCGGCGACAGTACTCCGGGCACACCTCGTCGAGGGAGTCCCGGTTCGGCGCATCGCCCTGCTCGACGCGGCGGTGCTCTCACCGTGGGTGACGCCGGTGGCGCAGCACATGCAACGCCACCTCGACGTGTACCGCACGATGCCGACGCACATCTTCCAGCGGATCACCGAGGCCCACCTCGACACCGCGACCCGTCGTCGGCTGCCGGCGTCCGTCGCGGAGGCCTACCTCGGTCCTTTCGCGGGCGCGAGCGGGCAGCAGCGTTACCTCGACCAGGTCCAATATTTCGACGAACGCGACACCGCCGACGTCGTCGAGAAACTCGGCACCGTGAAGGTGCCGGTGCAGATCGTGTGGGGTGCGGACGACGAATGGCTGGACCGGTCGTTCGCCGACGATCTCGCGCGCCGCATCCCCGGGGCGCGAGCGACGCTCGTGCCCGGTGCCGGGCACTTCCTCACCGAGGACGAGCCCGCCCTCGTGGCGCAGGCTCTCGCCGACTTCCTCGCGCAGTGAACGCCGGTGTCACGGTCGGTCGGGCGTGTGCAGTGGGTCGGCGATCGTGATCTCCGCCGTCGGCGTCAGGACGTTTCGGTGGTAGTCGGAGATCGAATCGACGAGTGCCGACACTGCGGGCGCGGCGAAGTGTTCGGGATCCCAGCCCGCATAGAGGGTGACGGCGAGGATGCCTTCGGGGATCTGAATCGGCACGCGGATGAGGTTGAAGAGGGGTTGATCGGTCAGTACAGCAACCCCCTGGCCCGATGCGGCGAGTGCTCTGGCCACAGATGTCACTGACACAACCCGGGGGTCGACGTAGGCGAGGCCTTGGCCGGCGGTGGCGGTGTCGAATGCGAGTCGGGCAGCGTTGTTGCGGTGCATCAGGATGAGCGATTCTCGAACGAGGTCGGCTAAGGCGACTTGGGTCTGTCCGGCCAGGGGATGTTCCGGTGATGCCAGCGCGCACACCGGGGCGCGGCCGATGACTCGGGTCTCCATCGACCCGGGTGGAGGGAACGTCGAGATGCCGATGTCGGCATCTCCGCGCTGGACCACGTCGTACACGGTGCGGGTGTCCCGCTCGATGATGTCGTTCAGTCCTGACCTCAGGTATCGACGTCGCGGTACGCGAGCCATTAGCTGTCTTGCCCCAGAGGGCGGTCATTCGGCATTCGCTGCAAGTCGGCGGGAATTCCAGAACCGTAGGACTAGCGAACGTACGTACGCCTAACGTAGTGTTGAAGACCACAGCAACACTTGTACGGCTCTTGTACGGCTAAGGAGAACGATGTTTACTCTCGTCGACGCTATTCGTCGCAACGAGCGGCTGGTGCCCCAACGCGAAGCGATCTTCGACGGTACGCGCCGGCTCACCCATGGAGAACTCGCAGACCGGGCGTGGCGGATTGCCGCCGGCCTTCGGGCGCAGGGTGTCAAACCCGGTGACACCGTCGGCGTGCTGGCGGGCAACACCGCCTTCGGCATCGAAACCTTCCTGGGAATCGTCGCCGCCGGCGCCGCCTTTGTCCCATACAACTGGCGATGGGCAACCGAGGAGCTGGCCCACGGCATCAACGAGACCGGCGCCCGTGTCGTACTCGTCGGCGATGGCTTCGACGCCGCCATCGCGGAGGTCCTGGCCGGTGATGACCTCGAAGCGCCGGTCGCCGTGGTGCACGAGGGGGACGAATTCGATCACCTGCTGCGATCGGAACCGATCAAGGATGTGCCGGTTCAAGCATCGGATGCTGCCTGCATCCTGTTCACCGGCGGCACCACCGGCTTCTCCAAGGGGGTCGTGCTCTCGCACTCGGCGATCCTGACCAACGCAGTCAACGAAATCGCCGACTGCCGGATCGGTGGCCGCCCGAACGATCGCGGCCTGGTCGTCACCCCGCTCTTCCACTCCGCCGCACTGCTGTGCTGGTTCCTGCCCCATTACGTCACGGGGAACAGCTCGGTCCTCGTCCACAAATTCGTGGAAGAGGAGATCGCGGACCTCGTCGCCCGCGAGTCGATCACCAACATGTTCCTCGTGCCCAACATGATCCGGCGCATGCTCAAGTCGGGCACGTTCGACACCGATGGGTTCCGCAACAATTTCAAGGCTCTCCACACCGGTGCCGGGTTGCTGCGCATGCCGGACAAGCTGGCAGTGTCGGCACTGATCCCGGACGTCGACCTGTTCTTCCGCTACGGCCTCACCGAAGCCGGGCCGATGGTCACCCGTTTGCTCCCGCAGGACATGCTCCGGCCGGAGATCGACGGCTCGATCGGCACCGAATACCTCCTCACCGAGGTCGAGTTGCGTGATCTCTACGACGGTGCCCCGACCGCGGTGGGAGAGATCGGAGAGATCTGCGTCCGCGGCCCCAATCTGATGACCGGATACTTCGGTCGACCGGAGGCCACCAAGGAGGTGCTCGACAACGGGTGGCTGCGTACCGGTGACCTGGCGGTTCGCGACGAAAATGGCTACCTGTACTTCCGCGACCGGGCCAAGGACATGATCAAGACAGGTGGCGAGAACGTGTACAGCTCGGAGATCGAGCAGTTGCTCCACACGCACCCGGCTGTCATGGAAGCCGCCGTCCTCGGCGTGCCGAGTGAGGAGTGGGACGAGGAAGTGCGAGCGGTGATCGCCGTTCGGCCGGGTCAGACCGTCACGGAGACGGAGATCGCCACGTTCCTGCGCAAGCACTTGGCTGGATACAAGGTCCCGAAGATGATCGCGCTCGTGGGCCCGAACGCCCTGCCGATGAATCCCAGCGGCAAGATTGTCAAAACCAACATCCGGGCGACGATGGGCTGGTGACAACCGTGCCGACAATCAGCGAGAATACGATCGACTAACGTACGATTGTTCCTGAGACCGCTTGCCGGCCCCTTCGGGGACCGTCCAATTTACCTCGGAGGGGGCACAGTGACGCGAGCAACCCGGGTGACGCGCGGCGGCGCGCGCACCAACGTCGCTATACGGGAGGCCGCGGCCAGCCTGTTCTACGAGCACGGCTACGAGGCCACGTCGCTGCGCACCGTTGCGAGCGAGGTCGGCATCCAGGTCGGCAGCCTCTACAACCACATCAGCGGCAAAGAAGAATTGCTGACCGACATCATGGTGTCGGTCATGGACGAACTCCTCGAAGCCGTGAACAAAGCGCTCGTCAGCGTCGATGGGAGTGCGCTGGACCGGTTCAAGGCGGCGGTCGACTGCCACATCCGCTATCACGCGGAGCATGCGCGGGAGACGTTCATCGGCAATACCGAGCTCCGGGCACTGAGCGACGGAGACTTGGAGTTGGTCCTCGCCAAGCGTGCCGAGTACGAGCGCCTGCTGCAGAAACTCATCAAGGATGTGGCCAAGGAAACCGGCGCGGACATCCTCGATGCCAAATTGCAGACGTACTCGATACTGGCTCAGGGTGCGCACGTCTCGTCCTGGTACAAGCCTGGCGGCCCGAAGTCGCTCGACAAGGTCGTCAACACCTACATCAAGATGGCGCTGCGCCAGCTCGGCGTCGAGAACGCCGCCTGACCCGACCGTATATCCGTTCAGCCCGCGCCCGGGGCGCCAGCCCGGGGTGCGGGCTGACAACTTTGGTGACACACCCAACGAATGCCCCGGAGCGGTGGGTGGCGAGGATATCGCTGGATGCACGGCAGCGCGGTGCGTGGTTGCGGGCGTCCCCGATCGATGGCTACGGCCGCGCACGCACGTGGGATCGCTGCGCTGTTCGTCCCGTTGTCTCGGTAATGTTTTCGCGGAGAATGCTTCCCGGACTCTGTTGATCTTTTTGTGGTGCCCGTCTGCCGCAATGGTGCATGCAGCGGGCCCTCGTCTCACCCGGCACGCATGGTTGACATTTGCTGTCGCTCACATCACACTCTAATTAAACAAACGCACGTACGTTTGTTGGTTGCTCCGCCGACATCGGCAGGGTCGTACATCGAGAGATTGGAAACTCAATGAGCCGCTTGGAGGGCAAGGTCGCCCTGATTACCGGGGCCGCACGCGGCCAGGGCCGTTCACACGCACTGGGGCTGGCCAAAGAGGGCGCTGACATCATCGCCATCGACATCGCCGACCAGATCGGCAGTGTGCCGTACCCGATGGCGTCGCTCGACGACCTGAAGGAAACGGCGCGACTGGTCGAGGAGCTGGGCCGCCGCGTCGTCATCGCGCAGGCCGACGTGCGCAACCTGAAGCAGATGGAGGCTGCGGTCGCCGACGGCCTCGCCGAGTTCGGCCGTATCGACATCGTCTGCGCCAACGCAGGCATCATCTCGGCCAACAAGGTCCTGGACCTGACCGAAGAGCAGTGGAACGACATGATCGACACCAACCTGACCGGTGTCTTCCACACCGTCAAGGCCGCGGTGCCGAACATGGTCGAGCGGGGCGAAGGTGGCTCGGTCATCTTTACCGGATCGACGTCGAGCTTGAATGGTTACCCGAACGTCGGCCACTACGTCACCGCCAAGCACGGCATCGTCGGACTGATGCACACCCTCGCGAACGAGCTGGGCCCCAAGGGGATCCGTGTCAATGCGGTCCATCCGACGAACGTCAACACCAAGCTCTTGCAGAACGAAACCTTCTACGGACTCTTCCGTCCGGACCTCGCGCACCCGACGCTCGAGGACTCCCGCGACGCGTTCGCCACGATGCACTCGCTCCCGAACATCCCGTGGGTCGAACCCATCGACATCACCAACGCTGTGCTCTTCCTGGCCTCGGACGAGTCGCGGTACATCACCGGAATCAACCTGCCCATCGACGCCGGCGCAAGTCAGAAGGTCGGCGGCTAGAAGCCGTCGGATTCCGTGGCCGATCCAAGTCTGGCCGCGGGACCATCCCCACTGCCCCTTCACCCGAGACGTTTCCGTCGCGGGTGAAGGGGCAGTGGTTTTGCGCTGCGTGTCTTCTCGCCTCTGCTCAGTGAGGGTGCCTCATACGTGCCCGATGGCCGGTGCAGGTGATTCGTCGGACTGTGTCGGGATCACGCACGTCCTCGACGTACACGGCGGGCGACCGCGCGTCCTCCCTGCTGGCCGACCTCTGTTCGAGAGACGTTCCTGCGGACTCGCCGGATTCGATGACTCTCGGTGCGTCGTAGTGGGTGGCCGTGACCGTTCTACCTCGTGACGTGCTCGGGTCCGGCGCGGTTCGAGGGTCCGGTGGCGCGACGCACTCCCCGGGCCGGGACGCGAGGCGGGTACGTCTGGTCTGGCGGGCGCGCTCGTTTTCGGACATGCCACCCCAGATGCCGTAAGCCTCGGTGGCGGTGAGGGCGTGGGTGCGGCATTCGGCGAGCACGGGGCAGTCCTGGCAGATCGGTTTGGCGGCGTGCTCACGCTGGGCGCGGACGTTGCCGCGTTCACCGTCGGGGGAGAAGAACCTCTCGGTGTCGGTGCCGAGACAGGAGGCGCGGTGCTGCCAGTCCCGGTCGATGTGGTGGTTCGAATGATCAGGCACTGCGGGGTAGGTCGCTTTCGGAGTCGAAGGTTGACTTGACCGACGGAAGGCACCCGGATCCCGGGCCCTCGTCGTGAGGGCCCGGGATCCGGGTGCTGAAAGTGAATGGCGAGGACGCGGCGTCAGAGCGCCATTCCACCATCCACCGGAAGAACGACGCCGGTCGTCCAGTCGTCCTCGAGCGCGAACCGTGCGATCCACCGGGCGGTGTCGACGGGATCGCCGACCCGGCGCAGTGGAATAGCCTCAGCCCGCTCGCGGAGTAGCGTCGACTCTTGCTCCGCACTCATCCCGGCGGTCCGGTAGATCTCGGTCGGCGTCGGTCCGGGAGCGACGGAATTGACCCGAACCCCCTCAGGCCCCAACTCGAGGGCCCAGCACCGGGTCAGGTGCGCGACCGCCGCTTTGGAAGCCGCGTAGTGAGCGTTACTGGCGGTCGGTTTGAGGGCAACCGAGCTGGCCACGTTCACGATGGACCCCCGGCTGCTCTTGAGCGCCGGGAGCAACGCCTGCGTGACCACCGTCGTCCCGAGTACGTTCACCTCGAACAGTGCACGCACCGACGCGGCACTGACGTCGGCCAGCGGACCGACCAAAAACGCGCCTGCGCAGTTGATCACGAAGTCAATGCGGCCCCAGTGCTTCAACGCCGCCGACGCTGCGGATGCGACCACCGCCGCATCGGTGACATCGACGGTACGGGCAGCGACCTCCTCACGCCCGGCAAGATCTGCCAGCGCCTCGTCGCTGCGATCCCACGCGTCGACGCGGGCGCCGTGGTCGACCAGCACTTCGAGGCAGGCCCGGCCGATCCCGGTGCCCGCACCGGTGACGACACCGGTGAGACGTTCCCGCCGCGGAGCGAGCACCGGCGCGCTCATACCGGGGTGACGCCATTTCGGCGGGCGGGCGCGGTGCGGTCCCGCTTCCGGTAGAGCGCCAGACGCTGGGTGAGCTCGTTGCGCAGCTCGTTCGCGGGCACGACCGCTTCGACGGCGTTCTCGTTGGCGATCTTGAACACGTCGATCCCGGCGGCGTACTCGGCCTGCTTCTCGGCGATGAACGCGGCCCGCTCCTCCGGATCCTCGATGGCCTGGATGCGGTTGTAGTGGATGCCGTTCACGGCGGCGTCCGGGCCCATCAGGGCGGGCTTGGCCGTCGGCAGCGCGATCAGGGCGTCCGGCTGCATCGGGGCACCGGACATCGCGAGGTACCCGCCGCCGTATGCCTTGCGCAGCAGCACCGTAATGCGGGGCACGCGGGCCTCGGAGACGGCGAAGATCATCTTCGCGCCGTGCCGGATGATGCCCTGGCGTTCGACCTCGGAGCCGATCATGTAGCCGGCGATGTCGACCAGGAACAGGATCGGAATGTTGTAGGCGTTGCAGATCCAGATGAACCGGGCGGCCTTGTCGGAAGAGTCGGGGAAGATCACCCCGCCCTTCACGGTGGGCTGGTTGGCGACGATGCCGACGCTTTGGCCGTTCAGGCGCGCGAATCCGGTGACCAGTTCCGGGGCGAACAAATCCTTGTACGGGAAGAAGCTGGCGTCGTCGACGAGGGAGTCGATCAGCTCGTGGATGTCGAAGATCTCGGATTCGACCTCGGGGACGATCTCCTTGATGGTCCGGGCACCGGACGGGTCGGCCGGAGCGGTGATCGGGGGCTCCTGCTGCCAGTTCGACGGCAGGAACGACAGCCACACACGCACGGCGGCAATGGCTTCCGCGTCGTCCTCGACGAGGACGTCGGACAGGCCCGAGACGGTCGAGTGCATCTCCGCCCCACCCATCTCTTCGAGGGTGACGTCCTCGCCGGTCACCATCTGAGCCAGGCGGGGGGAGCCGAGGTAGGCGGTGGCGTGACCGCGGACCATGATCGTCAGATCGCACAGCGCGGGCACGTAGGCCGAGCCGGCGGGGGAGGGCCCGAAGAGGGCGCAGACCTGGGGGACGCGGCCGGAGATCTGGACCTGGTTGTAGAAGATGTTGCCCCAGGCACGGCGGCCGACGAAGCTTTCGAACTGTTCGTCGATGCGGGCGCCCGCGGAGTCGAACAGGTACACGATCGGGGTGCCGGTGGAGTCGGCGAGTTCCTGGGCGCGGACGATCTTCTCGAAGGTGCGCTTGCCCCAGGTGCCGGCCTTGACGGTGTAGTCGTTGGCGATGACGACGACATCGCGGCCGTCGACCTTGCCGACCGCGGTGACGACGGCGTCGCCGGGCAGCCCTTCGTCGTAGCGGGCGAGCAGGCCGTCCTCGAAGGACCAGCTGTTGTCGAACAGGAGTTCCAACCGGTCGCGCACGAGCATCTTGCCGGCATCGATCTGCTTCTGGCGTTGCTTCTCCGAGCCACCGAGCCGAGCCTTGGCCAGCCGCGTCTCGAGCTCTTCATGCGGGCCTACCGGGGCCGCTGTGGTCTTCTCGTCGAGAGTGTCAGTCATGATCTTTCCAAACTGTTTCGGAGGTAGTGGATTACGAATCGTCGGTGGGGGCGCTACTTGTAGCTGAACAGCAGTGAGGCGCCACCGTCGATCACGGTGGTGGTGCCGTTGACCCCGCGTGAGGTGCGGCCCGCGAGGAAACCGATGACTGCGGCGACGTCGTCGGGGTCGAGGATGCGCCCGGTCGGTGTCTTGGCCGCCATCCGCTCTGCTGCGGGGCGGTCGAGCATGGGGGTGACCATTGCGCCGGGGGCGACGGCGTTCACGGTGACCGCCGTGCCCCAGAAGTCGAACATCAGGGAGCTGGTCAGGTTGATCAGTGCGGCCTTGGAGGCGGCGTAGGCGGGGTACTCGTAGCCGCGGGTGCCGGCGAAGGACGCGCAGTTGATCACTCGCCCGTACTCGGCGGCCTTCAGATCGTCCGCGAAGGCCTGGGTGAGCAGGAACGGGGCGGTGACGTTGACGTCCATGACCTGCCGCCAGGAGTCGGCGGTGGTGTCGGCGAGATGGGTGCGGCGCAGGATGCCGGCGATGTTGACCAGATGGGATACCTGGCCGAGGTCGACGTGCACCGCGTCGACCAACGAGCCGGCCGCCGATTCGGAGGTGATGTCCACGCCGTACGCGGCGCTGGTGACCCCGTTGTTGCCCAGTTCGGTGGCGGTGCGCTTGGCAGCGACTTCGTCGATGTCGACGCAGGCCACCGCCAGGCCGAGTTCGCCGAGCACCGTGGCGGTGACGGCTCCGAGTCCGCCTCCGGCGCCGGTGACGACCGCGACCGGCGGCCCTGCGGGTGTGGTCATCTCACTCACCTGCCGCCGCGACGGTGGCCAGGGATGCTCCGGCCGCCACGACCTGCCCGACCTCGACGTGCAAGGACTCGACGACACCGTTAACGGCGGCGCGGATCGGGTTTTGCATCTTCATCGCCTCCAGCACCATCAGCACCTGCCCCGCCTCGACCTGGGCGCCGACCTCGACGTCGATCTGCGCGACCGTGCCCTGCATGGGGCTCTTGGCCTCACCGCTCGCGGCGGCGCCGCCGCCCCGCTTCTTCCGTGGTCCGCCGGTCGCGGCGCGGCGCGCCTGCGGCTCGGCGACGGGCGCGGCAGCGGCCGGGCCGGCGGGGGTGAAGAACGGGATGACGTAGCGGCGGTCACCGACCCACCCCTCGTTGCGGGGCAGCATCTCCTCGGTGTCCTCGGCATCGGTGTCGGACAGGTCCTCGACCGGCGGCAGCAGCGAGGCGAAGTCGATGTCGCGCTCGAGCCAGTTGGTGTGCATGGCGACGTTGCGGAAGTCCTTGTGCGCAATGACCTGTCGTGCGGCAGGGACGGTGGTGGGTACGCCGTCGATGATCAGCTCGTCGAGGGCGAGGGTCAGCCGGTCCAGGGCGCGGTCCCGGGTCGGCGCCCACACGATGAGCTTGCCGACCAGGCTGTCGTAGTACGGCTGGACCTCGTCGCCGGATTCGTAGCCCCCATCCCAGCGGACGCCGGCCCGTGTGGGTGCCTGCACGGTGGCGATCGGGCCGGGGCTGGGCATGAACAGGGCGCCGCGGGTGTCCTCGGCGTTGACGCGGACCTCGATCGCGTGCCCTCGCGGGGCGGCGCCGGACTCGGTGATCGACAGCGGTTCGCCGGCGGCGACGGCGAGTTGCTCGGCGACCAGATCCAGGCCCAGGGTCATTTCGGTGACCGGGTGCTCGACCTGGATGCGGGTGTTCATCTCCAGGAAGTAGAAGGCCTCCCGGTCGGCCTCGACGAGGAACTCGACGGTGCCGGCGCCGACGTAGCGGACCTGCTTGGCCAGGCGGACCGACGCCTCGCCCATGGCGCGGCGCAGCTCGTCCGACAGGCCGGGGGCGGGTGCTTCCTCGATCAGCTTCTGATGGCGGCGCTGCACCGAGCAGTCGCGGTCGCCGATCCACACGGCATTGCCGTGGGTGTCGGCGAATACCTGGACCTCGACGTGGCGAGCGCTGGACAGGTACCGCTCGAGGTAGACGTCGTCACGACCGAACGCGGCAGCGGATTCCTGCTTGGCCGAGGCGAACGCGGATTCGGCGTCCGAGGCCGAGGCGACCGTCCGCATGCCGCGGCCGCCACCGCCGTAGGTGGCCTTGATCGCCACCGGGTAGCCGTGCTCGTCACCGAACGCGATCACGTCCGCCACGGAGGCGATGGTGCCCTGCGAGCCGGGGACCTGCGGGACGTCGGCCTTCGCGGCGAGATCACGGGCGGCGATCTTCGAACCCATCACCTCGATCGCCGAGGAGGGCGGCCCGATGAAGATCAATCCCGCGTCTTCCACGGCCTTGGCGAACGCCGCGTTCTCGGCCAGGAAGCCGTAGCCGGGGTGCACGGCCTGCGCACCGGTGCTCTTGGCGGCCTCGATGATCTTGTCGATCGCCAGGTACGACTCCGACGCGGAGGCCGCGCCGAGCAGGACCGCCTCGTCGGCCAGCCGCACATGCAGTGCCTTCTCATCCGCCTCCGAGTACACGGCGACGCTGGCTACACCGGCCTCTGCACACGTGCGAATGATGCGGACCGCGATTTCGCCGCGGTTGGCGACGAGGACCTTGGACAACATGCCCGGACTCCTTGGGGTTTCGAAATACCTGTGCGATGGACGCCCCGGTGTGGGGTCGCCTTCGTAAGACCATGTCGCTTAGACAAACAATCGTACGTTCGCTTACGGTACCGTCAGATGTGGTAACGGTCAACGATGGTCCCCGCCGCATCCGTGAGGTGGGGTCGACGACAGAGAGGGCGCGGACGGTGATTGCCTCTGCCGAAGAACTCGAGTCCCTGGTCGACGCTCTGCGAGTGACCCCCGCGGGGGTGAACCGGTTCGATGGTCCGACCTCGGTGCGCAAACTTCCCCGGCTCTTCGGCGGACAGGTTCTCGCGCAGGCCGTGATGGCGGCCGGTGCGACCGTGCCCGCCGACCGGTATCCGCACTCGCTGCATACGCTGTTCCTGCGGGGTGGAGACCCTGGTGCGCCCGTCGCCTATCAGGTGACGATCCTGCGAGACGGCCGCTCCTACAGCGCTCGCGCCGTCACCGCGACCCAGGGCGATGATGTGCTGGCGACACTGCAGCTCTCGTTCGCCACCGAGCAGGACGGCCCTGAGCACGAATGGTCCCCGCCCCTGACCGAGACTGCACCGGACGAACTGTTGCCGCTGCACGAGCAACTCGAGGGCGAGAGTGCGATGCTGCCGGAGTGGTGGTCGCAACCCCACCCCTTCGATTTCCGCTTTCTCGAACATCCCGAGGCGCTGGCCGCGGCCGGCACCCGGAATCCCGAGCAGCAATTCTGGGTGCGCGCGGCCACCACGGTCCCGGACGAGCCGCTGCTGCACACTGCCCTGTTGGCATATGTCAGCGACCTGACCCTGCTCGACCCGGCGCTGATGCCGCACGGGCGCTCCTGGTACGGCAACCGGGTGATCGCCGGTGCCAGCATCGACCACGCGATGTGGTTTCACCGCCGGTTCTCGATGAACGACTGGATGCTGTGTCGGCAGGTCAGCCCGATCGCCACCGGTGGCCGGTGCCTGTGCACCTGCGACTTCACCACCGAGGCGGGTGCGCGCATCGCGTCGGCCTCCCAGGAGGGCGTTCTGCGCGAACCCTGACCTCGACGGCGCCGTTCAGACCGGCACGATCTCCGACTCGGAGGCGAGGAACCAGGTGATGTTCCCGATGAACTCTTCCTCGTGCTCGCGGACGGCGTCCGCCTCCGGCGAGGAGAACGCCTGGGCCACCGCGGCGACGGAGGGGAACCACAGCTCCGCCATCCCGTCGTACGCCCATTCCGTGCGATGCTCGATCGCCGGATTCTGCACGTAGCGCTCGAGTTCCGGGAGCTTCCATACGTACTGGGGGTGCTCGACGTTCCAGTACCGGAGGAACTCGTCGCGAGAAAGCTCGGACTTCGACGTGATCAGCGCAACGATCTTGACGGACATACAATTCTCCTTCAGTCGGGGTCGGCGACGGTAGAAGTTCGGCGACCATTCGGGAATGCACGGCGGCGTTCGGCCGGAGATGACAGCTTCCGGTCGAACGCCGCCGTGAGGGGATCAGTGCGCGAGGGTCTTCGTCTTGTCCAGACCTGCCCCGGTCAGGGCACGCACTTGAAGTTCGTCGAAGGCGGCGTCATTTGCGGGCTCACGACTGAGGTAGCTGCCCACGATGCACCCGAGGAATCCGGCGGGCACCGACAGCAGGATCGGGAATGCCAGCGGGAAGGGCGCTGTGGTCGACAGTGAATCCGACAGCAGCGGAGCCAGACTCGGCCACACCAGCGGACCGGTCAGAATCAGCGCCAGCGCCGTCAGCAGACCCGACAGCGCCCCGACTACGGCCCCGAGGGTGCGCATCCGCCGCCACAGCAGCGTCATGATCAGGACGGGGAAGTTCGCGCTGGCCGCGGTGGAGGTCGCCAGCGTGGCCAGGAAGGTCACGTTCTGGGTGCCGCCGATGGCCAGGGTGGCACCGACGGTGACGATCACCAACGCCACCGCGGCGATCCGGCCGACCGTCATCTCCTCCCGCTCGGGCCGGTGGAAGGTCTTGGCCCACAGGTCGTGGGCGATCGTGCTCGACGCGCTGAGCACCAGGCCGGCCGATACCGCCAGCAGCGTGGCGATCGAGACCGCGACCACCAGCGCCAGCAGCAGGTCGGACGCGAAGCCGTCCCCGCCGCCGAGCCAGACGGTCAAGGCGGGCAGGGCGAGATTGCCGCCCTTGCCGGCGATTTCCTCCCCGCCGGCACCGAGGGCGGCGCGTGCCGAGATGCCGAGGAACGCGATCAGGACGTTGAATCCGCCGATCAGGCTGATCGCCCAGATCGCGGACTTGCGGGCCTCGATGGCGTCGGGGACGGTGAAGAACCGCATCAGCACATGGGGCAGGCCCACCGCGGACAACGTCACGGCCACTGCCATGGACATGATGTTCCAGGGCCCCTGGAAGGAGTTGCCGGTGGCCAGGTAGTGATCGCCGAATTTACTCTGCGAGACCGCCTGCTCGATGATGTTGAGCGGGTTGGGATCGATCCGGATGAGAACCAGGATCACCAGCAGCGCGACGACGCTCATCAGGGCCACGGCCTTGATGATCTGCAGCCACGTCGTGGCGAGCATGCCGCCGAAGAGCACATAGGTCAGCATGAGGACCGCGGCAATCACCACGCCCCAGGAGAAGTCGATCCCGGCGAGTGCCTCCATCAGCACACCGCCGGCAACCATCTGGGCGAGGAGGTAGAAGACACAGATGAAGAGCGTCGAGATCGCCGAGACGATGCGGACCGGACCGGACCGGAGCCGGGTGGCGAGCGCGTCGGCGAACGTGAAACGCCCTAGATTACGCAGCTTTTCGGCGATCAGGAACATCACCATCAGGAAGATCCCGCAGGCGAAGATCGCGTAGACGATGCCGTCCATGCCGTAGAGGTAGGCCAACCCGGCGTAACCCAGCAGGGAGGCCGAGGACAGGAAGTCGCCGGCGATGGCGGTGCCGTTCTTGCGTCCGGTCATACCGCCCCCGGCCGTCCAGAACTCCGCCGACGTCTTCGTGCGGCGCGAGGCGAAGTAGGTCGCCACGAAGGTGGTCGCCAGCAGCAGGATCGTGACGACGACGGCCGTGGTGTTGAATCCGTCAGACATTGCCCGCGACCTCTCGCTCTCGGGTGGCGGGCACGCTCAGCACGGCCGCGGCCAGGATGTCCCAGTGGCGTGCGCGGCGCACGTACCAGGCACCGAGGCTCATCACCGTCGCGACGTAGGCCAGGGACAGGATCAGCCCGACGCTCAGACCCGGGACGGGACGTTTCGCGATGATCTCCGGGGCGAATGCGGCGAAGCCGACGAGCGCGCAGAACGCCACCGCGAAAACGCCCCAGGCAACGGTGAAGAAACTTCGGCGGTCACGTCGCAGGCGGAGCATCGACGGATCCGACCAGAGCCGGCTCCAGTCGACAGCGGTCTCGGTGGGAGGCATGGTCACCCTTTCTCGTGCTGGTCGGTGCCGTCTTTCGCGGGTGAAACGCGAGTTCACGACGAGTGAGGGCGGGGCCGGTTGCGTTGTGGGACCGCGCGGCCTGCGCGCCCTCTGTAATGGGCATCACACACGCTATACGAACGGGTGTTTGTTTGTCTAGGTGGAAGGAGTGGTCGCCTGACCCTTGGAAAAACGTGCGTTCGTTTGTATCGTGGGGTGGGTGACCAGGTCACAGCGCGACGGCCGCACCTTTGTACCCCGAAGGGCGCGGTCACCCCGAGTTGGAGGAGTCTCATGATCGGAAGCGGCACCCTGCCGGACACTACGGAGCAAGCGGATCTGCGCGAGATGGTGCGTGAGATCATCGAACGGTATGCACCCCCGCAGCGGGTCCGGGAACTCGACGACGCCAACGCGTTCGACCTCGAGCTGTACCGGGCGCTCGGCGAAGCCGGGCTGATCGGACTCGACGCCCAGGCCGACGGCACGACCGGCGCCGACCCCCGACATCAGATCATCGTCCTCGAAGAGCTCGCCGCCGGCCCGACCTCGATGGCGGTGTGCCTGGTCGTGCAGTACATGGGCGTCGGACTGCTCACCGAGTACGGCAGCGACCAGCAGCGCAGTGCCGTCCTGGCCCCGCTCCTCGACGGCAGCGATCGGGTCGCCTTCGCACTGACCGAACCCGACGGCGGCACCGACGTCGCCCGAGTCATGCGCACCCGGGCGAAGCAGGCCGGCGACGGCCGGTGGATTCTCAACGGCGCCAAAACCTGGATCTCGGGTCCGCAGCACGCGAGGAATCTCATCGTCCTGGCCCGGACCTCGACGCATGAGTCTTCGCCGATCGACGGCATCACCATGTTCGTGGTCCCGACCGACACTCCCGGCATCACCGTGCGCGAACTCGACACCTTCGCCATCCACAGCCTCGACACCTGCGAGGTCACTTTCGGCAACGTCGAAATCGATGCCTCCGCCGTCCTCGGGCACGTCGACCAGGGGTTCCGGCAGGTGCTGGGCACTCTCAACGGGGAACGACTCAACGCCGCCGCCGCCGCACTCGGGATCGCGCGGGGCGCGCTGGAAGCCGCCGTCGACTACGGCCGCCAGCGTCAGGTGTTCGGGCGCCCGGTCGGCAGCTTCCAGGCCGGCCAGCACCGGCTCGTCGACGGCGCCATCGCGATCGAGTCCGCCCGGGCCCTGATGCTCCAGGCCGCCGCGGCCACCGCCACCGGCAAGCGCGCCGACATCCTCAGCGCCATGGCCAAGGTCGCTGCCTCCGATGCGGCGGTCGCCGTCACCGACGCCGGCATGCGTCTGATGGGCGGATCCGGGTTCAGCAAGGAGTACCCGATGGAGCGGTTGGTCCGCGACGCCCGCCTCTACACCTTCGCCCCACTGACCAACGAGATGCTCCGCAACCACATCGGTGAGAAGTACCTGGGATTGCCGCGGTCGTTCTGACTCGCGTACCCGCACAACACAACACAGAAAGAAACACCATCATGCCCGCCATTACCCCCTTCGCCGACGAACTCAACGCACTTCCGCCGCTGGCCTCGCGCTACGTCGACGTCGACGCCCTGCCCTGGCGCCCTTCCGGGTACGAAGGCATCGATATCAAGGTGCTGCTCAAGGATGAGGAGAGCGGTCTGCTCACCGCCCTGTTCCGCTGGCAGCCCGGATCGGTTCTGCCGCTGCACGAGCATGTCCGGATCGAGCAGACCTGGGTGCTCGAAGGCAGCATCGTCGACGAGGAAGGCGAGACCACCGTCGGGAACTTCTCGTGGCGACCGCAGGGCAACCAGCACCGCGCCTCTGCGCCGAACGGGGCACTGGTGCTGTGTTTCTTCCTGACCCCCAACAAGTTCCTCGAGGGACCGAACGCCGGCTCGACGCTGGAATAGCCGCACCACCCCGACCTAGGAGTTCGTGTTGTCTCAACCCACTATTCATCGCACGCGGCTGTTCTCACCGCTGACCCTGCGCGGTGTGACCTTCCGAAATCGCCTCTGGGTGGCGCCGATGTGTCAATTCTCCGCCGACGACGGCGTACCCGACGACTGGCATCTGGTGCACCTCGGCTCGTTCGCCAAGGGGAAGGCCGGCCTGGTGCTGACCGAGGCGACCGGGGTCAGCCGGAAGGGCGGATCAGCCCCAAGTGCACCGGGCTGTGGAACGACACGCAGCTCGAGGCGTTCGCCCGCATCAACCGGTTCGTCACGGAGCACGGATCGATCCCCGGTATCCAACTCGCGCACGCCGGCCGCAAGGCCTCCGCGCAGGTTCCCTGGGAGGGCGACGGCACCGTCCCGATCAGCGAGGGCGGCTGGGAGACGGTCGGTCCCTCGGCGACCGCCTGGGGAGACCAGGCGGTGCCACGCGAGATGACCGTCGCCGACATCGCGAAGGTGGTCGCCGACTTCGCCGAAGCCGCCACCCGTGCGCTGGCCGCAGGATTCCGGGTCGTCGAGATCCACGCCGCACACGGATACCTGCTCCACCAGTTCCTGTCGCCGATCACCAACCAGCGCACCGACGACTACGGCGGAGACCCCCACCGCCGCGCCCGGCTGCTGCGGGAGATCATCGCCGCGGTTCGCGCGGTCTGGCCGGAGGAGTTGCCGCTGTTGCTGCGGATCTCCGCCACCGACTGGGCTGAGGACGGCTGGGACGTCGACGGCAGCGTCGCACTGATCCGCTCGCTCGAGGGTTCCGGGATCGACCTCGTCGACGTCTCCAGCGGTGGCCTGACCCCGGAGCAGAAGATCACCGTGGGACCGGGATACCAGGTGCCGTTCGCTCGCCGGATTCGCAACGACACATCCCTGCCGGTCGCGGCCGTCGGGCTGATCACCGACTCCTCCCAGGCCGAGCAAGTCCTCGTCGACGGAGCCGCCGACGCTGTTTTCGTCGGACGGAACCTGCTGCGCGAGCCGATGTGGCCGCTCAAGGCGGCAAAGGAACTCGGCGTCGAGGACACGCTCGACTGGCCGACCCCGTACCGGTCGGCCCGCTACCGCGGCAACATCCCCTGATCTCCCGGTGGGCGCCGATCGTTGACATGGATGGGTGCCCACCCGGTACCGTAAGAAAACAATCGTTCGTATGTGGTAAGCGCGCCGGGTCCCGAGGACTTCCGCGCGCGCCGGGCGGCACCCACGGCCGCATCATCGCCGCCAGCGTTCGTGTGTTCGCCGAGCAGCTCTACCTGAAGGAGAAAAGATGTCCGAGACCAGCCCGAGCCGTCATCAACTGCTGATCGACGGTAAGTGGGTGGATCCGGTCGAAGGCGGCACTGTCGACGTCTTCAACCCGTCGACCGGAGAAAAGCTCGCCGAGATCGCCGCAGGCGGCCCGCGCGATGTCGAACTGGCGGTGCAGGCTGCCCGCCGCGCATTCGACGACGGCCCGTGGCGGCGGATGCCGGCCGAGTCCCGCGCCCGGATCCTGCACCGCTTCGCGGACCTCATCGAGGCCAACGCGGACGAGATCGCCCTCATCGACACCCAGGACTGCGGAAAGCCCTACGCGTTCATCCGCGACATCGACCTGCCGAACATGGCCGACCTGCTGCGCTACATGGCCGGGTGGACCACCAAGCTCGAGGGACGCACCATCCCGCTGTCGCGGCAGAACCCCGGAGACTTCTTCTCCTACACCCGGCGGCAGCCGGTCGGCGTGGTCGCCCAGATCATCCCCTGGAACGGCGCCGCGCTCGCCGCGGTCTGGAAGCTGGCCCCGGCGCTGGCCGCCGGATGCACCGTGGTGCTCAAACCCGCCGAACTCGCCTCCCTGGCCCCGCTGCGCCTGGCGGAGTTGGCCGTCGAAGCCGGTGTGCCCGACGGAGTGGTCAACGTGATCACCGGAACGGGCGCAGACGCCGGAGCTCCGCTGGCCGGTCACCCGCAGGTCGACAAGGTCGCGTTCACCGGCTCGGTCGAGACCGGCAAGAGGATCGTCGTCGCGGCGGCATCGAACCTGAGCAAGCTGACCCTCGAACTCGGCGGCAAATCCCCCAATGTCATCTACGACGACGCCGATCTCGACATCGCCGTCGACGGAGTGCTCGGTGCCGTCCTCTATGCCCAGGGTGAGGCCTGCACGGCCGGGTCGCGGCTGTATGTGCAGCGCAACGTCTACGACGAGGTCCAGGCCCGTATCGCCGCCAAGGTGCCGGAGATCAAGATCGGCCCCAGCGCCGAGCGCGGCGTCCTGGTCGGCCCGATGATCTCCGACCAGCACCGCTCCAAGGTCAAGACCTTCGTCGAGGGCGCGCTCAGTGACGGAGCGGAGATCATCGCCGGTGGTGCCCAGACCCGCGAGCCCGGTTACTACCTCGAGCCGACCGTGCTCGGCGGGGTCGACGACGACATGACCATCGCCCGGGAGGAGATCTTCGGTCCGGTTGTTTCGCTGATGCCGTTCGACGACGAAGCCGAGGTGTTGCGCCGCGCGAACGACACCACCTACGGTCTGGCGGCCGGTGTGTGGACGAGCAACGTCGGTCGCGCCCACCGCTTCGCCGAGGCGGTCAACGCCGGCGCGGTATGGGTCAACTGCTACAACGTCTTCGACGCCGCGCTGCCGTTCGGCGGCTTCAAGCAGTCCGGCTGGGGTAAGGAGATGGGCGGCGAAGCCCTCGACGGTTACCTGCAGAGCAAGGCGGTTACCGTCTCGCTCGCCTGACCACTGTTCGTCGACCCTCCCCTAAACGCCCGGCTGGTGCACCAGCCGGGCGTTTTGCGCGTTCCGTGGGCGAATTCCGGTGGGTCATCTCACCACTCGATCGCGTTGGGCGCGTCCGGTCCTGAATCCTCGTTGTGACCGTTGACACGACAGGTGATGCAGCACTAACATACGTACGTTCGTTTTTCTGGTGCGGTTCCGTTCCGAGCTACCGCACCTTCCGTTCCGGGTGCGATTCACGGTCGAATTCACTACGCGCCGTGTGCACTCCGGTCCGTCGCGCTCGTCCCGACTGCGCCTCCTGCCTTGCGGGCGGCGCCCCAGACACAGGAGCACGTCATGACAACCTCGACGCTCACCGGCGCGCGTGTGACATCCACGCGCGCGCCCCTCTACAGCTGGTGGGTCCTGCTGGTCAGCCTGCTGTGCTTCATGTGTTGCTTCATCGGTCTGAACACCGTGGCCGTGTTCGGCACGGTCATCCAGGACGACTGGGGGATCAACGCCACCCAGCTGTCCTCGCTCACCACCGCATCGATGCTCACGTTCTGCGTGGTTCCGGTCTTCGCCGGCAAGTGGGCCGCCCGTATCGGGGTGAAGAAGATCATCGTCATCGGCCTGCTCTGCAATGTCGTTTCGGGGCTGTTGATCCCGGTCGTCGGTGAGTCCTACACCGGCATGCTCGTGCTGCGTCTGCTCCTGGGCTGCTGCGGCGGCGTGATGAATGCCTCGCTGGCCACCCATGCATCCTTGTGGTTCCCCAAGAACCGGCGCGGTTTCGCGACCGGCCTCCTGATGGGCTTCCTCGGCGTCGGCTTCTCGATCACCTCGTTCGCCGGACCGCTGCTGACCGACAGCGGCATGTCGTGGGAGGTCGCCTCGATGTGGCTGACCGTGGTCCCGAGCATCGCCTGCGGTGCGTTGTTCGTGCTCACCGTCAAGGACTTCCACAAGTCCCACCCCGGTGTGCCCTCGATGGACGCCCTCGTTGCCGAACCCGTCGGACTCCGGCGCCCGCACTCGACCCGTTTCGACGCGCTCCCCAAACCGGGATCACTCGCCGAGGCGCTGCGCAGCTCCCGAGTGTGGTGGTCCTCGCTGTACGGTGCAGGCACTGCGATCACCCTTTACGGGCTTTCCTACGCCCTGCCCTTGTTCCTCGAACAAGACCGCAGCATGACGCTGCTCGAAGCCTCGGCGATCATCGGCGTCACCTTCATGTTCAAACTCGTCGCGGCTCCCATCGGCGGGCTGATGTCGGACCGGCTCTTCCGCGGCGAGCGATTCCAGACGAACATGATCGGTGCCGGTCTGGCCGGCATCATGGTGGTCGCCCTGCCCGGGATTCCCGCGAGCACTCTCGGGATCTACCTGTGCATGATGTTCCTGGCAGCCTCGTTGTACGGTGGCACATACTGGGCGTGGGCGGCGGAACTGTCTCAGCCGCAGGCGAACTACCAGACGAGCGGACTCATCGTCACCGTCAGCAACGTCGGAGCAGTCCTCGCCGCGCCGATGCTCGGATTGATCATCGACGCCACCGGCAGCGCCACCTACGCCATGGTCACCATCGGAGTCCTCGGCCTGCTGAGCGTGGAGTGCGCCCGCCGCTCACGATTGTGAGCCGCACTCCTTCCACCCCCTGATCGCCGACCCACTTGGCCCGCTATCCCAGCCTCTGCGCCCTCGCGGGTCGGCCTCCACACGCTCTCCGGTTCCGGGCGGTTCACACACTATCGGCGCGCGAGCCCGGATCCGGAGAGCTTCAGCTGTGCACACCCCGCGCAGTACTGCTACGAGGGCACATCTCAGCGGATGGTCCAGCCGCCGTCCGCGACGTAGACCGCGCCGTGCACGAAGCTCGCCTCGTCGCTGATCAGGAACACCACCCCGTGAGCCCGTCCGCCCGCCTGGCGGATCTCGGTGACCACGGCATCGATCCCGACCGGATCGAGGTCCCACACGACGACCTCGGCGCCCTCGGAGGCGAACCGTAGAGCGCTCGCGCGGCCGATACCCGACGCGCCGCCGGTGATCACCGCCGTCCGATCGGCAAGTCGAGTTCCCGTAGCGCTAGCCGTTTCGATCATTACTTCCTCCCCTGAATATGAAATGGCGGAACAGAATTGAGCTCCTTGCTACCCTGCCCACCCGCGATGGGGTATGTGGCTCAGTCGCGGAACGGCTGCTTGACCCAACCCTGATCCCAGTTGGACACCTGGTGTGTGCGTCCGCGCAGTTCCTGGAAGTACCAGGTGCCGTCGCGCTTTACGAACTGATCGGTGTAGTTGATGGTCAGGATGACCGGGTCCTTCTCGGTGGCGTCCCGACTGTTCTCGATGGTGCACAGGCACAGCAGGTAGAAGTATCCAACTGCGCTCTGGCCGTCGTCGGCGAGTTCCACACGTGGGGCGATCATGTAGTGCAGAGCCCAGGTGATCTTGTCCGACAACGCCCGGAAGTGCGCCTTGATCTCCTCGTGGCCGGTCATGGACCCACCCTCGCCGTCCACGACCCACCGGCCGTCTTCGACGAAGAGACTGGCGATGCCTTGCGGGTCGTAGCCGTTGTCGCAGAAGCCGGCGTAGCGATACTTGAGCTGTTCGATTGCGCGGACGTCCTCGAGTCGTGTCAGTCGCTCGGCGAGCTCGGTGACGCTCACATCCGCGGTAGTAGCGTTCATGATAACGGGTCCTCCTGTGAGGGTTGATTTCTGGGAAATTTTGGTCAGGAGATCTGTGCGAGAACCTTGGAGATAGTCTCGAGGTTGCGCATGCCCTCGCCCGGGTTGTCTGCCGGGTCGACCCACAGCACCGCCCGTTCGATCCCCAATTCTCGATAGCTCTCGAGCAGTGCGGGATCCGGTGGCGCCGAGGCCACCGCGATGCCGACCGACTCGGGGTCGCGGCCGGACTCCTCCACGACTCTGCGAAACTCGGGCACCGTCTTCGACAGACTCGGATCTTCCGCGGAGGGCACGACGTACCAAGCGTCGGCCCACTCGGCGGCATGCCGCATCGTGGTGGGACCGGCGCCGCCGAGGTAGGTGCGCGGGCCGTTCGGCTGCGCGGGCTTCGGCCAGGCCCACGAGGGGGCGAGCGACGCACGGGGGCCGTCGAAGCTCGCCACCTCCTCGGTCCACAGTGCCTGCATGACTTTGAGTTTGTCCCGCACGGTGGAGTAGCGCTGCTTCCACACGACGCCGTGCGCTTCCGCTTCCTCGACGTTCCACCCCATTCCGACACCGCAGATGACGCGTCCGCCGGATAGGTGGTCGAGGGTGGCGATCTGCTTGGCCTTCGCGATCGGATCATGTTGGGCCAGAAGGCAGATACCGGTGCCGAGCATGATCGTCTGCGTATGTGCAGCGATCATCGACATCGTGACGATCTGGTCGTAGGTGCGTAGGTAGAACTCGGGTAGTCCGGGTCCCCCGTAGGGGATCGGGTAGTCGGTTTTCCGGGATACCGGAAAATGCGTGTGCTCGGGCACGAACAGGGACTCGAATCCGTACCCTTCCGCGGCCTGCCCGAACTCCACGGGGTCCGGACCCTGATCGGTGAAGAAATAAACTACGCCCACATCCATGACGGGATCCTTAACTCATTGTCATTCTTTGAGGTGACGCCGAGGGTTCAGGCGTCGTCGACCACGACGTGGTCCTCGAGGACCACTACGTAGTGCTTGCCGATGAAGTTCTCGACGTCCGCGAGGGCTGCCTGGCCGGCCTCGGACGCCCAACCGGCCTCCATCGCCTCGGCGCTCTCGTAATCGAGGACGGCGAGACCGTCGATGCCGAATCCGTTGTCGGGTTCGGTGGCACCTTCTTGCGGAACGACGTGCCGCTGCACGTAGCGGATCACACCGGGCACCTGCGCGGCGAGCGGGGCGTGCTTCTCACGCCAGTACTCGTCGAACTGGGCGAACGACATACCCGGCTTGCGTCCGATCAGTGCGATCGTGCGGACCGGTCCACCATTGACTGTCATTGATTTTCCTTCTCTGTTGGGGTCGGTTGAAGGGGAGTAGGGGTTGTCAGCCGGGGTACTTCGCGAGCATTCCGGCATCGACGGGCAGCGCGGTGCCGGTCACATAACGCGACTCGTCGCTGGCCAGCCACAGGACGGCCTCGGAGATGTCGGCAGAGTCCACCCATGGCACCGGCAGCAGGTTGATCCGCCCGAGAACGTCGATCCCGTCGTCGAGGGTCGGGTTCTCGAGGTCGGGCCGGAAGATCTTCGCCGCCGTCGGATTGTCGATCATGTCCGTGCGGACATTGGTCGGATGCACGGTATTCACCCGGATGCTGTGCGGAGCAACCTCGTTCGCGACCGAGCCGACCAGTCCGACCAGCGCGTGCTTGGCGGCGCTGTAGTGCGCCACGTGCGGCACTCCGCGAATGCCCGCGATGGAACTGATCGCGATGATCGACCCGCCTCGGCCGCCGGCGATGATGTGCGGCAGCGCCGCCTTCATCGTCTGCCAGACGCCTGTGAGGTTGATGTCGATCAGGGTGTCCCATTCGGCACGGGTCAGCTCCCAGGAGGGCTTGGCTGCTCCGAGTACGCCCGCGTTGGCGACGACGATGTCGAGTCGACCGAGTTCGGCGGCGGCCTCGGCGACCGCGGCGATGATCGACTCGTCACGGACGTCGGCTTCGATCATCACCACCCTGCGGCCCCGCTCCTCCACCAGGCGTGCGGTTTCCTTCAGGTCCGCGTGGTCAGGCATTGCGTAGCTCACCTGGTCGATCGGGCGTACCGAGTCGAGCAGGATGAGATCCGCGCCTTCGTCCGCGAGGGTGAGAGCGTGCGATCGACCTTGGCCGCGGGCGGCGCCGGTCACGAAGGCCACCTTCTCGTGCAGTCGCTGACCGATGTTCGTCATGCAGATTCCTTTCGGGGAGTCAGACGTTGGATGACGTGACGCAGGTCCAGTTGCTGTGCTCCCACCGCGACGGCGATGACCACTGCCTGGACGAGGAACTGTGTGGAAGAGGGCGCTCCGAGGGAGAGCACGAGCTGGGTCAGCTGGCTCAGAAACAGGGCCCCAACCGCCGTGCCGATGATGTTGCCGCGACCACCGGTCAGCGCGGTGCCGCCGACGACCACAGCTGCGATGGCCGGCAGGAGGTAGCTGGTGCCGGCATTGGTGTTCGGTGTGCTCACGTACCCGGCCAGCAGGACACCGGCGCCGCTGTAACACAGTGCCGCGGCGACGTATCCGCTGATCTTGACTCGGGAGGTGCGCACACCCGCGGCGCGGGCGGTCCGCTCGTTGGACCCGACGGCGACTACCCGGCGCCCCCAGGCGGTGCGCCCTGTCGCGAATACCGTCACGATCATCAGCAACACTGCAAGCCACACCGTGTTGGAAACACCGACCGTTTTTTCCAGAGCGAAGTCGGACACACTTTGCGGTGCGCGGGTCGGGGTTCCTCCGGAGTATGCGAGGGCGGCTCCCATCAGGACGGCGTTGACTGCCAAAGTGGCCACCAGCGGGGTCACCGAGAATGCCGAGACGACGATGCCGTTGACCAGTCCGACGACGACGGCGATGGCGGCGACGACCAGCAGAGCGGCGAGGATACTGCCGTGATCCTGGGCGTACTGGCTGCTGACCAGCGCGGCGAGGGTCATCATGCCGGGCAGCGACAGGTCGATGCCCTTGAGCATGACCACGATGGTCTGCCCGATCGCCGCGATCGCCAGGATTCCGGCGAAGGGCAGTAGCGAGTCGATAGCGCTGCCCGAGATGCTGCCGGGGGCGATCAGCCAGCTGAACAGGAACAGTGCCACAGTGATCGCGATGACCGAGCTGGTGCCGTTCCAGGTCGGGGTCCAACGGCGACCGCCGGTGGACTCGTTCCCGGACTTCTGGGGGAGTTGTTGTTCTTGTGTTGCGCTCACGGGTCAGCTCCGCTCTGCGAGGGTTCGGGACTTCGAGTAGAAGGCGGCCGCGGCGATGGTCAGACCGCCGAGAAGCCACTGCTGCCAATACAGCGGCAGCCCGATGAACTGGACGACCGTGTTGATCTGGATCACCAGCACTGCGCCGAGGCAGGCTCCGATGAACGAGCCGCGCCCGCCGAAGATGGAGGCGCCGCCGAGGACCGCGGCACCGATGCTGGCGAGGGTGTAGCTGTCACCGATACTGGCGTTGCCGGTACCGGCCTGCGCCATGAGCAGCACGGCTGCCGGGACGATCAGCACCGAGCAGCTCACGTAGGCGGCCAGAGTGATCCACTTGGTGCGGACTCCGATGCGGTCAGCCGTGGCGTGCTGGGATCCGGTGGCTCGCAGTCGGACACCGAACATGGTGCGGTACATGGCGACTTCGAGAAGCACCGCCACGACGATTGCCACAACCAGCATGATCGGTACGAATCCGAGCTTGGTCGATGCGTACGAGGTGAAGACTGGATCGATCTTGCCCGCGGGCAGCGGACGCAGGAGGTAGGCGATGCCCTGGATCGCGGTGTAGGTCACCAGTGTTGCGATCAACGGGTTGATCTTGACGACGACCGCCAGTGTCCAGTTCACCAGGCCGACAACCGCGGCGACGATCGCGAGGACGACCAGGCCGATGATCATGCCGATGGGTGTCTTGTACGCCGACAGCACGAATGAGCCGACAACGACGAGCAGACCGGCCAGTGGGCCCACCGACAGGTCGATGCCCCCGATCATCATCACCACCTGCTGTGCCATCGCGAAGAACGCGAGGGTGGCCAGCAGCGGCAGGATCAGACCAAAGTTGCGTGACGTGAGGTAGAACTCGCTCTGGAGGATCGCGACGATCGCCAGCAGCACGGTGGCGAGCGCGAGAATCGCGGCGGGCGTCAGGTCGCTGCGGGAGATCTTCCGGCCGAGCGTGACCTTCCGCAGTGCCGTACCGACCCGGCTACGACTACCGGTTGCGCTGAGCGCGGCCTGGGCGATGCCGTGCTCGGTCAGTTCGTCGCCGACGAGCTCCTTCGCGGCCTTCCCCCGGGAGAAGACGATGACCCGGTCACAGAGCTGCTCGAGTTCCGCCGCCGACGAGGAGAGCACGATGATCGCCGCCCCGCGCGCCGCCGCCTCTCGGAGGATGGTGTAGATCTCCTCCCGCGCACCGATGTCGACACCCTGGGTGGGCTCATCGGCGAGAATCACCGTGGACTCGGTCATCAGCACCCGGCTGAGCACGACCTTCTGCTGGTTTCCGCCCGAGAGGGTGGTGATGTCGACCTCGGGGGAGGGAGCCTTGACCCGCATCGACGCGAACGTCTCGGAAGTGGCCTTGCGCTCGCGCAGGCGTGAGAGGGCACCAAAGCGGGTGAACCGCCCCAGCGAGGCCAGCGAGGCGTTCTCCCGAAGGCTCAGTCCCGGCAGGATGCCCTCGTTGTGCCGGTCGTGGGGGAGATAGGCGATCCCACCGGCCAGTGCGGTGGTCGGGCTCGACGTCCTGACCGGGCGGCCGTCGATCTCGACGGTGCCGTGGTTGCTGACCAGACCGCCGAGCGCGCGGAGCACCTCACGTTGGCCTTGTCCCTCGACACCGGCGAACCCGACGATTTCGCCGGCGCGTACCTGCAGGTGAAGGTCGTCGAAACCCTCGCCGGAGAAGTCGGTGATCTGTAGCAAGGTGTCACCGAGCCGGCTCGAGCGGGTGTCGGCCCGCGTGTGACCGCGCGTGAGTTCCCGGCCGACGACGAGGTTGACCACGTCCTGCTCGGTGACGTCGGCGCCGGTGAACGTGCCGACCAGCGCGCCGTCGCGCAGCACCGATACGGTGTGGGCGATCTGCTTGACCTCGTTGAGGCGGTGCGAGATGTAGACGACGGCACCGCCGGCCGCGATCAGCTCCGACACCAGCCGGAACAACTCCGCGACTGCAGGCGGTAGGAGGTGCTCGGTGGGCTCGTCGAGAACGATGACCTTCGGCTCCTCGGCCAGAGCCTTGGCGATTTCGACGACGAACCGCGCGTCCGGCTGCAACTCGCGCACCGGAGTGCGTGGATCGATCGACGCCACGTTGCTCCACCGCGCGAGGATGCCTTCTGCCCAGCTGACCTGGTCCCCGACGGATGGGCGTAGTTCCTCGGGCATGCTCAGGCGCATGTTCTCGGCGACCGTCAGGTCCGGAAGGAGGGCTGGTTCCTGGTAGACGATGGCCAACCCCTGTTCGCGGCACCACGCCGGGGACGGGTCGGCGGCGGCGACGCCACCGATCTCCACCGTCCCCGAATCGGCGGTGATCGAACCGGCCGCAATGCCGACGAGCGTGGACTTGCCGGCGCCGTTCTGGCCGACCAGCGCATGAACCTCGCCGCGCCGGACCGTCAGCGAGACGTTCTTGATTGCGTGCACGCCCGGGTACTTCTTGTCCACCGCTTCGAGCCGGAGAACGACGTCCTGATCGGGCACTTCGTGAACGGGACTTTCCTGAACCTGTACGTCACTCACGTACATCACATCCTCGACAATGTCTTGCTGAGTCATAGTTGACCACTCCATATCCCTGGCGCCCAGCCGCTACTGGAAGACGGCCGAGAGCTGCTCGGGCGAGAGCGCCGAGGACAGGTCGGCGTCCGGCGGCAGATCCTCGCGGCAGGTCGGGAGCTTGCCGCCCAGGGTGTCGACGAACGTGGGCAGTTCGAAGTTCTCCGGCTCGTTGTCGGGCCGGCCGTTGAGTGCGGCGAGCGCCTTGCGGGCTGCGATGCGTACGACGGTCGTGGTGCCGTCGAGGGTCAACAACTGAAAGCCGGGGTTGGCCTCGTGGTGCTGCAGCCACATGCACCCGAGTTCGTTGTCGGTAGCGGAGGTGGCCAGCGGCGGGATCGGCCGACCGGCGTTGATGAAGGCGCGCAGTCCACCTTTCGATGCGACACCGTAATCCGATGCCAGGGCGTCGATCTCGGGGTACTTGGTCAATGCGCCGGCCATGGCGCGCTGTTCGTATGCCGCGTCCCAGCTCGAGGGCTGCGGCTCGTTGGTCAGCGGGGTGAAGGGATCACCGAGCTCCTTGGAGGTCTCGTTGATTCCGTCCCACAGGGCGACCGTCGAGGGGCTTCCGCCCGGTAGTCCACCGCTGAAGAGCAGTTTGCTGCCCGGCTGGACCTGGCCGCCCAGCCACTTGGCCATCGTGTCGCCCTCGACGTCGAAGTTGTACTGGACGTAGCCGTCGTAGTCGACACCGACCTCACCGCCGGGATCGGCGATGTAGGGGACGACGACCACGCCGGCGTCATGGGCGTTCTTCAGGGCGCTGAGGGCCTGGCTGCCGAAGTCGTCGTACGTGACGATCGCATCGAAACCCTGTGCGGTGTAAGAATTGATCGCGGTGATGTACTTCTGCAGATCGTTGTCGGCCTGGGTGTACTCGAGGGTCACGTTGGGGCAGGCGGAGAGTTCGTCGGTGAGTTCGGCCTGCGTGATCTTGCGCCACGAGTTGGCGCCGAATCCGGCGACGTGCGCGATCTTGAGTGGCTGGTCACCACAGAGCTGCTCGACCGGCAGGGCCTGGCCGCCGTCGCTCGTCGAACCTCCTGAGCTGCCACCCGATTCTGCCGGAGCACTGGCCGTGCATGCCGCGACGCTGAGGACTGCGCTGAGGGCAACTCCGGCAAGGGCTGCGCGACGACAAGACAGAGCGTTCATGGATTTTCCTTCTTCTGCCAGACACAGACGAACGTTTGCTCGTTTGTTTGTATTGTGGCGTAGAGCACAGCATCCGTCAACGGGTGATCTACGGCATGCCGCTACCTGGACGATTGGGTATTTCGCGGCCGTCGCACGCCGACAGGGCAGTGCCGCACGTGACGCGCCCTCATCGTCGACGCACCAACCCTGTTGCGTCGGTGGGTAACCGCACGTGTGCTCGCTGCCGTGGGGTTCGGTGTCGCGCGAACACTGGGGGTGGGAACCGAGGTGCGCGATCTGGGGCCGCAGGGCTCGAAGGACGCTCGCGAAGCAACGGCCACTAGCCCTTCCGGTCCGTGACGGACTGGAAGGGCTGGGCCGTGCCGTATTCGATTGTGGAGCGCGGAGGGGTCAGCCGACCGGGACCGGGGCGGCAACGCACACGGTGTTGCGCAGCGTGCCCAGGCCGGTGATCTCCGTGGTGAGTGTCTGGCCGTCAGACAGATGCGTTCCGGTCGGGTGGCCGACCCCGCCGGGAGTTCCGGTCAAGATCACGTCCCCGGCCTGCAGGGTGACGATGTGGGAGATGTACTCGATCAACCGGGCCGGGGTGAACACCAGGTCGCCGGTCAAGTCCGACTGGACGGTGGCACCGTCGACGAGAGTGTTCAGGGTGGCACCGAGCGAAAACTCGTCCGGGGTCACCAGCGTCGGACCGAGCGGGCACGTTCCCTCGAACGTCTTGCCCTGCAGCCACTGTTGAGTCCGATATTGGTAGTCGCGCATGGTGACATCGTTGGCGACCGCGAAGCCGGCGATGTACTCGCCGGCGTCGGCGGCCTGCACCGATCTCGCCTTCTTGCCGATGACGACGGCGAGCTCCCCTTCCCAGTCGACCTGCTGATCGGCGTAGGCCGGGACGTGGATGTCGTCGTAGGCGCCGATGAGCGCTTCGGGGAACTTGGCAAACAAGGTCGGGTAGCGGGGGAGTTCGCGTCCCATCTCCTCGATGTGGTTCGCATAGTTCAGGCCCACGCACACGATCTTCGTCGGGTGCGTGACCACGGGGGCGTACTCCACGGCACCGAGGTCGACAACCTGCCCGGAGGCCTCGGTGGCGATGCGGTGCCAGTGCGGGTCGCGTAGCAGATCCGAGAGGCTGGGATAGGGCTCGATCAGCACCGCGTTTCCGCCGTCGATCCGTGCGGCGGCGGTCGATCCCTCCACACGCAGCGTGGCCAGTTTCATGAGACGGCGACCTCGGCGGGCTTCTTGAGCATCAGACCGGATCGCTGGACGCGGCAGACCAGTTTGTCGTTCTGGTTGAAACCGCGGTGCTCGAAGCGCACGATGCCGGTATCCGGGCGGGACTTCGACTCGCGGCGCGACAGAATCTCGGTTTCCACGCGCAGGGTGTCGCCGATCAGTACCGGCGCGGGGAAGGCGATCTCCTCGAACCCGAGGTTGCCCAGCGTCGTTCCGAGAGTCGTTTCCTGCACCGGAATACCGACGACGACGCCGAGGGTGAAGACGCTGTTGACGATGCGCTCGCCGTACATGCTGTCCTTGGCGAACTCGGCATCGAGGTGCAGCGGCTGCACGTTCATCGTGAGCGTCGTGAACAGCAGGTTGTCCGTTTCGGTCACTGTACGGGTCACCGCGTGCTTGATGGTGAGCTCCGGCTCGAGTTCTTCGAAATACAATCCACTCATTTTAGGGTCCTCAAGGGTTCGGTCGGTCGGGTGATGGGGTCAGCGCGACTGGATGGTTTCGGCAAGGGCAACCACGCCGCGAGCGGTCTTGACGTGGGCGATGTCGACGTGTTCGCCCTCGAACAGTGCCGCCGCTTGCCCGTTCGCCTGGGCCTGTTCGAAGGCCTCGATCATGCGGCGAAAGCGGTCGACGATTTTCGGGTCCGGCGCATAGACGTCGTTGACCGTCTCGATGTGCGAGGGATGGATAAGCACCTGCCCGGTAAAGCCCAGTCGCCGGTTGCCTTCGGCGAACCGGCGCAGCCCGTCCAGGTCGGAGATCTCCTGCCACAGTCCCACGATCGGATGGGCCAACCCGGCGGCGCGGCAGGCGAGCACGGCCTTGCTGCGGTAATGCAGGGTTTCCAGGCCCTCGGCGGTCCACTCGAAACCGACCTCACGCGAGACATCGGCATCGCGAGCCGCCGCGACCATCAGCGATGCGACCCGAGGATGGGCCGCCGCGATCGACTCGCAGTTCACCAGCGACTTCGCGGTTTCGAGAGTGGGGATCACCTCGACGCTGCCACGGATCAGGGCGGCCTCGATCTCGAAGTGCTCGAGCAACGCGGCGAAGTCGAGGACCTCACGGGCTCCGTACACCTTCGGCAACAGCAACCCGTCGAGTCCCGCGCGCACCACGGCCGCGAGATCTCGGCCGAAATGGTCTGTGTCGAGTGGGTTCGGGCGCACCAGCACCGTCACATCCGGATGGTCACGGCGCAGGGCGTCGATCGTCTCGGCTGCCATTGCGCGGGCATCCGCCTTGCTCGGCTCGGGAACCGAGTCCTCGAGATCGAGGATCACGGCGTCGGCACCGGCGCGCACAGCTTTCTGTGCCCAGCCCTCACGATGAGCCGGCACGAACTGGAGAGAACGTAGGGGTCGCATTACTTCCTCACTCGATAGGGCACCGCCGGTGCGGCGACGACACAGGCTCCCCGCAAATTCCCGGGGGAGACTGACGGTCGCCGCCTCGGCCACTCGGCCGTATCCGAACCCGCCGCGGACGCGGCGCGATATTTCGTGGTGTGCGGCATTTCGTCACATCCAGACTTCGTGGTGCAAGGCTTTGACCAAATGATTGACCAGCGGGTTGGTGGCCCGTACTGTTAAACGAACAATCGCTCGTACGTTAACACGGCCGGCGGCGCCGGCGCTATGAGGAGTTTCGATGACAATCAACGACGTCAGTACTGCCACACGAGTGATCGGGCAGCCTGATCGCTGGTGGGAGGACCTCGACCTGGGGGACGTACTCCGGGGTCCCGGTATGACCGTCACCGATGCGCACCTGGTGCAGTGGGCCGGCCTGACCTGCGACATCGTCTCGCTGCACCTCGACGAGGAGTACGCCGCCGGCACCCAGTTCGGGCAGCGGATCGCGCACGGGCCGTTCACGCTCTCGCTCGCCCTGGGGCTGGCGACTCAGACCGGCTACTTCAACAACGTCGTCGCCTGGCTCGGCCTCGACGAGGTGCGCGCCTTGCGTCCCGTGCTCATCGGCGACACCCTGCATCCCGAAGCCGAGCTCATTGCCGCCCGCCCGACGAAGAAGCCCGACCAGGGCATCTGGTCCTTCGCCTACAGCGCTCTCAATCAGCGAGGCGAAGCCGTGATGACCTTCCGGAGCAGCTTCATGATCCGCCGGCGCCCCGAGCCGCTTCGCTGACGCGTGCAGTCGTCGGAGCGTGACCGTCGCGCACTCTTGTGCGATCGAGGGTGCGCTCGTACCCTCGCCTACAGGCGAACGTTTGTTCTTTGAAAGGAATCGAGCATGGCTGAGCACGACAAGCCGGTAGTAACTCGCAAGGGAGAGGAAGCGCAGAACACGGGCCAATCCGGTGGTGCCGTGCGTGTCTCCGGGGTCAGCGTCCAGCACACGCCGGCGACGAAGATCTGGTTCGGGAAGGTCTTCAACGAGCCCGGATATCGGTCACTGCCGCATCATCACGGTGAGGCCGAAACCGGCGGCTACGTTCTCACCGGCAAGGCGCGAATCTACTTCGGCGAGAACTTCAGCGAGTACATCGACATGTCCGAAGGGGACTTCGTCTTCGTCCCACCCTTCATGCCGCACGTCGAAGCCAACATGAGCACCACCGACGAACTCATCTGGCTCACCACCCGCACGCCCGAGAACATCGTCGTCAACCTGCCCGAGGTCGACGACACCACCCTCGCCGGATATGTCCGGGTCGGTACTCACGCCGAGGCGCACTGACTTTCCCGTCATCGCCTCATCCGCAGGCATCTTTCGCTGCGGCTCAATCTTTCCACCCACGGAAGTCCTCCGGTCGAATCACGGCTGGGGGGCTTCGGTGTGTCGGGAGGCGGAACGCATATCGGCCGTTCGGTGTGCCGAGACGGGGGCAACCTGGGGAGAAGTGTCAGCGCGCGGCGGTGCCGGTTGTCATCTTCCCGACCGCCGCAGTGCGATTGTTCACCGACATCTTGCGCAGGATATTGCTGACGTGAAACCGGACCGTGTTCCTCGAAATGTACAGGTCACGACCGATTTCGGCGTTCGACGCACCATCGGCGATCATGCCCAATATCTCGTGCTCGCGACCGGTCAACGGCTGGTCGTGATCCGAAGGGCATGCGGTATCCGCGCGGGCCGTGAGACCGGCGTGAACACACGGATTAGCGTGGACGTCGGAGAGGAGGACCCTCTCCAGCGCCGATGCGGCGCGAAGACGTGCCGCCCGGTCGGTCACGTGCTGAGAGCGAAGCACGTCGAGGATTCGGCCCAGCTCGGCGTACATCGTCATCGATTCCCCAACCTCCGGGTCCCACCGAGCCATGGACGTCCCGACGCGGATTTCGAGACCTGCTGAAACTCGGCCTGAAATGGTTGGCCGGCAGGGGATCTTTGCCAACCGCCAGGTAGGGTCATAGGCTAAAGCGAACAAACACTCGTAAGTGTAAGCGAGTGTCGGGCACCGTAGCAACTTCACTGAAAGAAGCGGTTCCGAGGACGGGTTCGAGCGCGACGCCGCCGAAGCAGTTGCGCCGATTTCACCACCTCAGTCGAGCTACTCGCCGAGACCCGGAATCCGGCCGGGCCGGAGGAACTCCGGCCCGGCCCGCCCAAGGGTGTCAGCCCACGGCGCTGTCCGACCACTCCGGGTAGTCGATGTAACCCTTGTCGCCGCCCGAGTAGAAGGTGTCGAGATCGGGCATGGTCAGTTCGAGACCATCGCGCAGGCGACGCACCAAGTCCGGATTGGAGATGAAGTACCGACCGAATGCGATCAGGTCGCCGCCGCGTGCCAACCATCGATCGGCATTCGCCTTGTCGACGAAGTCTGCACTTCCGACAATTGCCGGGTTCACGATCAGCGGGCCGGTCCAGATTTCCCGGATCCGGTCGTTGACGTCGTCCGATGCAGTCTCGAGGATGTGAAGGTACGCCAATCCCAGCGGATTCAGGGCGTTGAGAAGGGTTGTGTACAGGCCTTCGGGATCGCTTTCGTTCATGTCGTGGAACTTTCCGCCGGGCGAGAATCTGATCCCCACCCGGTCGGCGCCGATGGCGGTACTGACGGCGGTAGCGACCTCGACCGCGAAGCGTACCCGGTTCTCGTGCGACCCGCCGTACTGGTCGGTGCGCTGATTGCTGTTGTCGGACAGGAACTGCTGGATCAGGTAGCCGTTGGCGCCGTGGATCTCGACGCCGTCGAAGCCGGCAGCGATCGCGCGCTCGGCCGCCGCGACAAACACGTTGATCTGCTCTTGAATCTGCTCGACGGTCATCTCGACGGGAGTGACGAACGCGAGCCGACCACCGGAGTTGAAGATGGTGCCGTGGGCGGCGATGGGCGAGGCTCCGAGCGGCTGCATTCCGTTGATCTCCGGGTGCCCCACGCGGCCGCCGTGCATGAGCTGGGCGAAGATCCGGCCGCCGGCATCGTGAACAGACTGGGTGATCGGGCGCCAGGCCGCCTCCTGCTCATCGTTGTAGAGACCAGGAATGTTCGGCTCGGACTGTCCCTGCTTCGACGGCGAGATTCCCTCGCTCACAATGAGCCCCGCGCTGGCGCGTTGCGCGTAGTAGAGCGCGGCACTCTGGGATGGCAGTCCCGTCTCGGAGGCGCGAACCCGCGTCATGGGTGCCATGACGACTCGATTCGACAGCTCGAGTGGACCCAATTTGTATGTCTCGAACAACATGACCTGAGAACTCCTTAGGGTGGAAATGTTTGTCGGCCCGGTCACCGCCTGGCTTGCATCGGCACCAGTAGTGCCCTTTGCGTGGCTAGGTGTCGACCGCGTTATCGGTGTTTGTCTGGTGCGCGTGAAATTCGGGTGTGTAATCGTCGGTCGAGCCCCGGGAGCTCAGTCTCATCGACGCAGTAAGACGAATCGACAGATATCGTTAATGCTCAGGTGGGGTTGATGTCTCGACTGAACTCTTCTGGTGCCACCGCGTGTGATCGTCTCCGATCGAAGTCCCTCTCCCGTGCAACAAACGTACGGACGTTCGTAAGTATTAGCGGGAGAGTCCGATGTGTCAACCCTCACAGGGGGGCGCGCCGCCGGGTTCGTGTCACGGCCCGTGGCGATGTGGCGCGATCGGCGCCGACGGGTGCGCGTTCGGCGTCCGCAACTCTTGCGCCCACCTGAACTATGATCTACGTTTCATCCAACGAACGAGCGTTTGTAGGCTTTACTACGTTCGTCGTATCTACTTGGTCGTTCCCGACGCGCCGGTCGAATCGTCGGCCGCCCTTCTGGCTGCGCGACGTATCCGTAGCAAACACGGACGGCTCGCAGTAGATCCAGCCCAGCGCTCCCACCGGACCGGATAGGTATCGCCTAGGCGAGGAGGATCCGTGATCGTTTCAGAGTCAACAACTGCGGACACGCGAGAAGTGACGAGTCACCATGTTCCAGACCCTATCGACAAGCTGTGCGCCCTCGAGGAGATTCGCAGCTGAAGTCACGAGCCGGATACCGCCGCAACATCCAACATCACGATCCGCTCGAAGATCGACCCTTCGCGCACATCTCAGCGTCCGAGGCCACAGCCCGGTGGGACCGCCTCCCCATCCCATCGGCAGTGCCCCGTCCAGTTCCCAAACAGGAGTCAACATGTCACGGTGAGGGCTCGTGCCGTGATCAGCGATAACGCTTCCCTGCCGAAGCGTGCCTGGGTAGCGGCCAGAGCGCGTCGCTGGCGGTAACTCATCAGATCCTGTGCGGCGCCTCTGCAGTCACCAGGTCCGCGAGGAAAGTGGCAGGGACCGATGCCCAGTCTCTACGCCACCGCCCGGCGACCTGATCGTCCCGCAGCGCCGCGATGAGCGAGACGATGTGTGGTCCACCATCGGGAAGATGACGTACGAGGCCCAGCTCGGCGCATTGTGCTGCGATCGAGGTGAGCAGTTCCTTGGCTTCGTCGACGCGGCCCGAGGCGGACAAACAGGCCACGAGTAACCTTCTGGCCTGCATCAACAGCCTGTGTGCGCCGCGGCCTTCGAGTCGGTTCGTCCACTCCTGTGCCCATGTGCAGGCGAGGTCGGCCTGGTCCGGTGAATGCTCGTCGAGCAGCCGTCTGGTGGCTGTTGCCTCTTCGACCTGCGCCGTCAGTGCCTCGATTCCGTCCACCGGTCGTCGACGAGAGCAATATTCTGCGGGCGGCGAGACCGCGATATCGGAGCTCAGGGGAAGCCCCAGCCTGATCCGTTCATTCTCGACGTTTGCTCGCAATCGCGGAAGAGACAGTGTCACAGCGATCCTCGCCCCCTCATCGAGTCGCTGCGCTGCCGCTATTCGGTCGCCCCGCAGGGCCTTGATACGCGCCCCGAGGACATACCGAGGGATCTTGAACTCCACGAGACCGCCCTCGCCCCCAAGCTCATAGCCTTCGTCGAGCAACTGTTCGGCTTCGTCGATCTCGCCCTGTTCGTACAACAACGCGCCGAGGAGAGAATCGGCCAGGCGCGCGGCCTCCGAGTGCGTACCACCCATCTTCCTTGCCACACGGACGCCAGCCCGGAAGCTGCTTTCCGCCGCGGCGACATCGAGTTGCTCGTAGGCGGCGAGGCCGGCGAAACAGTGCCCGTGCATCACCAGGTACGGACCGTTGGTTCGCGCATGAAATGCGAAGGCCCATTCCTGCAATCGGCGTGCTTCGTCGAAATCGAACTGGTATGTCGCGCGGTAGGTTGCCATGTTCGCGGCGCTCGACACAACCCACGGCCGCAACGTGTCCAGCCGCGGCAGGCATGCCTGGACCAACTCGTCCGCGCCGTCGATTCGGTCCGCCCGGAACCGAATAACGCCCCGCATCACGGCGACCTCTACTCTCAGATCGGCGACCTCATCGGTGGAGGGAACACGATCGAGCGTTGATTCGACGAGGTCGAGTGCTCTCTGTGCAGGTTCGGCCCGGTGCAGCATGATATTGGCCCAGGCTACGGCGAGTTGCAACCACGGACGTGACTCCGTCAGCGCGGGAGGGAGTTTCGCGACCATCCCGAGGAGGGTCGTCATGTGCGAGTACTCGATCAGGTGCATCCCATCGCGCTCGACGAGCTCGACCGCCCGGACCTGATCCCCAGCCATGAGTGCGTGATCGACGGCCTCGCCGAGCAACTCGTGATCGGCGAACCAGGTCGATGCCGTGCGGTGAAGTTCGTCGATCCGCTCGGGTTGATCACGCTCGAGTCGTCGTTGCAGGAACTCGGCGAACACGTGGTTGTACCGGAACCACACTCCGTCCTCGTCCACCCGTCGCAGGAACAGATCCCGCTCCTCGATTATTTCGAGTAGCGCCTGCCCGCGTGACACGTGCGCCAGCGCGCCCGCAAGGCTCCCGCTGATCCGTTCGGTAACCGACGTCGCCAGCAGAAAATCGAGGATCTCCGGTTCCAACGTGTCGAGCACGTTCTCGGCGAGGAACTCGCCGATGGCGTGATGCCGACCCGATATGTGCCCGATCAGTTCGGTGGGGTCGTCGCGTCCGCGCAGTGACAGGTACGCCAATTGCAGCGCCGCCACCCACCCGTCGGTCGAGTCCCGCAGGTCCGCGATATCCTCTTGCTCCAGCTCCAGTCCGCCCAGGTCGACCAGGAAGGATCGTGTCTCATTCTCATCGAAACGTAAGGCTGTGTAGTCGATTTCGACGAGTTCATCACGCACGCGCATTCTACTCATCGGAAGGCCGGACCGGGTGCGGCTTGCCACGACGACCTGGAGGTGGTGGCAGCCGTTGTCGAGTAGGAATCCCATGGCTCCGCATGTCCCGGCGTCGGTGACCCGGTGCCAGTCGTCGATCACGATCGCCACCCGCTCACCGCGGGCGTGGATCTCGTTGATCAGTGAAGACAGGACGTACTGCTCGGCCTCGTCGCCGTGCTCGTCGAGCGCCTGCCCGAGGTCGCGCGCCAGGGTCGGGCGGACCCGTCTGATCGCCTCGACCAGATGCGAGAGAAACCACACCACGTTGTTGTCATCGTGATCGACCGTCAGCCATGCGACCGCCACACTCTCCTCTGTCAGCACTTCACCCCATTGGGCGGCGAGGGTGCTCTTGCCGAATCCGGCCGGCGCGTGAATGACCGTCAACCGGCGCCGCTGTCCAGCGCGTAGGGAGTCGATGAGTTGTCTACGCTCGACCAGTTGCCGGGTCGGCGTGGGCGGGCGGAATCGGGTGGAGGGGGCGGGCGGCGTCCCTGTCGTCGCTGCATCGTTCCGGCCGGCCGTCGTCATCGGGCCGGACCTGCCCGACGCAGTCCTGGTCGAGGCGCCGCGGCGATGTTCGTCCTGGGTCTGCGTTCCGAGGTCGGTGGGTAGGGCCATCTCGTCGGCGGGCAGGCCGTTGCGAAGTTGGGCTTCGCGCAGTTCCTCCCCGAACTCGGCGGCAGTCGACGCACGATCGTCTGGCTCCCGGGACATCGCCCTCTCGATCGCGGCACATACGTCGGCGGGTATGTCCTCCCCACGCAATTCCGGCACCGGGTGAGAGGTGATCCGCAGGAATTGGGCCATCACCTGCTCGCCGCTGCGTCGCTCGAACGCGGCATGCCCGGTGATCGCGCAAAACAGCGTCGCTCCGAGGCCGTACACGTCCGACGCCGGGGTGGGGGGCCGGCCCCCGAGCACCTCGGGTGCGGTGAACGCCGGTGAGCCGACCACCGCGCGCGTCGAGGTCTCGAAGCCACCCGCGATGCGTGCGATCCCGAAATCGGTCAACTGCGGTTCCCCGTAGTCCGTCAGCAGGATGTTCGCGGGCTTGACGTCCCGATGTACGGTGCCGATCCGGTGCGCGGTCTCGAGCGCGCCCGAGATCTTCACACCGAGTCGAACCGCCTCCCGCCACTCGATCGGGCCCGTGCGGTGGATCCGTGTCGCCAGCGAACCGTGCGGGTGGTAGTGCATCACAATGTACGGTTGCCCGCTGGTGGTGGCGCCGACCTGCAGAATGTTGGCGATGTTCGGGTGCCCGGACAGCCGGCCCATAGCCCGTTGCTCACGAATGAACCGCTCGAGGTTGTCCGGATCCAGATCGGCGGTGAGAACCTTCACTGCGACGGTGCGGTCGAGGGATGGCTGCAGGCAGCGGTAGACGACGCCGAAGCCACCCCGACCGACCTCCCGGGCATCGTCGAACCCCGCCGCGGCCAACTCCGTGGCGATATCCGGGGTCAGTTCACGCTGTGTCGCCGTTGGATCGTATTCGGCCACGGCCGACCTCGATCCCGTGCCTCGGTGTCCGCAATCGCGGTGTCATGCACATCACCTCTCCAGCGTTAATGCGAGCATAACCCCGATCCGAACTCTCGAATCGTCGGTGAATAGTTAATTCGAGCGGCTCACGCGGTTAGCCGGGGGCCCAGGTCGAGGTCGCTGGTCCGTCGAGGCAAGATCGAGTAGCGCTCGCACTGTTTCCCACGGCTGCGGTGCCGCCGCAACCCTCGGTGATGCCGACCAGGGCGGCTGAGCTATTCCCGACCGGACTATAAGAAATCGGGAGTCGTTGTGCCCACATCGATTTAGGTTTCCTTTGGCGGCTCGCGGGACTCGTGCAGACCTCCGCGCTGCTCGTGGGTGGTTGAGCAATACGATTCCGAATCCTGACCTGCTTCATCGTCGTTCTAGAGACGGCCCATCACCGGCGTCCACTCGACGATGCGATGGTCCGGTACCAGGCCGTGGATGACGAAGGGATCGTGCGTGAAGAGCTGTGCGACCGTGTCGGTCGTATCGGACTCGACGAGGATGAAGGCACCGCTGTCATCGGCGTACGGACCGCAGGCGATGACTGTCTGGCGGTCGACCAGTTCGGAGAGAAATGCTCGGTGTGCCGATCGGTACGTGTCACGGCCTGCGGCGGTGTGGGCTGAGTAGGTGTAGTCGACGACGAAGAGCGGCATGGTTTCTGATTCCTCGGGGTTGCCTCAGGGGGGGATGCAGCAGTCGAGCGGCACACTGCGGTGCGCAGTGTGCCGCTTCATGTCGGTGTCAGCCGAGCAGTTCGTAGATCAGCAGGCCGGACAGGGACAGGATCGAGAGGAATCCCAGAGCGCCGACGATGTTCTTCCACCAGGTGTTGCGGAGGTTGCCCATCAGCTGACGGTTGTTGCTCATCACGAAGAGCAGGAGCCCGAGGAACGGTGCGATCAGCACGGTCAACGCCTGGGCGAAGATGATCAGCTGGACAGGGGATTTCGTGAACAGGATCGTGATCAGGAGTCCGAAGCCGAGGATCACGGCGCTGGTGCGTTTGGCTGTCGGTGTGCTGGGGGACGGTCCTTTTCCGAGCGCGTCGGAGAGCATGGTGCCTCCGGCGGTGGCGTTGGCGACCATCGCGGAGAACGCGGCCCCGGAGAGCCCGAGCGCGAAGATCGTCGATCCGATCGGGCCGGCGATGGGTTCGAAGATCTTGGCCAGCCCTGCGAGGGTGGTTGCTTCGGTGTTCTGCCGGCCGAGGACGGCGGCGGCAACGATGATCACGAGCGAGGTCATGATGCCGGGTGCCACGATGCCCGGGATGGTGTCGGCGATGGTGGTTTGCCGGTATTCGGCTGCCGTGCGCTTACGTTCGTGGGTGCCGTAGGAAGTGAAGAAAGCTGCGTTGAGGGAGAAGTTGGTGCCGACGAGGGCGACGACGAGCAGTTGTCCACCCGGCGGGATGCTCGGGACGAGTCCGTGCACGGCCTGGAACCAGTCGGGCTGGGCGATGACGGCGCTGAAGACGAAGGTGGCCGCGAGGAGGGCGACGATCACCAGCAGAACGCGCTCGACGGTTCGATAGACGTTGCGGAACAGCAGGATCAGTCCGACGAAGACTGTGCAGACGGCGGACCACACTATCGGGGACCCGCCGAAGACCATCGACAGTCCCAGGCCGGATCCGACGGCGTTGCCCACGGAGAAACACAGGGTGATGATGAAGACTCCGACGCCGGCGGAGACGCCGACGCGTCGGCCCAGGACGTCCTTGACCGAGCTGATCATGGACACGGGGGTGCGGATGCCGAGGCGGACGCTCATGTCGGCGTAGACCAGCATGAAGATCGTCGAGACGGCGATCACCCAGATCAGGGAGTAGCTGTACTCGCTGCCGGCCTGGACGGCACTGGCGAGGTTGCCGGGCCCGAACTGCCACGCTCCGGCGATGAATGCGGGACCGGCCATGGCCAGGGTCCGAACCCAGTACCGGCGCTGGGGCCGGACGCGACCTCCGGGCGGCGGAGGGGTGCCTGCGACCACTGAACCGCCTCCGACGGGATCGGCTGATGTGCGAGATGGCTGACTCATCGATGAGCCTACTTTCTGGTGTTCGAACCGCAGACGAGGAGTGTGGCGCAACTGACGATGGGGCATCCGACGCTGCCGGCTCGGAAGGGCGAACGGAACCCGCGGCCGGGAGTGGGTGGGCCGGGTCTGCTGCGGGCGGTGCCGGCCGGCCCGGGGTGTCCGGGCCGGGCGGCAGAACCGGCGCGCGGCGCGGTGGCACCGCGTGCGGCGGATTCGGTGAATCCGAGGTGACGGGTCGAGCGGGGTCAGGCGTGGGCGACGACCGAGGTCAGCTCGGCCGACTGCAGCGCAGCGGCGATTTCGGCACCGGCACCCTCGGCCAGTGGCAGCAACGGTGAGCGCACGGTGGCGTGTTCGAGGATTCCGCGGGCGACGAGGCCTTCCTTGAGGGCGACGGTGCCTTCCATGTGCGAGCCGCGGTGGTAGACGTTCGCCGTCACCGGCAGGAGGCGGTCGTGGATCGCTCGGGCCGCGGGGTAGTCCTTGGCCTTGCCTGCCGCAATGAGTTCGACCAGCGGCTCGGGTGCGAGTCCGCCGTAGCCGACCAGCAGGCCGTCGACGTCGAAGATGGTGTGCAGAAGGTACTCGTCGTGGCAGCTCAGGATCTGCAGGTCGGGGTTCTCACGGCGCAGGACCGGGATCTCACGGTCCCAGCGGCGCATGTTCCGCACACCGTTCTTGGTGGCGAACACACCGGGCTGGGCGGCGATCTCGAGCTGGGTGTCCAGGTTGTACGTGGCCTTGGTGGCGTCGGGGTACTGGAACAGGATCAGCGGCAGCCCGGACCCTTCGTGGATCGCCTTGTACCGATCCTGCGGGGCGCCGTCCTGGTAACCGAACCGCAGCCATCCGTGGGAGGGGTACACCAGGCCGGCCGAGGCGCCCGCGTCGACCGCGCGGCGAGCCTCCTCCACGGAGACGGCGGTGCCTTCGCCGGTGATGCCGGCGATGATCGGCAGCCGGCCGTCGACGGAGTCCTTGAAAGCGGCGATGACGCGAACCTGCTCGTCCTGGGTGAGGAAGGTGCCCTCGCCGGCGTGGCCGAGTACGACCAGGCCCTTGACGCCGTCGACGCTGCCGAGCCACGAGCCGAGGCGCTGGATGGCGTCGTAGTCGACGGCGCCGTCACGGGTGAAGGGTGTCACCGGCGCCGGGGTGAGGCCGCGGAGGTCGAGTGTGCTCATGATCGCTCTTTTCCATCGAAGGAGACGTTGTGCAAACGTTCCCGGGAACGTTCCCGTGAACGATTTCATCGTGCGATACGATCGTGTCTGTGTCAAGGGTCACGTTCCGAATCGGATGTGATCAGGCCTTACCTCACGCGCGGAGGGCCGGGCCGAGGCGGTAGAGAGGAAGACCATGGAAGCCAATGGGAGCGCGCCCCAGCGGGCGCGGGACGGTAAGCACGTCGTGACGCTGCGTGAAGTGGCGGACGCGGCGGGTGTGAGCACCTCGACCGTCAGCCGGGTGCTCGACGATCGCGTGCCGCCGTCCCGCTCCGCGACCGCCGAACGAGTGCGGGCGGTGGCCGATCAGCTGGGCTACCGGCGCAACACCTTCGCGTCGAGCCTGCGCCGCGGGCAGACCGCGACGATCGGTGTCCTCGTGCCACGATTGAGCGACACCGTCATGGCCTTGATGTACGAGGCGATCAGCCGCGCCGCGACCCGCCTCGGCTACTTCACGGTCGTCGCGACGACGGGGGACAATCCTGCCGACGAGTCCGATGCGGCGAGGACTCTGCTCGCCCGGAACGTGGACGGCCTGATCGTCGCCTCGAGCCGGCGCGACGACCCCTTGCCGCGCGAGCTCCGGGAGCGCGGCGTGCCCCACGCGCTGGTGCTCAGGACCGACGGGATCAGTCCGTCCTCGGTCGGCGACGACGAGGCGGGCGGCTATCTCGCCACCCGCCATCTGATCGATCTCGGGCACACCGACATCGCCGTCCTGTCGGGCCCGCTGTTCACGTCGACCGCAGTGGGGCGTCTGGCCGGGGCACGAAAGGCGCTCCGGGAAGCGGGAATCGCGGAAGTGCCCGAGTGGATCGTCGAAACGACGTTCGGCATCGAGGACGGCGAGGAGGCCGGGAACCGGCTCTTCCGCTCAGCGTCCCGTCCGACCGCCGTCTTCGCCGCCAACGACAACCTCGCGCTCGGAGTCGTGGCCGCCGCGCACCGATGCTCGCTGACCGTCGGCGACGACGTCGCCCTGGTCGGCTACAACGACATCCCACTGTCGCAACGTCTTCCGGTCCCCCTCACCTCGGTGCGCACCCCGTTCGACCAGATCGCCGCCACCGCGCTCGATCTGATGCTCGCCACCACCATCCCCGTCGACGATCCGATCCGGCGCGCGATGCCCACCCTGATCCCACGGCGCTCGTCCGGATCGCACCGGGCCACGACCGCGGCAGGCCCGCCGGCCGCGGCAGGTGTCACGAGAAGTGAAGGACGCTCGTAGAGGTCGGAGCAAGGCCGTACGGACGCGGGCCGACGGCAAGCCCCGACCGGTACGTTCGAACGAGCGCGGGGTTTCACGACTTCCTCGAAAGTGTGGTAGCGACCGATTCCATGGCGCACTGAGCTGGCCTTGTCTGTGTTCGTCTCGCCCAATGCCACACTGGTTCAGTCTGACTGCACTGGTGTGACATTGGGCGAGCTGTCAGCCGAAGCGGCGCGTCGGCGGCCAAGGTCAGACCGGTAAACGTCATGTCCCCCGGACCTTTCGGTGCCGGGGGACATTGTTGTTTCAGGTCGTCTGCACGAGTGTCTCGATCGAACCGACGGTCAGTGCCGAGATGTGATGGTGTCTTCGACTTTCAGCGGTTCCACTTTGCCCATGATGAACAGATAGTTCGCGGCGCCGAGGAGTGCGACCGCTCCGATGACGGCGAGCGGGGCGATGTAGGATCCGGTCCGGTCGACGAGAACTCCGATGACGACTGGGGTGAAGATACCGGCGAGGTTCGAGGCGAAGTTCTGGATTCCCCCGATGGACCCGACGTGGTTCGAGCTCGGTGCGACGTCCGCAGGAAGGGACCAGATTCCGGTCGCAGCGATGGTCAGGCTCGAGTAGGCAAGTGACAAGAGTGCCAACGCCATCCAGGCTTCGGGGACGACCGCTGCGAACATGATGACGGAGCCGCCGGTCAGCCCTCCGGCGATCTGGGTCTTGCGGACACGGGTGATCGAGTGCCCCCGGAGTACTGCCCGATCGGCGGCCAGACCGCCGAGCCAGCCACACGCGACGGCGCACACACCCGGCAGGGCGCCGAACATGCCGAGTTTGAGGAGGTCGAATCCGCGTTCGCTGACGAGGTAGCTGGGGAAGAAGGTAATGAAGAAGTAGATTGCGCTGTTCAGGCAGAAGAAGCCGAACATCATGCTCAGGATCGTGCGGTAGCGGAAGAGGGACCGCCACGGCAGCTTCGCGGCTGCGGCATCGTCGTTGCCGGCGGTGCGGGCACCGCCGTCCTCGATGTATGCGAGTTCGGCGGCGTCGACCCGGGGGTGCTCCTGCGGGCTGCGGTAGATCTTCCACCAGGCGAAGGCCCAGACGACACCGAGTGCGCCGATGATGATGAACACGCCGTGCCAGGTGGTGATCGAGATGACGAGCGTGACGATCGGCAGCGCGATCACGGCGCCGACGCGAGAGCCGGAATCCCAGATGCTCGTCGCGAATGCACGCTCGCTTTTCGGGAACCAGGTGGCGACGACCTTGGCGGACGTGCTCGGGGCCGGGCTCTCGCCCACACCGAGCAGGAAGCGGACCGCGAACAGTGAGCCGAATCCGCGTGCCAGTGAGGTGGCCATGGTGCAGACCGACCACCACAGGGCGGCGATGGTGAACGACCGTCGTGGCCCGACCTTGTCGACGTACCACCCTGCGGCGAGTTGGCACACGTCGTAGGCCCAGAAGAAGGCCGCGAAGATCAAGCCTTGTTGGGTGCCGGTGAGGTGGAAGTCCTCGCCCATGAATGGCAGAGCAACGCTCAGGCTCGAGCGGTCGAGATAGTTGATGCTGAGTCCGACGAAGGCGAGCCAGATGACGGCCCAGCGCATTCGCGTCATGGTCCGTGGCGCTGTCACATCGGATGCACTTCCTACTGCAGTACTCATGTGGGTCTCCCTGACCTGACCATTGTGGCCTCGGATATCGAGTGCCGAGGCGTGGAAGGTGTCGATTGGAGCGGAATCGTATAGGAACCGTCGTGATCGTATAGGGAGCATGGAATCAGGTGATCGCCATCACTGTCAAGGGTGGAGGTGACGCCCGTCCAAGCTGGACCCGCGGGCAACGGGTCCTTCGGGGAGTGGCGTCTAACGGACGATGCGCGTCGCGGACGACGGCTTCGTCGCCGCCGGGTCGAGGGCCGGGAGTGTGCCGTCGAAGGCCTGCGCGAATCTCGTGAAGGAGTTCCGGATGTGGTTGGCCATGGCCTGCTCGGCCGCTTCCGGTTCGCAGTTGCGGATTGCTTCCCATACTCGGCGATGTTCGGTGACGGTGACCGTTCCGTCGACATCTGCGGGGTAGAGCCGGAAGATGTGCAGGTGGCAATGCGTCTGGACGAACGCCTGCTGGACCACGCGATTGCCGGCGGCGCCGAGGACGGTGTCGTGGAAGAGGGTGTCGTGGGCGACGAGGTCCTGGCGTAGATCTCCGCCCAGGTCGACCCGGCGCTCGAAGGCGTCCAACTCTCGATCGAGGCGGTCGCTGGGGTTCGCGAGGCGATCTACTGCCGCTGATCGTGCGGCCCACGGCTCTACGAGTAGGCGGAACTCGAAGAGCGATCGGAGTTCAGGCAATTCGAGTAACGGAGTGGTGCTGTACCCGCGGCCCGGGCTGTAGACCACCAGGTTGTCGCCCTCGAGTCGCTGCAATGCCTCACGCACCGGCGTCTGTGAGACCCCGAGATCGCGCGCGATGGCGTCGATGTTCATTCGGGTGCCCGGCGGTATCTCGCTGGCCACGATGGAGTCTCGGAGGGCTGAATAGACCTCGCCCGCCGCCACTTTCGGTGTGGCCTTCGGAGCATCGGGCGCGTTTCGCCGGGGCATGGCTACCTCTCTCTGCTCCTCTGGGCCGCGACAGTGCTGTGCAGGTCACGGGCATATCGACCTGCCGACTGTATACGCCGCGAACCCGCTGCATGTCGACCAGCAGTGCAATGGGGGTTGACGCCCGGCGCGCGCCCTATATGATTACGGAAATTCCTATACGATCCTTGAAGGTGAGTGCCCATGTCTCGCATCGCTTCCATCACCACCGCGGACGTCCGGTTCCCGACGTCGCTCGAACTCGACGGCTCGGATGCCGTCAACGTCGACCCCGACTACTCCGCCGCTTACGTCACGATCCGCACGGACGACGGCGAGGAGGGGCACGGCTTCGTCTTTACCTGCGGTCGCGGTAACGACGTCATCACCCACGCCATCGACACCTATGCGCAGTTGCTGATCGGCCGGAACGTCGAGGCACTGATCTTCGATCTCGGCGCCGCATCCAAGAGTTTGGTTCACGACTCGCAGCTGCGGTGGCTCGGCCCGGAGAAGGGCGTCAGTCAGATGGCCTGCGGAGCATTGATCAACGCGCTGTGGGACATTCGCGCTCGACGCGAAGGCAAGCCGCTCTGGCTGCTGCTCAGCACGATGGCCCCGGAGGAGATCGTCGACGTCGTGGACTTCACACACATCCGAAACGCACTCGATCCCGCGCAGGCACTCGACATCCTCCAGCGCGCAAGCGCAGGCAAGGACGACCGTATCGCCGCGTTGCAGGCCGACGGATACCCCGCCTACACGACGTCGCCCGGGTGGTTGGGTTACAGCGACGAGAAGCTCGTGCGGCTCAGCAGGGAGGCGGCCGCGGAAGGCTTCTCCATGATCAAGCTCAAGGTCGGCGGGAGTGTCGAGGACGATCTTCGTCGCCTCGCCCTCGCACGTGAGGCCGTCGGCGATCTGCCGATCGCGATCGACGCCAACCAGCGATGGGAGGTCGCCGAGGCCATCGAATGGGTCAACCGGCTCGCACCGTTCGAACCGTACTGGATCGAGGAACCGACCAGCACCGACGACATCCTCGGCCACGCCGACATCCGCAAGGGTGTTTCGCCGACGCGCGTCGCCACGGGAGAGGCCGTCGCGAACCGCATCGTATTCAAACAGCTGCTACAGGCCCAGGCGATCGACGTCCTCCAACTCGACTCCACGCGGGTCGCGGGGGTCAACGAGAACATCGCGACGATGCTGCTGGCCGCGCGCTACGGGGTACCGGTCTGCCCGCACGCCGGTGGTGTCGGGCTGTGCGAACTCGTCCAGCACTTCTCGTTCTTCGACTACGCGGCCGTCAGCGGTTCACAGGAGGGACGCATGATCGAGTACGTCGATCACCTGCACGAGCACTTCGCCGAACCCGTCCGAATCGTAGGTGGCCGCTACGCCGCACCCACGCTGCCGGGAATCGGTGCAGAGATGCTCACGGCATCGAAGGACCACTGGGTGTTCCCCGACGGTGCCGGCTGGCACGAGGTGAACGGCCGCGCAGCAACCACCGCGACCGAAGTGGAAGTGGCGTCGTGACCACGAGTATCGAGAATCTGGATCGGACGGTAGAAGCGGCCCACGCAGCCTTCGAGAAGGCACGAACCGTCACGCCGGACACCCGCGCGAGTTGGCTCGAGGCCGTCGCGGACGGCCTGGAGAGCGATGCGCCGGCCTTGATCGACATCGCTGTCGGCGAAACCCATCTCGGAACTGTTCGGCTTCAGGGCGAACTGCGGCGCACCACTTTCCAGCTCCGCCTGTTCGCCGACGAGATCCGGCGCGGCGAGCACCTCGACGCCACCATCGACCACGCCGACGACACATGGGGGGTGGGCCCGCGTCCCGACATCCGCCGCGTCAATGTGCCGCTGGGCGTCGTCGGTGTTTTCGGAGCATCGAATTTCCCCTTCGCGTTCAGCGTCATGGGTGGTGACAGCGCCTCGGCGCTGGCCGCCGGATGCGCCGTCGTCCATAAGGCGCACGACGGGCACCTCGATCTGGCCGCGCGCACAGCTGAGGTCGTGGTCACCGCCCTCGAGACCGCAGGAGCACCCAGCGGAATCTTCGCACTCGTGACGGGGCGTCCCGCAGCCGAGGCTCTCGTGGATCACCCGCTGGTCAAGGCCATCGGATTCACCGGTTCCACCACCGGCGGCCGCGCACTCTTCGACCGGGCTTCGGCGCGTCCGGAACCCATTCCCTTCTATGGCGAACTCGGCGGAGTCAACGCGGTTTTCGTCACGGAGAGCGCGTGGAGGAGCCGCCGCGACGACATCCTTACCGGCTACGCGCAGTCCTTCACTCTCGGCATGGGGCAGTTCTGCACCAAGCCAGGTCTGTTGTTCGTGCCGGCCGGCGACATCGGTGCCGTCGCGTCGGTCCTGTCCCGTGCCCTCGAGGGTTTCGAGCCGACCCGGCTTCTCAACGATCGCCTCCACGACGGATACCGCGCGGCGGTGACCGCGGTCAGGGGCGAGCCCGGCGTCGACGCGGTCGTCGACGGGAACTGTGCGACGCCGCCCGCCCCGACCGTACTCGGTACGACCGCAGCGCACGTTCGGGCGAACCCGGAACTGGTGCGGCAGGAGATGTTCGGTCCCGCAAGCCTCGTAGTCGAATACGGTGACACGGCTGAACTCGTAGGGCTCGCTCGGCTTCTGGAAGGCCAGCTCACCACGACACTGCAGGCCGATGATGACGACGATGTCAGCGAACTGGCCGCCGTCCTCGCCGACATCAGTGGCCGGGTGCTGTGGAACGGCTGGCCCACCGGTGTGACGGTCAGCTACGCACAGCACCACGGTGGGCCGTATCCGGCAACCACCTCGACGACCACGTCCGTGGGCACCGCGGCGGTCGGTCGGTTCCTCCGTCCGGTCGCGTACCAGTCGTTCCCCTCGGCGCGGCTGCCCGAACCGTTGCAGGACGGAAACCCATGGGGAATTGCACAGCGGGTCGACGGCGAGTGGCGCCGTCCGGAGCGGAAGGGGATCCAGCGATGACTCTCGACCAGGTGTTGCCGCGGGACGTCGACCAGGCCCGGTTGATCGGAAGGGTGTGGGACATCGAGACGGGCGGGCCTCGGGTGGTCGCGATCCGCGACGGGAGCGTCTTCGACCTGACCACGATCGCTGCGACCGTCTCCGAACTACTCGAATCACCCACCGTCGTCAGCGATGTCGACGACGCGACAACCACTCCGCGCTGGCACCTCGCCGACCTGATAGATGCGTCCCTCGCGCGGGATCCGAGCCGAGCCCGTCTCCTCGCTCCGGTCGACCTGCAGGTGGTCAAGGCGTGCGGCGTCACGTTCGTCGAGAGCATGATCGAGCGGGTCATCGAGGAACGGGCTGCGGGCAATCCGGACCGCGCGGCGGAGGTCCGGGCGCTGATCGGGCAGGCGATCGGGGGCAGCATCTCCACGCTGCGGCCGGGATCGCCCGAGGCGGCCGCGACCAAGCGCATCCTCCTCGAGGAGGGACTGTGGTCGCAGTACCTCGAGGTGGGGATCGGACCCGATCCAGAGGTGTTCACGAAGGCGCCGGTGCTGTCGTCGGTGGGTTTGGGTTCGAAGATCGGCATCCCCTCGTTCTCGTCATGGAACAACCCGGAGCCCGAGCTGGTCCTGATCGTGAACTCGGTCGGCAGCATCGTCGGAGCCACACTCGGAAACGACGTGAACCTGCGGGACGTCGAAGGCCGCAGCGCATTGCTTCTCGGGAAGGCGAAGGACAACAACGCCTCGAGTGCGCTCGGGCCGTTCGTCAGGCTCTTCGATGAGCAGTTCACTCTCGAGACCGTGCGGTCGGAAGAGATTCGGCTTCGCGTCAACGGCACGGACGGATTCACGATGGAGGGCACGAACAGCCTCGCCCGGATCAGCCGCCCGTTCGAGGAACTGGTCTCGGCCACCACCGGTGATCACCACCAGTACCCCGACGGTTTCGCTCTCTACACCGGAACCCTTTTCGCTCCGACCGTTGATCGCGACCTGCCAGGGCAAGGCTTCACGCACAAGGCCGGCGACGTCGTCACCATCAGCAGCCAACATCTCGGTTCACTGATCAACGAGGTCGGCGCCACCGCGACCTTGCCGGACTGGTCGTTCGGGCTACGCCAGCTGTTCGTTTACCTCCACACCCAATCGGCACCCCATCCGGCGGCGGCCACCACCGCCGCCGTGTAGCCGAGATCGCAGCAGACCGGGGCAGACGCCTCGGTCTGCCCGACGCTTACTTCCCCCCGACGATGCCGCTGTCGAGGAGTTTGGCGATGTCGGAGTCGGAGCTGCCGAGGAGGTCGCGGAGCACGCTGCCGGTGTCGTCGCCGACTGCGGAGGCGGGTGCGACGGTGGCGTGGTGGCCGTCGAACGACGCGGGATGCCCGGACGCGAGGTAGGTGCCGATGCGCGGCTGGTCGAGGGGAGTGAACATCGGGTTCTTCTCGAGTTCCCCGGACTTCACCACTTCCTCGAAGGTGCGGTAGCGCTCGGCGAGCACGGACGTCTTCGAGAGTGCCTCGGCCACTTCGGTTGCGGTGTGCTCGCGGAACCAGCGGGCGAACAGGGCCGTGAGGACGTCGCGGTGGGTGAAGCGATCGGTTTCGCGCGCGAAGTCCACGTCGAGTGCGGTGGCGAGTGCTTCCACGGCGGCCGTGGTTCCGGTGACGGCGACCAGGTCACGGAAGTGACGCGGGGTGAGGGCGACGATCATGAACCGTTCGCCGTCGCTGGTGGTGAAATCCGTTCCGTACGTGCCGTAGACCGAGTTTCCGGTCGCCGGCCTGCCGGTGCCGTTGATCTGGACTTCGGTGAGGTAACCGAGCGTGCCGGCGGTGGCGAGCGCGACGTCCTCGAGCGGCAGGCGGATGTGGGTGCCCTCCCCGGTGGCGTCGCGGTGCCGGACGGCGGCGGCAACGGCCAGCGCGGCGTACAGCCCACACATCACGTCCCACGCGGGCAGGACGTGGTTGACGACGCCGGCATGATCGGTGGGACCGGTGATGGACGGGAAGCCGAGTCCCGCATTGACGGTGTAGTCGACGGCGGGGGAACCGTCGGTGCCACCGAGAACTTCGAGGGTGATGACGTCGGAGCGCAGGGCTCTGAGCGTGTCGTGGGTGAGCCAGTCACGGCCACCGGCGTTGGTGACGAGGATTCCGCCACCCGCACCGGGGGCCGTGACCAGTTGCTGCACGAGTTCCTGCCCCTCGGGGCTGCGCATGTCGACGGCCACGGACCGCTTCCCGCGGTTGAGTCCGGTCCAGTAGATGCTCTCGCCGTCACTCGTGACCGGCCAGCGCTTGTAGCAGGCGGAGCCGCCGACGGGGTCGACCCGGATCACCTCGGCCCCCAGCTGAGACAGCGTCAGCCCGCACAGGGGGGACGCGATGAAGCTGGAGACCTCGACGATCCGAAGTCCGGCAAGGGGAGTGTGGGCAGTCACGAGAGAAGCTCCTTGATGGTGGAGGTCAGGCCATGAGGGCGGTGAAACGCCAGTCGAGGACGGGAACGTCGGACGCTGCGGCGTTGTGCGCGAACACGAGTGAACGCAGATGCACTACGCCGCCACCGCCGGGCAACGCCTCGGCGCTCTCGATCTCGAGTTCGCTGGTGAGGGTGTCGCCCTCGTGGACGGGACCGGTGTGGTCGCAGGACTTCCAGCCCAGGACCGTGACGAGGTTGGGCAGCGCGCGCGTGGCCTGCCCGAGCGCGATGCCGATGGTGTGCCCGCCGTAGACGAGCCGTCCGTCCGCACCGACCCGTTCGTCGTGATGGGTGGCCGCGATGTTGAGGGTGAGGCGCGCCAGTTCGGGGGCGCTCGACACCACGTCGCCGCTGCTCCGCAGGACCGAGCCGGCGAGGTCGGTCGAGAAGTGCTGTCCGGGAACCGTGTCGCGGTAGCGGGCGAGGTCCCAGCCCTCGGGGGCGGCGAGGGCCTGCTCGGTCTGCGGACCGATCGCGGACAGGTCGTCGGACTTGCGGACGCGGTCGTCGTCGGGGTTCTCGCTCAACGGGAGCATCGCGCAGCGGTAGAAGTCGAGGACGGTGCGGCCGTCCTGGTCGGTGGACGTCATCCGGAGTGCCGCCAGCCCGGTGGGCTTGCGTCCCGGCTTCGCCGAATTTTCGCGTAGGCCCACCACTTCGGTGCGGGTGTACAGGGTGTCGCCGATGTGGGGGAAGTGGTGGAAGCGGAGGCCGCGGTAGAACAGGTTGGCCTTCACGTGGTGCGTGGCGAGCGTGGACTGCCCGATGGCGACGTCGCAGACGAGACCGGGATTCGCCACGGCCTCGGCAGATCCGGTGACGGTCCGGGACAGGTGCGCGTCGAGGGGCAGCCGCAGGCGGTCGCCGAGGATGGCTTGATGGGCGGCGGCGAGGCCGCTGGTCAGGGTGACGGCGGGGGCGGTGTCGAACACCTGCCCCACCTCGAGTTCGTCGAAGTACGGTCCACCGACGTAGGTCTGCGTGATCGTCACTGTGCACCTACCTGGGCGAGGACCCGACGTGCGGCCACCGCGACGGCCTCGTCGAGCATCTGCCCGTCGAGTTGCGCGGCCCCGCTGCCCGCGGCCTCGGCGGCGGCGAGTGCGTCGATCACGCGACGCGCGTCCTCGACTGCGGTGTCGGTGGGGGTGAACGCCGAAGCGGCCGAATCGACCTGGACGGGATGGATGACCCATTTCCCGTCGAATCCGAGTGCGCTGGTCCATGCTGCCGAGTGGCGGAACGCGTCGTCGTCGGCGATTCCGAGGAATGGGCCGTCGATCGCCTGGATGCCGGCGGCGCGGGCGGCGACGAGGACGCCGTCCTGGATCGCGAGCCAGTGCTCGGGGAGGGCGGAGCGGGAACGGCCGAGGGCCGCCCCGAGATCGGCGTAGCCGATGATGACGGACTCGAGCCGGGCGACGGACCGGGTGATGTCGCCGATGTTCTGCACCCCGACCGGAGTTTCGACGAGAGCCTGCAACCCGATGTCGGTGCCGGCGAGAGCCTGATCGGCGTGCGCCAGATCCTGCGCGGTCTCCGCCTTGGGAACCACGATGCTCGTGAGCGCGGCGCCGAGGGACGCACACAGGGCCAGGTCGTCCTCGGCCCACGGTGTGGTGAGCGCGTTGATGCGGACCGAGACGGCCCGGGAGCCGTCGGACTCGCGCACGAGACGGCGCACGAGGTCGCGGGCGTCGGCCTTCCTGGCCGGTGCGACGGCGTCCTCGAGGTCGAGGACCACCTCGTCGGCGGTCGACCCGAGCGCCTTGACGGCCTTGCGTTCGTCGGATCCGGGGGCCACCAGAACGGCGCGCCTGCGGGTGAGGTTCTGCACGATGCTTCATTCCTAGGGTCCGGGAGCCCGGTTCGGGCTGGATATGTACGGCCAGCCCGGTAGGGCTGCGCTGCTGATGCTGGCAGCGGCGCAGCCCTCATGTCAAGACCGATCGTTGACTTTAGGCAGACATTATCGGAGTATGGCCGTACAAATGTTGTGCGAGTGCGAGGTGGAGTGATGGGCAAGCTGAACGAGGAAGAGGCGTACCTGGTCGAGACGGTGCGCGCCTTCATCGACCGCGACGTGAAGCCGACGGTGCAGGCGGTGGAACACGCCAACGAGTACCCCGAGAAGTGGATCGAGCAGATGAAGCAGATCGGGATCTACGGTCTGGCGGTCCCGGAGGAGTACGGCGGATCTCCGGTGTCGATGCCCTGTTACGCGCAGGTGACCCAGGAACTGGCCCGCGGGTGGATGAGCCTGGCCGGAGCCATGGGCGGGCACACCGTCGTCGCGAAGCTGCTGTCGCTGTACGGCACCGAGGAGCAGAAGCAGCAGTACCTGCCGAAGATGGCAACCGGCGAGATCCGGGCCACCATGGCGCTGACCGAGCCCGGCGGCGGTTCGGATCTGCAGGCCATGTCCACCAACGCCAAGACCGACGGCGACGATCTGGTGATCACCGGTTCGAAGACGTGGATCTCCAACGCCCGCCGATCCGGCCTGATCGCGCTGCTCTGCAAGACCGATCCGAGCGCGACCCCCAAGCACAAGGGCATCTCGATCGTCCTGGTCGAACACGGTCCCGGTCTGACGGTGTCGCGGGATCTACCGAAGCTCGGCTACAAGGGCGTCGAGACGTGCGAGCTGTCGTTCGACGGTTACCGCACCCCCGCCACGGCGATCCTCGGCGGCACCCCGGGCAAGGGGTTCGCGCAGATGATGAAGGGCCTCGAGACCGGACGCATCCAGGTGGCCTGCCGGGCGCTGGGCGTGGCCACGGCGGCGCTCGAGGACTCCCTCGCCTACGCGCAGCAGCGGGAGAGCTTCGGCAAGCCGATCTGGAAGCACCAGTCGATCGGCAACTACCTGGCCGACATGGCAACCAAGCTGACGGCGGCACGGCAGCTGACCTGGCATGCGGCCGAGCAGTACGACAGCGGTGATCGGTGCGACATGGAGGCCGGCATGGCCAAGCTGTACGCGTCCGAAGTCGCGATGGACATCGCCCTCAACGCGGTGCGCATCCACGGCGGCTACGGCTATTCCACCGAGTACGACGTCGAGCGGTACTTCCGGGACGCCCCACTGATGATCGTCGGCGAGGGCACCAACGAGATCCAGCGCAACGTCATCGTCTCGCAACTCGTGTCGCGGGGCGGTCTGTAGTCCGGCAACCTGCACGTAGGATCGGTGCGCGATGAACGGTAGGGAACGAGAACGAGAGACGGAGCCGGCGTACCAGCTGGTGTCGAAGCAGCTCCGTGAACACATAGCCGCGGGCAAGTACCGCGGCGGCCTCAAGCTCCCTACCGAATTCGAGCTCGCGGAACAGCACGGCGTGAGCCGGCAGACCGTGCGACGCGCATTCCAGGACCTGGTAGCCGAGGGCATCGTCTACCGGGTCCCGGGCCGCGGGACGTTCGCAGCCGAGTCCGACGGCCGATACCTGCGTCAGCTGGGGTCGATCGAGGATCTGATGAATCTGTCCACCGACACCACCATGGAGGTGGTCTCCCCGCTGCGCCGCCGGGTCGACATCGAGGCCGCGAGCAGGCTCCGCCTCGACACCGACCTCGTCCACACGGTCGTGTTCCGGCGACGCCACGACGACACCCCGTTCGTGCTGACCACCGTGTACCTTCCCGACGAGATCGCCCGGCTCGTCGTCGACGCACCCGAGATGTCCGAGGGCGCCGTCAGTGCGTACACGATCATCGGTCTGCTGGAGCCGCACCTGCGCAGCCCCATCATCGAGGCGGCGCAATCGATCACGGTCGCACCCGCCCCCGCGGACGTGGCCCGCGAACTCGGCTGCCCCGAAGGCCATTCGATGCTGCGGGTGGACCGCCTCTATTCCGATTCGGAAGGGCGGACCGTCGAGTTGGCGGTCAGCTACTTCCTGCCCGAGCACTACACCTATCGCGTGACCCTGCGACGCGGCGGACGCTGAGCGGCCGCGTCCTTCTGCCGTCCTCGCGCTCGACCGACGTTTCCACGCCCCATCCCGGCACTGCTGCCGTTCCGTCCCGAACTCCGCGACGTGTTCGAGGCGAACGAACCGATGCGCAAGCAGACCGGGGACTTCACCGCCGGCACGGGTGAACAGTAGAGACCGGCCGGTACGAATCGAGGTCCGTGCGGCACCTCGAGCGACCGTCCAGTCCCTCTGCCAGGGGATGACGCCTCGAAGTTCACCCCCTCGACCCGATAGTGTGCACTGCGGGGGCAAGCGCACGTCATCACCGAGAATTCGCAGAGGTTTACATTGTCGAGTCCCGAAAACGACGCCGAGCTCGCAGGCCGCGTCCAGCGCCTGCTGCAGTTTTTGCGTGAGATCGTCAGGGCTCGCACGAAGCCGGTCCTCCGCGTCGACCAGCACGAACAGGTCGAATGGCTGCATCAGGACGGCCGGACGATCCAACTCGATTCCGACGCCGCGCAGGGTGACATCGTCCTGCGCGTGCCCCTCATCGGTGTCGAGGATCCGCCGGAACTGCCCACGGTCCTGGCCGGCTGGGTGGATGCGTCGGCCCGCTCCGACAGCTCGCGTTCCGATCTCGAACTGAACGCGTCCGACGCCTACGCAGAGGACTCCGACGAGGAATACGACGTGCGTCGCGCGTATGACGTCCGGCAGGCGTTCGACGCCTACGTGCCGCGCTGGCAGGCGTGGGCGAAGGCCGACCGGGAGCGTCGCCCGCACGCCGATCTGTACCAGTCGTTGCAGCGGATGCTGCAGGAGCTGAACGCCCGCCCCGAGTCGATCGAACTTGTTCTCGCGTCCGGTCTGCTGACCCTGGCGGGCGCCGGTCCGGTCGACGGCGCCCAGACCCACCTGGTCACCCAGTCCGCGAGCATCCACCGCGACCCCCGGACCGGCGACCTGCTGGTGCGGCTGATCGCGGGCTCGCAGCCCCGGCTCGAGGACTCCCAGCTGTTCACCGGACTGGACATTTACGACAGCGCGCACGCGATGCCGCTGCAGAAGCAACTGCAGGACACGGCCGCGTCGCCGCTGAGCGACGGCGTTCGCGCACTGCTCGCGGAGTGGGCACCGAAGTCGCTGATGACGCCTGTCACGGTGCGGGACGGCGTCCGGCCACCCGACGCCGACGCCGACGGCACCCTCACGCTGTCGCCGGCCCTGGTCCTGCGGAAGCGCAGTGCGTTCGCGCTGGTCGAGTATTACGAGCAGATGATCTCCCACCTCGAACGCGACGGCGCGACCGTTCCCCTCGGGCTCGCGCAGCTGGTCGAGGCGATCGAGCCGGCAGACCGGCTGTCGTGGCTCGAGCGCACCGGCGCCGCCACCTCGTCGACGCTCGCCGAGGACCCGCTCTTCCCGCTCCCGGCCAACGCCGAGCAGTCGCAGATCATCGAGCGGCTCGGCGGCGACAGCGGAGTGGTGGTCGAGGGCCCGCCCGGCACGGGCAAGACCCACACGATCGCCAACCTGGTGTCGGCGTTGCTCGCGCGCGGCCAGCGGGTGCTCGTCACGAGCGAGAAGGCGCAGGCGCTTCGGGTGCTGAGGGACAAGCTCCCGCCCGAGATGCAGGAACTGTGCGTCTCCATCACCGATCTCTCCCGCGGCGGCTCGGACGAGCTCACCCGCAGCGTCGCGACGATCGCCGAACGGAAGTCGTCGTTCAACCCGCACAGCGAGGGCCAGAAGATCGCCGATCTCCGTGCCCAGCGGGACGAGGCCGTGCAGAAGCGGGCGGTCGTGCTCGAGCAGGTGAAGGCGCTGCGCGAGTCGGAGACCTACCTCCACGACGCTGTCGCGGACGGCTACGAGGGCACCGCCGCCACCATCGTCCGCAAGGTCATGGGTCTGCAGGATGCCTTCGAGTGGCTTCCCGGTCCGCTGCTGAGCGAGCAGCCGCCCCTCACCGGCACCGAGGTCGAGACGCTGCGCCGCCTCTCGGTGACCGCATCCCCCGAACGGGCGCGGCGGTCCCGTCAGACGCTTCCCGTGCTCGACTCGCTGCTGCCCAACCGGGCCGAACTCGAACGACTCTGCTCGCGGGCGTCGACCAGTATCCCCATCGACACCCCGCAGTCGGCGCATCTGCTCGAGGTCCTCGGGGGCGTCGACCCCGAGACCGCGTACACCGTTCGCCGGCACTGCAAGGAACTGCAGGCCCGCGCTCACGACGTCCTCGACCTCGACGGCCAGTTCCAGGGCCTCGCCGACACGGTCCTCTCCGGCCGTGCGACGCACCTGTGGGGTCGGCTGGACGCCCTGCCCGCGATCGTCGAGGCGGCCGCGGCCGCCGACCGCTACATCGGTGCGCACGACGTCCAGTGCGCCGTCATGACCCGACCCGCACTGCAGGCGGTCGGTGCACTCGCCGTCGCGATGGAATCCGGCGCCGTCGAGTGGAAGGCACGTTTCCGTCGCAGCGAAGAGCAGAAGGCCGTCGAAGAACTCGGCCTCGATGCCACCGTCGACGGCGCACCCGCCACGACCGCCGCCACGGTGCGGCTCGTGACCGAGCACCTGCGCGCCCACGACGCCGCGCAGACCGCCGCCACCCTGCTGGCGGACCTCCGGATTCCGGTCGACATGAACGGATCCCGTGCCGTCCAGGTCGACAGCCTCAACATGATCGTCGGCCGGGTGGCTCGGGTGCGCGCCCTCCTCGTCTCCCGCGACGCGCTGGCCCGCGAACTGTTCGCACTGTCCCCGAACGCGCCGCGGATCCGCACTCTCGCGGATGCCGTCGCGGTGGCCGGGGCCGCCGAGGCGATCACCACGCGTGCCGACGTGGACAGTGCCCGTGCGGAACTCGACGCCATCGTCTCGGCCGTCTCCACCGAGGTCGACGCGGGACCGTCGCCGGAAGGCACCGCCCTGGTGGCGGCGCTCGATCAGGCCGACAACGCGGCCCTCTCGGATGCCCTCAGCCGCTACGCGATCGCCCGCGTCGAACAGCAGGATCAGCGACTGTTCGACGAACTGTCCGACAAACTCTCACCCGTCGCCCCGGCGCTGTACGAACTGGTGCGCAGAACGGCGGCGCTCACCGAGTGGGACGAGATGAGCTGGCAGATGTCGGAGGCCTGGGCGTGGCGCCGTGCCCGCCAATGGGTCACCGAACAGCACCGTGCCGGTCGTGAGCAGGAACTGGAAGCCGAACTCAATGCCGTCGACGCGGATCTCGCGCATCTGACGGCGCGGCTCGCGGCGGCCACCGCCTGGCGCGACTGCCTCGAACATCTGACGGCGGATCAGGTGCGGGCGCTGCAGACGTACCGCGAGCACATCTCGAGCATCGGTGCAGGTGCCGGTAAATACGCCGAGAAGTACCGCAGCGCAGCACGATCCGCGATGGGCGAGGCGCAGGGCGCGGTGCCCGCGTGGGTGATGCCGCTGCAGCAGGTCCTCGCGTCGATCCCGCCCGTGCCGGGCAGCTTCGACGTCGTCATCGTCGACGAGGCGAGCCAGGCCGACATCACCAACCTGTTCCTGCTGTGGCTGGCACCGCGGGTGATCGTCGTCGGAGACGACAAACAGTGCGCACCCGCCGACATCCCCACCACCGGAACCCTCGACGACGTGTTCACCCGGCTCGACGCCTACCTGCCGGACCTTCCGGAGTACGTGCAGGCCACGCTCACGCCGCGGTCGAGCCTGTTCTCGATCCTGCGCACCAGCTTCGGGCAGGTGGTCCGGCTCCGCGAGCACTTCCGCTCGATGCCCGAGATCATCAACTGGTCGAGCACCCAGTTCTACGGCGAACTGCCGCTGGTCCCGGTGCGGCAGTTCGGCGCGGATCGGCTTCCGCCGCTGAAACATACGTACGTATCCGACGCCACCGTGGCGGGCAAGGACGCGACGCTGACCAACCACGTCGAGGCCGCCGCCCTCGTCGACCAGCTCATCGAATGCCTCGTCGACCCCCGCTACGACGGGAAGACGTTCGGAATCGTCGTGCTGCAGGGGCAGTCCCAGGTCGACGCCATTCGAACCGAACTCGTCAAGCGCATCGGCATCGAACAATGGGAGCAGCGGCGACTGCGGGTCGGGACGCCGCCCGACTTCCAGGGCGACGAACGGAGCGTCGTCTTCCTGTCGATGGTCGTGGGACCCGAGCAGAACTTCGCACCGCTGACGGCGAACCAGTACAAGCGACGGTTCAACGTCGCGGCGTCACGGGCGCAGGACCAGCTGTGGCTGTTCCACTCCGTGACCGTCGACGAACTGAAGCGGGCCGACCTGCGCAACTCCCTGCTCAGCTACATGATGTCGACGTCGCCGGCACCGGCCGACCCCATGCCGCAGGACGTCGACCGCGACGTCCGGATCCCCCCGTTCGACAACCTGCTCGAGCAGCGGGTGTTCAACGACATCGCCGAACGCGGCTATCACGTCAATTCCCAAGTCGAGGTGAACAATCGGCGCATCGACCTCGTCGTCACCGGTGGCACCATGAGACTCGCCGTCGAATGCGACGGTGACGCGTTCTCGACCACCCCGGAACAACGGATCGCGGACCTCGAACGCGAGCAGGAACTCAAACGGTGCGGCTGGACGTTCTGGCGCGTCCGCGAGTCGGAGTACTACCTCGACCCGAAGGCCGCTCTGTCGAGTCTGTGGGACACGCTGGACAACCTGGGCATCGCGCCGCACGCGGTGGATCACGCGATCGCCATCGAAGCGGCCGCCACCGAGCGGGCAGCGCGCGACGCCGCCGCCTCCGAACGCGGAAAGCACGCGGCCCCGATAGGCGCTGCGCGCCCGTGAGTACTTATTAACGTCCCGTTGTTAACAAGTACTCACAGGTGCGGAGCGCATGAGAATCCAGGAGTTCACCGTCTCCGACGAGACGTCGGGGCCGTATGCGATCACGGCCGGGCCCGACCAGGCCTTGTGGGTGACGCTCGTCCACGCCGGTCGCATCGCGCGCCTCACCGTCGACGGCGAAGTCGCGACGTATCCGCTCGACACCGCGGAGTGTGGGCCCACCATCATCACGTCGGGTCCGGACGACGCCTTGTGGTTCACGCGATTCCGCGACCACCGGATCGGGCGGCTGACGTCGGACGGTGCGATCGATTCCTTCCCGACCCCGACCCCGGACAGCGGCCCGTTCGGGATCGTCGCCGGCCCGGACGACGCACTGTGGTTCACCGAGACGAATGCCGACCGGATCGGGCGGATCACCACTGACGGGCAGATCACCGAGTTTCCTCTGCCCACGGACGGCGGGTTCCCTTCGGCGATCACGTCGGGTCCGGACGACGCACTGTGGTTCACGCTCAACCAGGCGAACGCGATCGGCCGTATCGACGTCGACGGCAACGTCGCGGTGCATTCGCTGCCCACGCCCGCCGCCGGACCGGTGGGGATCACCCGCGGGACCGACGACGCGCTGTGGTTCGTCGAGATCGGCGCCGGGCAGATCGGCCGGATCTCCGTCCAGGGCCGGATCGACGAGTTCGCACTCCCGGACCGCTCCGCTCGACCTCACGCCGTCGTCGCCGACCCCGACGGCGGTTGCTGGTTCACCGAATGGGGCGCAAACCGCATCGGACACATCGGGCCGGGCGGCGACATCACCGAATACGACCTGCCGACACCGTCTTCGGAGCCGCACGGGATCGCCGTGGGACCGGACGGTGCGGTCTGGGTCGCGCTGGAGATCGGACGTGTTGTGTGCTTCGCACCCGTGAGTACTTGTTAACGTCCCGCGGTTAATAAGTACTCACAGGCGCGAAGCGCACATGCTCACGGGCGCGGCTGCGCACGACTGTCGCCGCGGAACTCGGCGATGACGTCGTCGCCGCGCCGGACGGTGACGTCGTAGATGCCGTTGCGCCCGAATCGGGCCCGTTCCACGGCCTCGGCGACGAGGGTGTCGCCGAGGCGGGTGGCGGTCAGGAATCGGATGTCGGCGCGGGCGGCGACGGCGGGTGAGTCGTATCCGTTGCACGCCATCGCGAATGCGGTGTCGGCGAGGGTGAACACGAACCCGCCGTGGGTGATGCCGTGGCCGTTGACCATGGTCTCACCCACGACCATCGACGCGACCGCGTGGCCGGGGCTGAGCTCGAGGATCTCGATGCCGAGCGCCTGGGACGCGTTGTCGGCCTCGAACATCTTCCGCGCGATACGGCATTCCGCGGATGCGTCGACAGTCATGGTTCTCCTACTGGTTGTAGACGGATTCTTCTTCTTGGACGTACATGGTGACGCCGCCGGTGGCGAAGTTGCGGACGTCCTTGCCCGCCTGCTTCATCTCCTCGGACTGCAACCCGGACTTCATGGTGGCGGCGTCGGGGAAGACCAGGCTCGCGACCGCGTAGTACGGCGGCGTCCCGCCGTCGAGGGCACTGCACTTGCCCCAGGTGAAGTCGGACAGGCCGGGAACCTTGCGGGCCAGCGGCATGTGGGTGTCGCGGTAGTAGGCGTCGAACGCCTCGGGGTCATCGGGCTGGCCGTAGCAGACGGCGACCTTGAAGCTCATGCGTTTTCTCCTTTGGCGACGAGGGTGAGAACGTCGTACGTTGCGACGGGATCGCCGTCCTGGTTGACGACGACTGCATCCCAACGGACTTCACCGTAGTCGGCGCTGCTGCGCGGGGTGATGAGCTTCGCGGTGAGCGTGACGGTGAGGCTGTCGTCGGCCTTGACGGGGGTGAGGAACCGGAGGTTGTCGACGCCGAAGTTGGCGAGGACGGGACCGGGATTCGGTTCGACGAACAGGCCGGCGGCGAGGGATACGACGAGGTATCCGTGCGCGACGATGCCACCGAACAGGGGGTTCGCGGCCGCGGCCTCGGGGTCGGTGTGGGCGTAGAACGTGTCGCCGGTGAACTCGGCGAAGTGGTCGATGTCGGCGAGCGTGACCTGGCGGGGGCCGCCGACGATGGTGTCGCCGATCCGCAACTGTGCGAGGTTCTTCCGGAACGGGTGGATGCCGTCGTCGTTGCGCTGCGAACCGGTGACCCACTTGTTTCCGACCGCGGTCAGGATGTCGGGGGTGGCCTGGACCGCGGTGCGCTGCATGTGGTGCAGAATGCCGCGGATGCCACCGAGTTCCTCACCGCCGCCTGCGCGTCCGGGGCCGCCGTGCACGAGGACGGGCAGGGGTGAGCCGTGGCCGGTGGATTCCTTCGCGTCGTCGCGGTTGAGGACGAGGACGCGGCCGTGGAACGGGGCGAGGCCCAGCACGATGTCGCGGGCGAGTGCGGAATCGCAGGTGACGAGGGAGGCGACGAGGCTGCCCTTGCCGCGGGCGGCGAGTTCGATGACCTCGTCGGTGCTTTCGTATCCGATGACGGTGCTGACGGGGCCGAAGGCCTCGATGTCGTGGGGTTCGGTGGCGTCCTTGTCGTCGGAGCGCAGCAGGATCGGCGGCAGGAATGCGCCCGTCGCCTTGTCGGCGCCGACGACCTCGAAGTTCTCCGGGTCGCCGACCACGATCTGCGCCGTCTTGGTCAGGCCGCGCAGCGATTTCAGGACCTCGTCGCGCTGTTCGAGGCTGGCGAGGGCACCCATCGTGACGCCTTCGGCGTCGGGGGCGCCGACCACGACGCGCGACAGCCGGGCCTCGGCCGCGGCGATGACGTCGTCCATCAGTGCGGTCGGCACGAAGGCGCGCCGGATGGCGGTGCACTTCTGGCCGGCCTTCACCGTCATCTCGGTGACGAGCTGCTTGACGTAGAGGTCGAATTCCTCGCTGCCGGGCTCGACGTCGGAGCCGAGGATCGACGCGTTGAGCGAATCGGCCTCGGCGTTGAAGTGGACGCCCTCACCGACGACGTTCGGATGCGCCCGCAGGGTGGCCGCGGTGTCGGCAGATCCGGTGAATGCCACGGAGTCCTGCCCGCCGAGGTGGTCGAGCAGCCCGCGGGCGCTCCCCGACAGCAGCTGGACCGAACCCTCGGGCAGCAGCCCGGATTCGATGATGCGACGGAACACGAGCTCGGTGAGATAGGCCGACTGGCTCGCGGGCTTGACGATCGACGGGACGCCGGCGATGAATGCGGGGGCGAGCTTCTCGAGGAAGCCCCACACCGGGAAGTTGAACGCGTTGATCTGGACGGCCACGCCGCGGCGCGAGGTGTAGACGTGCTGGCCGAGGAACGTGCCCTTCTTGCCCAGCTGCTCGAAGGCGCCGTCGAGGTAGACGGTGTCGTTGGGCAGTTCCCGCCTGGCCTTGCTGGCGTAGCTGAGAAGGGTGCCGAAGCCGCCGTCGATGTCGACGCCGGAGTCGCGCTTGGTGGCGCCGGTCGAGGTGGAGAGGGCGTAGAACTCGTCCTTGCCGGCCATGAGGGTGAGGGCGAGCGCCTTGAGGGCGGCGGCGCGCTCGTGGAAGGTCAGCTTCGCGAGCGCCGGTCCGCCCACCTCGCGGGCGTAGGTCACCATCTCGCCGAGGTCGAGTCCGGTCGCGGAGATGCGCGCCACCTCGGAGCTGTCGACCGCGCTCAGCAGCGGCGTTCCCTCGTCCGGCGCGGTGTACCAGCGTCCGGCGGCGTAGCTTTCCAGTAACTTGCTCACGACAACTCCATTTCACCGTACGTTCGGTCGGTTAACAGAATCGTCGCTTCCTCAGCTGGTTGTCAAGGGAGGATCGCAACTTTTCGTGCGCTACCTCCTCTTGCGTACCGACCGAAGATTCGGTTATTAATAGACGGGCACCCCCGTGAAGGAGAAGACTGTGGCCGAAGTGTTTCTGGTGGACGGAGCCCGTACCCCGCAGGGGCGATACGGCGGAGCGCTCGCAGGAGTGCGCCCCGACGACCTTGCCGGTCTCGTCGTGGCCGAGGCCGCGCGCCGGGCCGGAATCCCGGGCGACGCCGTCGACGAGGTGATCCTCGGCGCCGCCAACCAGGCAGGCGAGGACAACCGCGACGTCGCCCGCATGGCCGTGCTGCTCGCGGGCCTGCCCGACAGCGTTCCCGGCTACACGGTGAACCGCCTGTGCGCGAGCGGTCTGACCGCCGTCGCCTCCGCCGCGCACACCATCCGCAGCGGCGAGGCCGACATCGTCATCGCCGGCGGCGTCGAATCGATGACCCGCGCACCCTGGGTGATGGCCAAGCCCGGCACCCCGTGGGCACGCCCCGGAGAGGTGGCCGACACCTCGCTCGGCTGGCGCTTCACGAACCCGCGATTCACCGCCACCGACCGGGACGTTCCGGCCGGGTCCGGACCGGACGTCCGCAAGGTGACGTTGTCGATGGGCGAGACGGCCGAGGAGGTCGCCGCGCTCGAGGGCATCACCCGCGCCGAGAGCGACGCCTTCGCGCTGCGGAGCCAGGAGCGGGCGATCGCGGCGGTCGACGCCGGCCGCTTCGGGCGCGAGATCGTGCCCGTGCCGGTGCGCGACGGTGAACTGACCGCCGACGAAACCCCCAGGCGAGGAACCACTCTGGAGAAACTGGGCTCGCTGAAACCGGTGTTCCGCAAGGACGGCATCGTGACCGCCGGCTCGTCGTCCTCCCTCTCGGACGGCGCCGCGGCACTGGTCGTCGCGAGCGAGGCGGCGGTGGAGAAGTACGGCCTGACCGTCCGCGGCCGCATCGTCACCAGCGCCAGCGCGGGCATCGCCCCCAACGTCATGGGTCTGGGCCCGGTCCCGGCCACCCGCAAGGCCCTCGCCCGCGCCAACTGGTCGATCTCCGACCTCGGCGCCGCCGAACTCAACGAAGCGTTCGCGGCGCAGTCGCTCGGGGTGATCCGGCAACTGAAGCTCGACGAGTCGATCGTCAACGCCGACGGCGGCGCCATCGCACTCGGCCACCCACTGGGCTGCTCGGGTGCGCGGATCCTTCTGACGCTGCTCGGCCGGATGGAACGCGAAGGCGCCCGCCGCGGGCTCGCCACGCTGTGCGTGGGCGTCGGCCAGGGCGTCGCGATGCTGATCGAGGCGCCGTGAACACACTGAAAATCGAGGACCGCGACGACCGGATGGTGGTCACGCTGCACCGTCCCGCGCAGCGCAACGCGATCAACGCGGAGATGATCGGCGAACTGCACCAGGTGTGCGCGTCGCTGGAAGCGACGCCGAAGCCGATGCTGCTGACCGGCGAGGGCGACCACTTCGCCGGCGGCGCCGACATCGCCGAACTACGCGAACGCGGCCGCGACGAGGCGTTCGCCGGCATCAACCGCAATCTGTTCGACCGCATCGCGAAGCTGCCGCTGCCCACCGTCGCGGCGGTGAGCGGGTACGCGCTCGGCGGCGGCGCCGAACTGTCCTACGCGTGCGACATCCGCATCGCCACCGAGACCGCGGTCTTCGGGAACCCCGAGCCGGGGCTGGGCATCATGGCCGCGGCCGGGGCCAGTTACCGGCTGCCCGAACTGGTCGGCACGTCCGTCGCCAAGCAGGTCCTGCTCGGCGGCCGGAACCTCGACGCGCAGGACGCGCTGCGCAGCGGGCTGGTGATGAGTGTCGTCGCACCCGGCGAGCACATCGATGCAGCGCACAAGGTCATCGACCGCATCACGCGCTCGGCGCCGCTGGCGCTCAAGCTCACGAAGATGATCGTCGACGCGCCGGGCTCGCACCCGTTCGCCGACGACATCGCCCAGGCGGTGCTGTTCGAGAGCCGCGACAAACACGACCGCATGACTGCCTTTCTGGAGAAGAAATGACGAGCACAGCACCGAAGAACGTCGGAGTGGTCGGCGGCGGCCGGATGGGCGCGGGTATCGCGCAGGTCTTCGCCACCCTCGGCTCCACCGTCACCATCGCCGAGAGCGGCGACCGGGAGGCGGCCCTGAAGCGGGTGTCCGACGGACTGGACCGCGCGCACGAACGCGGCAAGCTCGGCGACGTCGATCCCGCGACGATCCTCGGACGGGTGTCCACGGTGGCCGCCCCCGATGCGCTTCCGCCGGCCCTGGATCTGGTGGTCGAGGCGGTGCCGGAGTTGGTGGACCTCAAGCTGTCCGTGCTCTCGCTCGTCGAGAAGACGGTCGACTCGTCGACGGTGATCGCCAGCAACACCAGTTCTATTTCCATCGCCGGCCTGGGGGCGGCGCTGAACGACCCGGCGCGGCTGATCGGCATGCATTTCTTCAACCCGGTTCCGGCGTCGACGCTCGTCGAGATCGTCCGCGCCCCCGCCACCGACGCCGGCGTCGTCGAGAAGGTCCGGGAGTGGGTCGCCCAGCTCGGTAAGACCGAGGTGCTGGTCAATGATTCCCCCGGCTTCGCGACCAGCCGTCTCGGCGTGTGCCTCGGGCTCGAGGCGATCCGGATGCTCGAGGAAGGCGTCGCCGACGCCGAGTCCATCGACCGGGCCATGGAACTGGGCTATCGCCACCCGATGGGACCGCTGCGGTCCACCGATCTGGTCGGACTGGACGTCCGGCTCGCGATCGCCGAGCACCTCGCGAAGACGCTCGGCGACCGGTTCGCGCCGCCGGCGTTGCTGCGCGAGAAGGTCGCGGGCGGGGAACTCGGCCGCAAGACCGGCCAGGGGTTCTTCACCTGGTCCTGACCGGGCCACGCACACCACAACCAGCAGGAGGCACATTCTCATGAGCACTGACGACGTGGTCGGACTTTCCGTGGACGCGGGACTGGCCACCATCACCCTGCGCCGCGCGGGCGCGTCCAACGCCCTGGACCGCGCGGTGAAGGAACAGTTGCTGGCGGCGGTGGAGAAGGTCGCCGCCGACGACGGCGTGCGTGCCCTGCTGCTGCAGGCGGAGGGCAAGAACTTCTGCGTCGGCCAGGACCTGGCCGAGCACGTGGCCGGCCTCGAGGCGGACGCTGCGCACGCGATGGACACCGTCGCCGAGCACTACAACCCGCTGCTCCGGGTGCTGGCCGGGGTCCGCGTCCCGGTCGTCGTCGCGGTCGGTGGGGCCTGCGTCGGGGCGGGGCTGGGCATCGCCCTGGCCGCCGACATCCGGATCGCGGGGGAGGGCGCGAAGTTCGCCACGGCGTTCACGGGGATCGCGCTGGCCGGCGACTCCGGGCTGAGTCACACCCTGGTGCAGGCGTTGGGAGCGAGCCGGGCGACCGGGCTGATGATGCTCGGCGACCGGTTCACGGCGGCGCAGGCGCTGGACTGGGGGCTGGTGCACCGAGTGGTGCCCGACGCCGAACTCGGGGCTGCGGCCACCGCGCTGGCGCGGAAGCTCGCTGACGGTCCCACGGCCGCGTACGCGCAGGTCAAGGCTCTGGTCTCGGCGTCGTCCACCGGACTGTCGGAGGCGCTCGAGCGGGAGCGCGGGGCCGCGGAGCAGCTCGGCCGGTCGAAGGATCACCGCAGCGCGGTCGACGCGTTCCTCGCGAAGCGCACGCCCGCCTTCGAAGGCCACTGACGTAATTCGGCTCCCGCCCTTGTGTGGGCGGGGGCTGACATGCATACTTGATACCAACCGATCATTCGGTAATAGAGGTAGGACATATGACCACGTCACACGCTTCCGATGAGCTGCAAGAGCTCTTCGATGACACCATCGCAGCCGACCAGAGGGTCGAGCCGCGGGACTGGATGCCCGACGGCTACCGCAAGACGCTGATCCGGCAGATCGCGCAGCACGCGCATTCGGAGATCATCGGCATGCAGCCGGAGGGCAACTGGCTCACCCGTGCGCCGTCGCTGCGTCGCAAGGCGATCCTCATGGCGAAGGTCCAGGACGAGGCCGGACACGGCCTGTACCTGTACTCGGCGGCCGAGACGCTCGGAGCCGACCGCGCCGACCTCACCGAGAAGCTGATCGAGGGCAAGCAGAAGTACTCCTCGATCTTCAACTACCCGACGCTGACCTACGCCGACGTCGGCGTGATCGGCTGGCTCGTCGACGGCGCCGCGATCTGCAACCAGGTCCCGTTGTGCCGCAGCTCCTTCGGGCCGTACGCGCGGGCGATGATCCGGGTGTGCAAGGAGGAGTCCTTCCACCAGCGTCAGGGTTTCGAACTGCTGATGACGATGATGCGCGGCACCGACGCCCAGCGCGAGATGGTGCAGGAGTCGGTGAACCGCTGGTGGTGGCCGGCGCTGATGATGTTCGGACCGCCGGACGACCAATCGCCCAACTCCGAGCAGTCCATGAAGTGGCGCATCAAGCGGCACACCAACGACGAACTTCGTCAGCGGTTCGTCGACATGTCCATCCCGCAGGCCGAGGTGCTCGGCGTGACGTTCCCGGATCCGGACCTGAAGTGGAACGCCGAGCGCGGCGCTCACGACTTCGGCGAGCCCGACTGGAGCGAGTTCATGCAGGTGATCAAGGGCAACGGCGCATCGAGCGTCGAGCGCGTCGCCAACCGGCGGGCAGCACACGAGAACGGGGCGTGGGTGCGGGAGGCCGCGACGGCCTTCGCTCGCCGCGAGAGCAGCAAGGAGAACGCACGATGAGCACGGACGACAACGCAGTGCGCGCGGACTGGCCCCTGTACGAGGTGTTCCTGCGCGGCAAGCGCGGACTCAACCACGTTCATGTCGGATCCCTGCACGCCGCCGACGACGAGATGGCCGTCCGGCACGCCCGGGACGTCTACACCCGCCGCAACGAGGGCGTGAGCATCTGGGTGGTGCGGTCCAGTTCGATCGTGGCGTCCAGCCCGTCGGAGAAGGATCCCTACTTCGCGCCCAGCGGCGACAAGGTGTACCGGCACCCCACGTTCTACGAGATCCCCGACAACGTTCCCCACATGTGAGGCTGGCGATGACCGACCACGACAATGCTTACGAAGGCCTCGTCGACGAAGACAGCCACGGCCAGTGGGCGTTCGGCACCTGCTTCGACGACCCCCTCGCGGGTGTCGACACCACGGTTCCGGAGGACGTCGACCTCTCCGCGCTGGCGGGCTACTGCCTGATGCTCGGTGACGATGCACTGATCAGCTCACAGCGTCTCGCCGAGTGGAGCACGCGCGCACCGGAACTCGAGGAGGAGGTTGCGCTCGCGAACGTCGGGCTCGACCTGCTCGGTCAGGCGCGACTGCTGCTCGCCCGTGCGGCCGCGGCGGACGTGTCGGTGGTGCCGTACATCTCCGACACGAGCCCGATTCCCGCCGAGGACGCGCTCGCGTTCTTCCGGGACGAGAATCGGTTCCGCAACACCCGGCTGGCCGAACTCGACAATGGCGACTTCGCTCAGTCGATCACGCGACTGCTGGTGTTCTCGACGTGGCGCCTCGCACTGTTCGACCGTCTCCGCACGTCCCGGGACCCGGTCCTCGCGGCGGTCGCGGTGAAGGGCGTCAAGGAACTCACCTACCACCGCGACTACGCGGCCCGCTGGGTTGTGACGCTCGGCTGCGGCACGGAGGAGTCGAAGACCAGGATGGCAGCGGCGCTTACCCGCGTGTGGCCGTACGTCGAGGAACTGTTCGTCCCGACCACCGAGGAGCTTGCGCTCGCGGCGGTGGGGGTGGGCGTCGACCCGCGGGACGTGCGCGAGGAATTCGATTCGGTGCTCGAGCAGGTGCTGCACGCCGCCGAGCTCACCGCCCCGACCGGCCGGACAGTCGGCACCGTCGGCGGTCGGGCAGGCAGGCAGGGGCTGCACACCGAGGCGCTCGGACTGCTGCTCGCCGAGATGCAGAGCGTGGCCCGGGCGCATCCCGAAGGAGTGTGGTGACATGACCACCGCCGTGCGCAGCGACGCCCGTCGCCTCGCCGAATCCGTGCTCGACCCCGAGATGCCGATGCTCACGCTCGCCGATCTCGGTGTGCTGCGCGACGTCGAGGAATACGCCGACGGGTCGGTGGTCGTGACCATCACCCCCACCTATTCCGGTTGCCCCGCGATGGCCACCATGCGGGACGACATCGAGCACACCCTGCAGGACGCCGGGTTCGGCAGCGTCGAGGTCAGGACCGTCCTGTCGCCGCCGTGGAGCACGGACTGGATCAGCGAGAACGGCAGGCGCAAGCTCCGCGAGAACGGTTACTCGACTCCCGGTCCCGCGCCGCGACGCGCATCGGGCCCGGTGCCGTTGACCCTCACCGTCAAGCCGCGACCCGTGGCATGCCCCAAGTGCCACTCGGCGAACACGCGGCTCGACTCGGAATTCGGGGCGACGCTGTGCAAGGCGCTCTACCGGTGCCTGGACTGCCTCGAACCCTTCGATCACGTGAAGGAAATCTGACCATGACCACAGCGGTCTCCCCGAAGCCTGGTGCGGCGTTGCGCAACAGGGCATTCCATACCCTCACCGTCGCCGACGTCGAATCCCTGTGCGACGACGCGGTCGCGGTCACGTTCGACGTTCCGGCCGAGCTCGCCGACGAGTTCGCGTTCGGCCCCGGACAGTCACTCACGCTGCGGCGGACGATCGACGGTGTCGAACACCGCCGCTCCTACTCCATTTGCGCCCCCGCCGGTTCCGCGCCGCGGGTCGGCGTGCGCGAGGTGTCCGACGGTCTGTTCTCGACGTGGCTCGTGCGCGACGTCCGCCCCGGCGACCGGATCGAGGTGCAGGGCCCGAGCGGAACGTTCGTCGCCGATCCCGCGGCCGGTGGTCGCCACGTGCTGATCGCCGCCGGATCGGGCATCACGCCGATGCTGTCGATCGCCGCATCGATGCTGGCGAATCCCGAGGCCGAAGTCGTTCTCCTGTACGGCAACCGGCGCACCCGCTCGGTGATGTTCGCCGAGGAGATCGCCGACCTCAAGGACGCGTACGGGTCGCGCTTCGACATCATCCATGTCCTGTCCCGCGAGCCCCGCGAGGTCGAGCTGTTCACCGGCCGTCTCGACGCCGACCGGCTTCGGGCCATCTTCGACGCCGTGGTCCCCGTGGCCGACATCGATCACTTCTGGCTGTGCGGACCGTACGGGATGGTCACCGACGCCGAGACGGTTCTCGGCGACTTGCAGATCGACAAGAGCCGCGTGCATCACGAGCTGTTCTTCGTCGACGACGTGCCCCCGCCCATGGAAACCCACCGCGAGCCCGGCGTCACCGGGCCGAGCAGTGAAGTGACCCTGGTTCTCGACGGTCGCTCGACCACCGCGACGTTGCCGCGGGACGAATCGATCCTCGACGCCGCCGAGAAGTACCGCTCGGACCTTCCGTTCGCCTGCAAGGGCGGCGTCTGCGGAACGTGCCGCGCCAAGATCACGTGCGGTGACGTGGACATGCGCCGCAACTACGCGCTCGAGGACTACGAGGTCGACTCCGGCTTCGTGCTGACGTGCCAGACCTTCCCGGTCAGCGACAACGTGACCGTCGATTTCGACGCCTGACCATACCCAGCCCGCCCACCCCGGAGACTAGAATGACCAGTATCGCCACCCCCTCGCAGGACATCGAGTTCGCCACGCGCGACCGGATCTCATCGCTGCAACTCGAACGCCTGCAGTGGTCACTTCTCCACGCGTACACCAACGTTCCGCATTACCGGCAGGCGTTCGACGACGCCGGTGTCCACCCGAGCGACCTGAAGGACGTGTCCGATCTGGCGAAGTTCCCGTTCACGGCGAAGGCGGACCTGCGGGCGAACTATCCGTTCGGGATGTTCGCGGTGCCGCAGGAAAAGGTCTCGCGCATCCACGCGTCCTCCGGGACCACGGGACGTCCGACGGTCGTCGGGTACACCACGGGCGACCTGAACAACTGGGCCGATCTGGTCGCGCGGAGCCTGCGGGCGGGTGGCGTGAAGCCGACGGACAAGGTGCACATCGCATACGGGTACGGCCTGTTCACCGGTGGCCTCGGCGCGCACTACGGTGCGGAGCGGCTGGGCTGCACGGTGATCCCGATGTCCGGTGGCATGACGGACCGCCAGATCCAGCTGATCGAGGACTTCGAGCCGGACGCGATCATGGTGACCCCGTCGTACATGCTCACGATCGTCGACGCGATGATCACGAAGGGCATCGATCCGTCGAAGACGTCGCTGCGGACCGGTGTGTTCGGAGCGGAGCCGTGGACCGAGGAGATGCGTTGCGAACTCGAGAAGCACCTGAACATGGACGCCGTCGACATCTACGGACTGTCCGAGGTGATGGGTCCGGGTGTCGCGATGGAATGCGTCGAGACCAAGGACGGCCTGCACATCTGGGAGGACCACTTCTACCCGGAGATCATCGACCCGGTCACCGGGGAGGTGCTGCCCGACGGTGAGGAGGGCGAACTCGTCTTCACGTCGCTGACCAAGGAGGCCATGCCGATCATCCGGTACCGCACCCGCGACCTCACGCGGCTGCTGCCGGGAACGGCGCGGTCGGTGCGGCGGATGCAGAAGGTCACCGGACGCACCGACGACATGATCATCCTGCGCGGGGTGAATCTGTTCCCCACCCAGATCGAGGAACTGATCCTCGCGGTGCCGGCGCTGGCACCCCAGTTCCAGTGCATCCTCGACCGCCCGGGCCGCATGGACGAGCTGACCGTGCGGGTGGAATCGCGTCCGGATGCCGTGACCGACGACCACGCACGGGCCGCGGGTGAACTGCAGAAGCTGGTGAAGAATAGGATCGGCGTGAGCGTGAAGGTCGACGTCGTCGCTCCCGGCGACCTCGAACGCTCACTCGGTAAGGCACGTCGACTGATCGACAACCGCTCCGCTCTGTGAGGTGATCGAAGGTGCGTCTCGGTGGTGGGCCCGCGCGTGACGACGGGCAGTTCGAGCACTGGCGTCAGGCCGTCTCCATGGCGTTCGTCCCGCTCGCCGTGGCGTCCACGGCGGAGGACGGGCCGGGGCGCTTCACCGGGACCCTGCGCACCACCGCGCTCGGCGGGTTGCAGCTCAGCGAGGTCGGGGGGCACGCGGTCGACGTCCGCCGGACCCGCACGTCGATCAAGCGGTCCGACCCCGGCCTGGTGAAGGTGGGCCTGCAACTGTCGGGCAGCGGCGTCATCGTCCAGGACGATCGAGAGGCCGTGCTCGGGCCCGGCGACTTCGCCGTCTACGACACCAGCAAGCCGTACGACCTTCACTTCGCGGGCGAGTTCAGCATGTTCGTGCTGATGTTTCCCCGCGAACTACTGCGCATCGCCTCGCGGGAACTGGGCACCGTCTCCGCGCGCCGCATCCACGGCAGCACCGGCATGGGCGCGCTCGTCTCGCCGTTCCTGACGAACCTCCACCACTCCGTCGTCACCGGCACCATGCCGACGACCCCCCTCGTCGAGGATGCGGTGCTCGACCTGCTCAGTGCCGCGGTGCAATCGGAGGCGCCCGCCGACGCCACCGCTCCCGGCGCGTCGTTGCTGCTACGTGTGAGGTCGTTCATCGACGCGCACCTGCACGACCCCACACTCGACACCGCGACGGTGGCGTCCCACCACCACGTATCGACGCGGCACCTGCAGAAGATGTTCGAGGCGGACGGACACACGGTGGCCGGGTGGATCCGCCACCGCAGGCTCGAGAAGTGCCGCCGCGATCTCAAGGACGTCCGATTCCGCGGCGACAGCATCGGAACCATCTGTGCCCGATACGGTCTCGTCAACTCGTCGCATTTCTCGCGGCTGTTCAAGGAGACGTACGGGGTCTCGCCGCGAGCCTTCCGCGAACAGGAACTGCTGTCGATCACTGCGTGACGGCGGCAGAAATTCGGTCGCGCCGCACGGCCCTCCGGGTCACACTGAATCGGTCGTCGCGACCTGAGGAGTGGGACCGCTGGAACTGCGCGAGTACACCGGGCTCGACGCCGTCGGTCTGAGTGAGCTGATCCGGGCCGGTGAGGTGACGGCAACGGAGGTCGAAGCCGTTGCGCGCGTCGCGATCGCGCAGGCCGATGCCGACCTCGGCGCACTGACGATGCGCACGGCAACGACGGCGCCGGTTCGCTCCGGGTGCCTGCCTCGTGCTGCGGGCTCGTCGGCCTGAAACCGAGCCGCGGCCGAATCCCCTGCGGCCCACTGGTCGGTGAGGCGGGGTTCGGGCACATCTACGAGTTCGCCCTCACCCGGACCATCCGCGACACGGCCCATTTGCTGGACGCCGTCGCCGCCCCGCCGGTCGGTGAAAAGTACACCGCCCCGGCGCAGTCCGGTCGCTACGCCGACACGATGCGCGCCGATCCCGGCCGTCTGCGGGTGGCCCTGACGACCGAGCCGTGGGGCGGGAGTTCGGTCGAGATGCAGGTATCGGCGGCCACGATCGCCGCAGGCAAGATCCTCGAATGGATCGGCCACACTGTGACCGAGACGCGCCCGCAATTCGACGCGGAGGACGTCGTCGAGGCGTCGACACTCACTGCGATCGCCACGGGTGCGGCGATCCTGCGCTCGTGGCTACGCCGCATCTTCGAGTTCGGACCGTTCACGGCACCGTTCAACGTGTCCGGGTATCCCGCGGTCAGCCTGCCGCTCGCGCTGAGCAGGGAGGGCCTCCCCATTGGCGTCCAGCTCGTCGCGGCCACCGGCAGAGAGGATCTGCTGCTGCAGGTGGCCGCGCAGTTGGAGCAGGCTGCGCCGTGGAAGGATCGCCAACCGTCGATCTTCGTCGACTGACGACCTTCTGTCGTTGTCAGAGTACGGCTTCCAGCCACGCTGCTGTTTCGAACAAGCGGTGCTCGGCGCCGGGACGCCCGATCAGCTGTAATCCGAGGGGAAGACCCGTGCTGTCACACTTCCCGGGGATGGTGACCACCGGCAGACCCATGGCTTGCCACGGTCGGCTCAGGATGGGCGTTCCGGTCGCGTCGTGCCCGGGTGGAGCGGCGCCGAGAGCCGCGGGCCCGAGGATTGCTTCGTCCTCGTCCAACGTCGAGAGCAGCAGCTGTCGGGTCTCGCGGATTCCGGCGAGGGCGGCACGGTAGTCGGCCTCTGCGGTCGCTGCCCCCGCGGCGAACAGTTCGGCGAGGGGTGTGCTGATCTTGTCGGTCTGCGCGGCCTCTGCGGCGCGTTCCCTGGTCGCCTCGTACGCCATCACGGTGTGGTGGTGTTCCGTCAGTGCCACAATCTTTGCGGCGGCGTCCAACTCACGGCACCCGATCCCCGCCGACTCGGCGGAATCAGCGGTAGTCCTGAGCGCCGCCGTCATCTCTCGGGACACCTCGCCGAGCTCGAACCCACTCCAGAGGCGAAGCAGGCGCGGAGCGGAAGGCTCGAGAACGGGCGCCCGCGTGCCGTCGCGCAGTGCGGTCCACGCGAAGTGGAGATCGGGCACGGTTCGTGCCAGCAGCCCCACCGTGTCGAGACTGGGACTCAGCCCGGTGATGCCCGCGGTCGGAAATTCGCCGTGGGCGGTGACGAAACCTGCGACTCCGCAGAACGACGCGGGCCTCGTCAGCGACCCCGCGGTCTGCGTGCCGAACGCCAGCGGCACCATGCCCGCGGCCACCGCTGCCGCCGAGCCGCTCGACGACCCGCCGGGGGTGTGACCCAGGGCGCGGGGATTGCGGGTCGGGCCGGGCTTGAAATACCCGAACTCGGTGGTGACGGTCTTGCCGAACGGGAGCGCGCCGAGTGCGCGCGACCGTGCCACACAGTCGGCGTCCGTCGTCGCCGGTTCCGTGCTCCGCAGCTCACTGCCACAGCGCGTCGGCATACCGGCGACGTCGATGAGATCCTTGACGCAGACGGGCACGCCCCAGAGCGCGCCGTCCGGGCCGCTGTCCTGGATCCGGGCGGCCGCGGACCGCACCGAGTCGGCATCGAGGTGGGCCCAGGCGTGGATATCCGGCTCGAGGTCCGCGATCCGTGCGAGTGCCGCCTCCGCCACGTCGATCGGCGTTGTCGCGCCCGTCGCCAGCTGCTCGGCCAGGTCCCGGAGTGGGCTCGGTGACCGTAGTTCCGTCTTCATTGCATCGCCACCATCGTGTCGTCGTTCGTCGTCTCGGTCTGCCCGGTGAGTGCTCGGGTGCGCATCACCGAGAAGAGGCGATCGGCTCGTGCTTTCGTCTCCCCGGACGGTGCCGACACCAGCGCGACGATGACGGACACCGCCAGCGAGAGGGGTGCCACGGCAAGTGCCGGGTTCGAGAATCCGAGGATGGAGTCCGGTCCCTGCACGACCGGGCTGAGCAGGATGACGGTGACCGACAGGACGAGCCCGACCACGATGCCGGAGATGACGGCGCGCGCCGTCATGCGCTTCCAGTACATGGTCAGAAGCAGTGCCGGCAGGTTCGCACATGCTGCGATGGACATGCCCAGTGACGCGAGGAACGCGACGTTCTGCTTCTGCGCCGCGAATGCGATGGCGACACCGATGACGCAGGTGGCCACCGTCGCGACGCGGGCCGCGCGGTGCTGAGCCTTCGCCGACACCGATCCGTTCCTGATCACCTGCCCGTACAGGTCGTGTGCGATCGCACCGGAGGTGGCGATCACCAGGCCGGACAGCGCGGCCAGAATGGTCACGAACGCCACGGCCGCGACGAACGCCAGCAGGACTCCGCCGCCGACTGTCTCGGCGAGCTGCGCGACCGCGAGGTTGCCGCCCCGATTCTCGGACCTGATCACCTCGACACCGACCAGCTTGGCGGCGCCGTAACCGAGCACGGGAACCAGCAGGTAGAAGGCGAAGAAGATCCAAATCGCCGTGTAGGCGGACGTTCTCGCCTGCTTCGCGTCCGGAACGGTGAGGAAGCGGATCATCACGTGCGGCAGGCCGAGCACGCCGAGCACGAGCCCGACGGTCTGCGACAACTGGTCGAACGACGCGGTACCGGACGTGCGCTGCGGCGCGACGAATGATTGCCCGAACTCGGCGAGCGCGGTGCTGAACGGGCCGAAGGGATTGAAGTCGAAGCGCACCAGCACGAGAACGAACAGCACGACGGCGCAGACCATGAGGAGACCGGTCTTGATGATCTGGATCCAGCTGGTGGCGAGCATTCCACCCACCAACGTGTACGCGGTGGTGAGTGTTCCGATGATCAACACGGCCACGGCGTAGTCGAGGTCGAACAGCAACGACACCAGAAGCGCGGCACCGACCAGCTGCGACACGAGATAGACCACGCTGATCACCACCGTGCTGATCGCCATCATCGACCGCACGTCCTTGCCGGGGAACCGGGTGGCGAGGACATCCGCCAGCGTGAAGCGGCCGAGGTTGCGCAGGGGTTCCGCGATCAGCAGCATCGCGAGGACGAACGCGACGGGCACGAAGACCGCGAGGTAGAACCCGTTGAAACCGGTCAGCGCGATCGCACCGGTGACTCCGAGAAACGAGGCGGCAGAGATGAAGTCGCCGGCGATGGCGACACCGTTCTGCCTGCCGGTGAGGCTGCCGCCTGCGACGTAGTGATCGGCGGCGGACTTGTTCCTCTTCGAAGCCCATGCGGTGATCATCAGGGTGACAGCGACGAGGGCCGCGAAAAGCGATGCTGAGACGAGGTTCATGGCGCGTTATCCTTTCGCCGGCGAGGCGGTCCGGGAGTCGAGTTCGGCTGCCCGCGCCATGTAGTACCGGGCCACGACGATGGCGACGACGAATTGCGCGACCGCGTAGAGCCACGCCACGGTGACACCGCTGAAGACGACGCCGTCCAGCAGCGAGGTGAAACCACCGAGGATCGGCAGGGGCAGGAACAGTGCGAGGACCAGGGCGCTGAGACGAAACGTCAAGGCGGCACGCGTGTCTGCGAGCACCTGCAGGTCGGAATTCTGTGGGACTTGTTCGGGCGGTGACGAGGTGACCATGGCTATTTACCTCCGGCTGCGGCGGGAACGAGGGCGGGCGTCACGGTGATCGGATCGGACCATTCGTCGTAGAACAGCCAGTCGGGGGACTCGACCGGAACCGACAAACGGTGGAATTTGCGTTGGAAGTAGACGAGGCTGTCGCCGTGTTCGCGCGTCTGCACGCGGTCCAGTTCGACGAACATCACCGAATGCGAACCCACGGTCTTGCTGTCCGCGATCCGGCCGGCGAGCACCACGTGTGCGGCGCGCAGGATCGGAACACCGTCGTCGGTGTCTTCTTCCCAGATGTCCCACTGGAACCGGTCCGCCATCGCGACTTGGGTTGCGCCCGCGAAATGCATGGCCAGTTCTTCGTCGTCGCCGGAGAGCACGTTGATACCGACTCGGCCGTTGTTCCGGAATACGTTGTGCATGGCGCTGTTCTGATTCACGCACACGAGTGCGGTGGGCGGGGAGTCGGTCACCGAGCAGACGGCGGTCACCGTCATTCCGCAGCGCCCGGCAGGGCCGTCGGTCGTCACGATGTTGACCGCGGCCGGCAGATTCGCCATGGCGGTGCGGAAGATCGATTGCATGGTTGTGAGTTCGGGCATTTCGTCTCCATGAGTTGGAACAGGAAGTCGTGTCACCACGTTGCGCCGGCGTTCCTGCAAGAAGGATATGACGCGCGTCGTGCGCTGGAACATTGGCGGCGACGCTACTTTCGCGCAGTAAGTCGCGTATCCGAGTAGGGGATTCCTTCAGTTGCCTACCGCTTCCGTTACGGTCGGTGTTGACTGGACGAGGAAGCAAGCCATCTGTGCGAGGCAGGATTCGATGGATCAGCAAGAAACACGGGTTTACATCGTCGACGACGATCAGGAGTTGTGCGCATCGCTTGCATGGCTACTCGATTCGGTCAACATCACGTCGGAGTACTACTTCTCCGTTCAGTCGTTCCTGGACGAGTACCGCCGCGACATCCCGGCCTGCCTCGTACTGGACGTCCGCATGCCGGAAGTCGGGGGATTCCAACTCCAGGAGGCACTCCTCGCCGACGAATCCCCGATCCCGATCATCTTCGTGTCGGCGCACGGTGACATCAAGATGTCGGTGCGGGCCCTCCAGCGGGGTGCGCTGACATTCATCGAGAAGCCCTACGATCCGCAGCACATGCTCGACGTCATTCAGGACGCGCTCCGGGTTGCGCGTCAACGGTTCGGCGAACGTCGGACGAGAACGGAATTGCAGGGACGAATAGACGCGCTGACGGTGCGAGAAAAGGAAATCCTCGCACTCGTCCTCGACGGATTGCCGAGCAAGAACATTGCGAAAGAGCTGGGAATCAGCGTGAAGACGGTCGACGTGCATCGCACCCGTATCAAGGAAAAGACCGGAGCGGAAAGCATCGCGGTTCTCGTACGCGATATTCTGCAGGCCGGAATTGCCGTCACCTGAAATAATTCAGTTCTCTTCAGGGAAGTTCGACGAGTAGTCGCCCGGATTTCGCGCGCGACACACACGCGGCAATTCTGTCTCCCGCCTTTCTCTCACTCTTGGTGAGGCAATTGTCGCGGTGGTCGGGCTCGCCCTCCAGCACTTCCAGGACGCACGTGCCGCAGATACCTTCCCGGCACGACGTGTCGATCTCGATGTCGTTCTCTTCGAGTACGTCGGCGATGGACTTCCCGGCAGGCACTTCGAACACCTCGCCCGTGTCGAGTTCCAACTCGAACGCCGTGTCCGATCCGGTCGCGGTAGGCGTCGCCGCCTCGAAGTGTTCGAAGTGGACCGCGTCCTCCCCGACAGCGGGTTCCGCCAACCCTCGCACCCGATCCATGAAACCTTCGGGGCCACAGGTGTAGACGTGCGTGGCGGCGGACGCGTCCGCCAGGATCTTCTCGAGGGCGGAGAGCTGGTCGTCCCTCGTCAGGCCGAAGTGCAGGTGCACGTCCCGGCGGAGATCCGCGCTCTCCAGCAGTTCGACGAACGCGGCCTGCGCCCTCGTCCGCGCGAAGTAGTGCAGGTCGAACTGTTGTCCCTGCCGGTGCAACGCGAACGCCAGACTCAGCATCGGGGTCAGCCCGATCCCCGCCGCCACGAGGATGTGCCGATCGGCGCCCTCGGCGAGCGTGAGCAGTGTGCGCGGCCGGCTGATCTGCAACTCGCTGCCGATCGTCACACGATCGTGCAGTGCGGCCGAGCCGCCGCGGGGTCCGGTCTCGCGTTTGACGGCGACCACATAGGATTCGGACTCGTGCGGCGGACTGCACAGCGAGTACTGGGTGAGGACCTCGGTGGGGCCGAGGATGTCGATGTGGGCGCCGGCAGGGTACGGGTCGAACGGTGAACCGTCCGTCCGAACAAGCCGGAACGATTTGATGTCCGGCGTTTCCTCGACAATGTCCGCAACAGTGACAGTGAACATGCTCATGGTGATTTTTCCTCCGGTGCTGCGACCCGTCGCCCTGGAGCGGGGTCAGCGCATGTACAGGCCGCCGTTGACGTCCCAGCAGGCTCCCGTGACCGACGCGGCCGTCGGCGATGCGAGCAGGGCGACGGTCTCGGCTATGAAGTCGGGCGAGCCCAGGGTGCCCACCGGAATCGTGGTGAGGATGGCGGCCAGCTTGTCCGCGGGCACCGTCTCACGCACCACCGGTAGATCCAGAGGACCAGGGGAGACGGCGTTCACCGTGACACCCGACGGGGCGAGTTCGCGTGCGAAGACCTTGGTCAGTGTGCCGACGCCGCCCTTGGCCGCGGCGTAGTGCGCGCCGGTCGCCGTGCCACCGTTCTGTCCCGCCAGCGACGCGATGTTGACGATTCTGCCGTATCGCTTCTCGGCGAAATAGCTTCCGAACACCTGGCAGCCGAGAAAGGCGCCGTTGAGGTTGATCTCGACGATGTCGGAGAATTCCTCCGGTGCGATGTCCATCAGCGTGCCCGTCTGCGACCGGCCGGCGTTGTTGACGAGGACGTCGATGCCGCCCCACTCCTGGATCAGCCGGTCACGTACGGCTTCGAAACTCTTCCGCTTCCGGACGTCCAACTCCACGCCGATGGCCGTGTCGCCGTCCGGATCCAGGTCCGCCGCGGTCTCTTTCGCGGCACCGCTGTCGATGTCCGCGACCGCGACGCGGTATCCGCGGTCGTGCAATTGGTGTGCGATCGCGGCACCGAGGCCGCGTCCGCCGCCGGTGACTACTGCGACAGAATCCACGTCGAGCTCCTGTTCGATCGATGAGGTTCGGAAAATGCTGGTCAGAGCAGGTAGCCGGAGGCGTTGACCGCTGCCTGCGAGTTCACCAGCCGGATGACCTTGAGATCCAACCGCGGTCCCCTCTCGGTGTAGCGGATGCGGTGCGTGACGTCGGCGGCGAGGGTCTGCTGATCGTCGCGCTTGAAACCCACGAGGATTTGCGCGGACCTCACGGTGATCGAGTCCTCGGTCCGCTCCTCGACCGTGAACCGCGAGACGGTGCGGACCGTCCGGGCGGCGGCGAGCGCGGACATCGAGTATCCGGAGGTCAGGCGTTCGATACGCATGCGCCGCATGCGAGTGTCGTCGTTGACCATGTTCAGGGATCCGTCGAAGTCGTCGGTGTCCGGGTCGATGGGAATGATGTACCGGCCTTCGTCGGTCCAGAGGGCGTCCCACGCCTGGTAGTCCTTGGCGTCGAGGAGGGCCGCTTCGTGCCAGATGAGTTCGATCGCCTGCAGTACCCGGGTGTCGGCGAGTTGGGCGGTCATCAGATCAGTCCTCATCGGTCATCATCCTCTTCCACATTGCGTAGGCCTCGCGCATGCCGGTCTCGTCGGTGACGTGCGAGGTGCGGTGTCCGTCGCTGTCGAGCGCTTCACGATTGAGACCGCGGTTCACCATGATCGGCATTCCGGGTGCGCCGCGGGATCCGCGTTGTACCCGGTCCCAGGCCTCGGAATCGTCGGGGCTGCCGAACCCGAACGGGCCCTGGAAATGTTCGTGGATGCGGAGGCGTTCGCGGTTGACGATCTCCGGTCCGCCGTCCATGCCGAGGGCGATGTGCCGGATCTCGGTCTCGTCGACCGAGATCGGGCGCAGGACCCGGAAGAACGACATCGACATCGCGACGTTGGGGAAGATGTTGAGGTTGAACCCGGCGCCGTGCATGGAGCGGACGATGCGGCGGACCTTGTCGGCGGGCATCGTCTTCGACAGTTCTTCGACGATGTGGTCGAAACGGGCCTGAATCTTCTCGGTGCCGTCGTCGTGGTCCAGGTCGACGTGCTCCGGGACCATGATGGCGACGCTGTGGCCGTTTCCGAGAGCGTGGGTCACGGCGTTGTCGTCGGTCATGAAGGAGAGCATGTCGGCGGTCTCGGCGTCGACGGAGGACATCCAGGATCGGTGCACGATCGGGAAGTGGTATCCGTCGGTGGTGTTCTCCAACTGGATCTTCCAGTTTCCGCGGAAGCGGAAGCAATGTTCGCCCTGCGTCTTGATGGGGTATCCGGCGCCCTGCTTCATGAACAGGTCGATCCATACCTTCGCGTCGCCGAGGAAGTCGTCGAGGGGTTCGACGTCGGGGTTGAAGCTGGCGAAGATCATCCCGGCGTAGGACTCCACCCGCAGGCTCTGCAGGGGCAGGTCCTTCTTGTCGAGGTCCTCGTCGTAACCATCGGGGTACGGGATTCCGCGCAGTCGCCCGTCGAGGGCGTACGACCAGCTGTGATAGGGGCAGGTGAACCCGTTCGCCTTGCCCTTGGGGACCTCGCAGACGCTGGCCCCGCGGTGGCGGCACCGGTTCAGCAGGACATTGAAGTTCCCCTTGCGGTCGCGGTTGACGATCACCGGTTGCCGGCCGATGGTCGCCATCTTGTAGCTTCCGGCCTCGGGGATCTCGCTCTCGTGGGCAACCCAAACCCAGGTGCGGTAGAAGATCCTTTCGAGTTCCGCCTCGAACATGTCGGGGTCGGTGTACAGCGATCCGTCCACGCGGTCGTCCGTGGCGAGGGCTGCAAAGTTGGTGTCTGTAGTGGTGGTGGGATCCAGGGAAGTGGTCATCACGTTCTCTTTCCATTCGATTCGAGCAGTCGTGTCGCCTCGTCGAGCCGAGTGACGAACAGCTTCTCGGTCGTGAAGTGCTTGATTCGGGCGATACCGCCCCGCACTTCACACTCGGCGGTGATGCGTGCGACGAGCAGTTCGGCCGATTCGTCCTCGTATCGCGACAGCTGCTGCATGATCCACCGCCCCCGCGCCGCGGGGCCGTCCACGTCGATCTGCTCACTCCCGAGCAGGTGCACATTTCCCCGAAAATGGGAGTTTGGTGGAAGGTACGCGGTGAGCATTCCGACGATCTCCGGCCGGCCCCGACGTGTGCCGAACTTGCGCGCGTACTCGGCGCCGATCCCTTCCCACACCGCGTCGGGCGTGAACAGCGAGGCGAGTTCCTCGACCGAAAACTCCACGGAGGGAACATCGCACAGTTCCATGTAGCGGCACATCACGCGGTGAACGGCCTCGCGGCTCTCGATGCGCTCGGTCGCGGTCGCAGAGTGCATTTTCCTCACACGCCGAGGTCGACGTCTTCGCGGACGGTGAGCGCACGGCCGATGCGGGCTTCGATCTTCGCGTATCGCCACAGCGTGTACTCGCCGACCGGGGTGGTGCGGAAGAGGTTGCAGACGGCCTTGACGGTCTCCTGGGTGTCGACGTCGGCGAGGATGTAGCAGGTCCAGGGCCAGCCGTCCGACGGTCCGACCAGGTGGCTGTCGTCGTCGATGTCGCCGATCACCCGGACGCCCGGTGTCTCGGCCACCGCGTCCATCATCCCGGAGAACGCCTTCCACACCAGCCCGCCCTGGCCGGTCGGGAGGTCGAAGAAGTTCTGATTGATGCCGATGCAGAACAGGACTCGCAGCGGTGCGGTCTTGGTGTCACTCACGATTGGTCTCCTCGATTGAAACGGGGTGGTCAGATGAAGCCGGGGAACGGCGGGATGTCCATGAGCACCGCACCGGCGCTGTCGTAGATGCCGTCGCCGAGGAAGGCATGCTGCGGCGGGACCAGGGCCTCGCGCATATACCGCTGCATCGCGTTGCCGTCGTAGATCGCCCCGGTGCCCGACAACTGGAATGCGGTGTGCACGGCGGAGGCGCCCGCCTTGGCCACGTGCGTCGAGGACAGGCGAAGAAGCGCCGCAAGCTTGTCCGGGACGGGCTTACCGGCCACCACCGTGGCGTACGCCTCGTCGGTGACCTCGTAGAAGAAGGCACGGGCGGACCTCAGCGTCGCCTCGGCCTTGGCCAGGTCGATGCGGTAGTAGGCGCGATCGGCGAGCTTGGGTGCTCCGGTGATTCCCGTGCGTCCCGCACCGACCTTGATCGCGTAGTCGAGCGCGGCGCGGCCCACTCCGAGATTGACGACGGCCAGGACCTGGGCGGCGTACGCGATGGAGGGGTAGCGGTAGAGGGGTTCGTCGACGGTCGGGGTTCCGCCCCGGATGAACGTCCAATCCTCGGGGACGACGACGCCGTCGACCTTCAGTTCGTGGCTTCCGGTACCCGACAGGCCGACCACGTCCCAGTTCTCGACGATCTCGACGTCCTTCGGCCACAGCAGGGCGGTGCGGGGTTTTCCGGCTGTGGAGTCGCCGCCGCGGATTCCGACACCGAGAATGTCGGCACCCTTGCATCCGCTGGCGAACTTCCACTGCCCGGTGATCTTCAGACCACCCGGCACCTGTTCGGCGGGTTGGACCGGGAACAGTCCGCCGGCGAAGACGAGGTCCGGGCTGTCCTTGTACAACTCCGCCTGTGTCGCGAGCGGCAGTGCCGCCAGGTAGACGAGGGCGGAGCCGAAGCTCGCAACCCAGCCCGCCGACGCGTCCACCGCGGAGATGCGTTCGATCATCCGCAGAAACTCGCTCGGGGGCAGCGCGTCGCCGCCGAATCGGCGGGGGGTCGCCGCGCGGTAGATGCCGATCTGCTTGAACTCGTCGATCATGTCGCGAGGCACGAACTTCTGGCGAGCGAACTCTTCCCGCCGCATTGCGACGTGCTCGAGGACGTCCTCGAAGGACAGCGTCCCGTTCGCGGAGGCGTCCGTCGTGTCGAGGGTCGGTGCGTTGGTCATCAAATACTCCGATCGACGCGAAGTAGAAGGGGTGATGCGTTTTTCGTGTCGAATTCACGCTATTGCGGTGGCGGGCATCACTCAATCGGTGCTTCCTCCCGCGGACGTGCAGAGATGTCGCCTCGGAGTAAAGGATTTCCCTATCGTGTCCGCGGTCCGTCCGCTCAGTAGACTCGAGGTGAGCCGAAGGAGGCCGCATTGTCCGATCTCGCGCCGTCCGACTACGAACGACTCGTCGAGTCCCTTCGCTACTGCGTCCTGGTCCATGATGCGGCCACCAAGGACATCCTCTGGGCGAACCGGGCTGCGTCCGAACTGCTCGAGTTCACGGTCGAGGAACTCAAACCGCTCAAGGCGCCCGACATGAGTTCCCCGGCGAAGCGGTACCGCCGGTCGGTGGGACGGCGGTGGCTGCAGGAGGCTGTCGACAACGGGGCGGCGGTCATCGAATGGACGTATCGCGCGAAGAGCGGGCGAGAAATCCTGACGGAGGCGATCGCGATCCGGGTCGAGTTGAGCGCCCGGACCGTGGTGATGGTGCAGTTCCGCGACATCGAGCAGGAAACGTCGATGCGTCGCGACCTCACCCGCACCGAGGCCGACCTCACCCGCACCGAGGCCCGCCTGGCCGCGTTCCTGCGGAACATGGCCGAAGGAATCCTCGTCCTGGACGACGACAGCCGTATCACGTACGCGAGTGAGGCGGCGTCGCAGCTGCTGAAGGTTCCGGTGGCATCGCTTGTCGGCGAACGCTTCACGGAGTTCTGCCGGGCGGGGCAGTCACGGGAGAGCGTGCGGCGCGCCCTGCAACTGACGACCGCAGACGGGGGCTCCCAGAGCCTGCGCTACGAGGTGGAACTGTCAGCCGAGGAGCGCCGGTGGCATGCGGGGAGCTGCCAGCACATCGGTATCGAGAACGATCTGAGCGGCCACCTGCTGCTCTTCCACGACGTCACCGAACACGTCCGCACCGAGCAGGAGCACGAACGGGACTCGCAGTACCTCAATTACCTGGCCCGCTACAACGCGATGGGCGACATGGCGATGGCCATCGCTCACGAGTTGGCCCAGCCGCTCGCGGCCGCCACCAATTTCATCGCCGGAACGCAGAGCCGCCTCGACGACGGCCGGACCGGTCACGACGAGGTGAGCTGGGGCCTGGGGGAGGCGCGCAAGCAGATCGACCGGGCCAATCAGATCGTCCGGAGTCTGCGTGAATACGTGACGCAACTCGAGGAGTCACAGCAGATCGTCGATCTCAACGACATCGTCGACGAATGCGCGTATTTCATCGACATCCGGGCGCGGCAGAAGGGAGTTCGCGTCGAGTACCTCCGTGCGCACGACACGGTTGCCGTCGTGTGCGAACGTGTGCTCACCGGGCAGGTCATCCTGAACCTCTGTTTCAACGCGATCGACGAGATGGCGGAATGGCCGGCAGCCGACCGCATCGTGACGGTACGCACCGACGTCACCGAGACGGAGGGCGTCGTGAGCGTCGAGGACCACGGCAAGGGGCTCTCGCACATCCCGGACGGCCGAATCTTCGACGGCGCGTTCACTTCGAAGTCCACGGGTCACGGAATCGGGCTCGCACTGAGCCACCGCATCATCACCCGCCAGGGTGGGACACTCACCGCACGCGAGAACGATCCGCACGGGGCCGTCTTCACGTTCACGTTGCCCGCCGATCCGAACCACTGAGCGGCCGACCCCCACACGGGTAAAGGTTTCTTGGATTCCGTTGGGCGCGGTCCGGTTCTAGCGTGGTGGGAAACACCACCGCGGCCCGGAGGTACCCCGTGGACTATTCGCATCATCACCGGACATTCCTGACCTGTTACGCCGACACCCACCGCTACGGGTGGCACCACGTCGACCTCTTTGTGCACGACGAGGACGGCAACGAAGTGAACTGGGTCCACTGGCAGACCCGGGAGGACGGACCGGACGGCGCCGACGCGGCTACCGCGCGCGTCGAGCCGAACCTGAGACGGACCACCGACTGGCAACGCGGAATCAGCGCCAACGGAAGCGAGTACTGGATCGCCGAGGCGGCATGGGCTCAGTGAATCGGCAGATCGGGTAGACCGGGGAATGCTCTCGGTAGAGCACGACTGCCTCGATTCGCAGCGCGCCCCCTCCATTGCCTCCACGCCCGGCGTCGCGCGGGTCGATTGTGCCATCGCCATCGCCATCGCCGCCGCTGCTCACGCGGAGCGCGTCACCGACCGAGATTGCGGCAACAGTTACGGCTCTATGGGTACCGTGCCGACGCGGCGACCGCCGGTATCGAGCACTGCTCCCAGCCGTTTCACGGTCTCCAACGTCACCTCTCGTTCGACAACCGAAAGCTCCGGTTGCTCTCTCTCCAAGCGGGTTTCGAAAACCTGGAGATCGCCGACGTGGCGCAGCCATACCGTGAGCACGAGATTGGACCGTCCCGTCACTCCGCAGCAGACACGGACCTCAGGGTACTCGACGAGATCACGTCCCACCGTGTCGAGACACTTCGCGGGAACGCGCGCCCAGATCGTGGCGGTGACCGGCCAGCCGTTGAGGACGTGTGCGACTTCGCAACGGACCGAGAGGATTCCCTCACTCACGAGTCGGTCGAGACGCTTTCGCACAGTGGGTGCGCTGACACCGATCTGCTCGGCGAGTTCGACGGCCGACCGCCGCCCGTCGGGAGCGAGGGCCGTCATCAGCCTCTGCTCGTCTGCCCTGGGTGGCCGGGTCATCGTGCCTGTGTCGGGCACGTACGGACTGAGCACGTGCTGTTGCATCGGGCTGAGCGACCCGAGTCGCCACCGCACGCTCTCACCGTAAATGCGCGTCACGATCTTCGTTCGGATTCCGCGAACACCGTCGACGCGACTGAGGTCGTTCCGGATCCACTCGGACAGTGCACGGAGGTCAGCGACCATCACCGTCAGGAACAGGTCTTGTTCACCCGCGACGACCTGAATGCTCGCGACCTGCGGCACCGTCGTCAGCAACGTGGTCACATGCTCGCGTCGAGTGGGTTCGCAGGTCACGTCGACGAATGCGCTGCACTGGGCGTTGAGGAGCGACGGCCCGGGGTACGCGATCACCCATGCCACACCGTCCTGCACGAGTCTGTCCCAGCGCCGGGAGGCGGTGACGGGGCTGACCTGCAACGCCTCGCTCACCGCGCCCCACGGCGCGCGCGGGGCGATCTGCAGCGCGTGAGCGATCTGGTAGTCGATCTCGTCGAGCACCGCCTCATTCTGCATCACGGTCGCGAATATTTTCAGAATCGTCCAATCTCGGCCCTGGTTCGGCTCCGGACCTAAGTGGTCTGATTCGTTAATTCGTCGGGGGTTGTTGCCAGGCGGTCGGGTCGGCGAGGTAGAGCCCGCAGGCGCAGTCGAGGGCGTCCTCGGGGGTGCCTGCGAAGTCGCCGCTGGGCAGGATCGAGTCCTGGTACTTGCCGCTGCTGGCGAGGTGGATCGCGAATCCCCACGAGCGGGCCGATTTTTCGTAACGCAGCCGCATCAGCGGTAGGACGGTGCCGTCCGGCAGTGTCGCATCGACGTAGGCGAAGGATCCTCGAAATCGGGCGTCGACGTCACGCAGTTGCGGCCAGCGGGCGCGAGCATGGTCGAACAACCGAAGGCGCAGCGAGTTCTTCGTCGATTCCGGTGGTGTCGGCACAGTGTTCATCGTGCCCGATGACCACCCGTGTCGGTCACCAACCTAGGGGGTGTCGCACGCGAAGGTTGGCGCATGTGTGGTGAATGTGACCTGATGGTGCTGCTGTGGTGATGGTCAGTCCGTTCCAGGTCGCGTTGGACGACGTCGACCGTGTCGAGCTCGAGCGGCGGGTGCGGGCGGGCAACACCCCGCAGAAGGTGGTGCTGCGCGCGGTGATCGTGTTGCTGGCCGCCGACGGCGCCTCGAACG
>NZ_JASHKU010000219.1:0-206 GCF_030056875.1 Rhodococcus sp. IEGM 1351 | reverse complement strand
TGCCGATCCCACGTCGATCATCCGGGCTTAGTCGCCGTCTACGGCTCTGTTGCGCGCCATGTCTACGTCCGCCTCGCTGTACGTCAAGAACACCCTGGGGGTGTGGTGTAGCTCATCGTCGGCGCGACGGGTCCGCAGCGGTACCCGAGTCTCCCACGCAGCGAGAGGCTTTCGCAACCACCCACGTCGGCGGACGTCGGCGTCCC
>NZ_JASHKU010000218.1:0-206 GCF_030056875.1 Rhodococcus sp. IEGM 1351 | reverse complement strand
GTCCTGACCATCGGCTTCGACATCACCATCCTCAACGTCGCGCTGCCCACCATCTCGGCGGACCTCGGTGCCGACACCGCGGATCTGCAGTGGATGGTCAACGCCTACGTGCTGGTGTTCGCCGGCCTGATGCTGCCTTGCGGGGCGCTCGGCGACCGCTACGGTCACCGGCGGTCGTTGCTGGCCGGCCTGGCCCTGTTCGCGCC
>NZ_JASHKU010000217.1:0-207 GCF_030056875.1 Rhodococcus sp. IEGM 1351 | reverse complement strand
CGCCCCCGACGCCCCCGACTGCCCAGGGACCCCGCACCGCCCCCGCGGCCGGGTCGCGACACCGAGCCCCCCGCTCAGCCAGGTGGGGCGCGTCGGGGCGACGAGCGGGTCCGACGTCCTGAGCCAGTCACGCAGCTCGTCCCCCCGAGCCTCGTCCGCGTCCGCGACGACCAGTGCGATCCTGCCGTGTCTACCTAGACCGTATCC
>NZ_JASHKU010000216.1:0-207 GCF_030056875.1 Rhodococcus sp. IEGM 1351 | reverse complement strand
GGTCCGCCCGTCCCCGACCCGCTCCGGGTCGAGGGCGTGCGTCGGCTCGTCGGACAGCATCAGCTTGGGGGCCGGCCGGCGCGCGCGGGCGGTTGGGCCGGGGGGCCGTGGCGGGGGCGGGGGTCGGCGGGGGGGGGGCGGCGCTCGGCGGCCCGCGGCGTCAGTTCCGCGGTTGGCGGGTCCGGGGCGGGGAGGGAGACCCGGCCC
>NZ_JASHKU010000215.1:0-207 GCF_030056875.1 Rhodococcus sp. IEGM 1351 | reverse complement strand
AACCCACCAGATGACCACGCAACGGTCACCCTCCCCGACCCGCCACGCCAATGGCCACCCCTCCCCAACCGCGCACCCCCCCCCCGCCCCGGCCAGCCCGGCCCGCCCCCCGCGACGCCCGGCTCGCCCGGGGCGTCCGGGGCCCCGGACGCGCCCGCAGGGCTCTTCCAGTTGATCACGTGCCCGGGGACGGGTGCTCCGAGTCGG
>NZ_JASHKU010000214.1:0-207 GCF_030056875.1 Rhodococcus sp. IEGM 1351 | reverse complement strand
GCGTCGCCCTGAGGGCGCGGCTCCACGGTGCCTCACACCCCGCCCCGCGTCACCCGCCGCCCGCCGCCATCCCGCCCCCCCACCCCAGCCGCCTCGCCGCCCCCACCAACCCGTCCCGCGTCGCCCCCCCCCCCGCCACAGCCACTCAGCATGCCACCCGCCACACCCCCTTCCCGAGCACCGGAAAAGTGGTGCCCCGGCGTGCCG
>NZ_JASHKU010000213.1:0-207 GCF_030056875.1 Rhodococcus sp. IEGM 1351 | reverse complement strand
CCCGAGCCCGCGGCCACCAGATCGAGGACCCCCCGCGCGTCACCGGGCACCGGAACACCGAGGTTCGTATGGTCCACGGTGAGAAATACGTCGAGGACCTCGTGGTCGCGGACAACCGCTCCGTCGACCAGGACACGATCCGGGTGCTCGCCCTGTTCGCCTGCATCGGGGAGACGCCGCACAGCGGGTGGCTGGCCGTCGCGATCG
>NZ_JASHKU010000212.1:0-207 GCF_030056875.1 Rhodococcus sp. IEGM 1351 | reverse complement strand
CGCCCGCCAACCAGCAGCCGCGGGTGTCGGACTTGTCTGGCGACTCGTCGTCATCCGTTTACTCGTAACCGGTGAGTGCGGCGAGCACCCCTCCTTCACCGCCGATCTCGGCGTAGTCGGTGAGCCGACCGGATGTGTTCGACACCTTGTCCGAGACCGACTACAGTGACTTCTCGGCGACCGTGCCGAGCAGAGTCTGTATCGAGT
>NZ_JASHKU010000211.1:0-207 GCF_030056875.1 Rhodococcus sp. IEGM 1351 | reverse complement strand
TCGGGGGCGGCCTGGCCGTCGCCGGCGTCGATCCGTTGCAGTCCCCGCGGCACCAGCAGGTAGCCCCGCTCGGCGCAATCGACGCCCGCGGTGTCCAGCCGTCGCTGGGCCTTGCCCAGCCAGCCGCCGCCGCGCGCCTGCTCGCCCCGCATGAGCAGGACGACCGAGAGACAGAACGCGCACCGCGCGGAGCGCACCGGTCGACCC
>NZ_JASHKU010000210.1:0-207 GCF_030056875.1 Rhodococcus sp. IEGM 1351 | reverse complement strand
TCCGGCACAAGAACGTCACACTCGACGTGGACGGCGACAAGATCGCGCTGAGCACCATGACCACGAGCGTCGACGCCGCACGGTCCGACGCCGGGTACTCGATCAGCGACCGCGACGTCGGGGCGCCGGAGCGCGACGCGACCCTGTCCGACGGGGACACCGTGGGGCTGCGCCGCGCGCGTGAGGTGTCGTTGACGGTGGACGGTC
>NZ_JASHKU010000020.1:132403-160794 GCF_030056875.1 Rhodococcus sp. IEGM 1351 | reverse complement strand
CACTCCGCAAGGGCCGCTTGACAAACAGAGAGGCACCCCACATGAGACACGCTCTAAGGGCCAACCGCCGCCGGTTGGCCCACCGCACGGGAAAGATTGGCGAATAGGAATTTCGCGAAGATGTGCTCCCCGATCACCGCAGTGCGCGTGGTTTTCGGAGCTCTCGTACTGGAACCCGCTTACGCGATCGACATCAGTGCAATGAACCGGAGAACCGTAATCGGGTGTGTGATCAATCCCTTGACGATGAGCTCTTTGCGGAGGATTGCGCGGATTACAGCCATACCTTGCCTGCTGAAGAAGCCTGTCGGGATCAGTCCGCCCGCCCGCATCTTCAGTTGGGACACGGCCATAAGCTGATCGCCCGTCGTGTCGATCACAGTGACACTGGGTAGCCCGGCTATATCGTTCAGGACCAAGGCCTTATCGGATCCGAAGAGAATTGTGCATGCTGTTCCGGATCCGCCTTCGCGTAATGCAATCGGCCGTGCAATTCTACCGGCTGTCTTGCGCCGTCCCGGGAAACTGTCAAAATTCTCTTGGAGTAGTATTCCAGTCAACGATGCCAAGCCGTTGGGATCACCATCAGCGTAAAATGTACACTTGTACAGGTCTTTGGTTGCTTGTGTCATGCGGGGAGCCTTTGCAGAGTTGATTTAGCTGGCCAAGTCGTTCATGGTCGATGCAAAGCGCGGATTCAGCGTTTCCATCTCGGAATGCTTGTCGACGTGGGAGATCCCAAAACTGTACCGATAGTCGCTCGGCGACATGGACAAGAAAGTTTTGAACTCGCGACCGAAATGGCTGGCGCCGTAGTATCCCCAACGGTGAGCAATGGACCCGATCGGGAGATTGGTGGCGACTACATCGCGGCGTGCGCCGGCGAGTCTTTGCGTACGAACGACCGATCTGACGGTGTCTCCAGTCAGGGAGAAGGTGCGATGCACTGTGCGGCTCGAGACATTGAACGCCTTGGCCATGTCGACCACGCGGATCGGGCCACCGCGCAGGTGTTCCTTGATCCACCATTCGAGCTGTGATCGCAGGGCCGGGAGCAGGGCCGGTCCGTCGTACGCCGCGCGGGTGTTGCTGCGGATCACCCCCGCCACGAGCGTGAGCAGCGCGTCGCGCGCGGCGTCGACCTCGGCGGGGTCCATGCACGTGATGTGTGTGCTCATGCTGTCCACGAAGCTGATCAGCAGGCGCGCCAGCGGACGAGATTGGTCGAGCATCAGGCAGTCGGGGATCGCGCCGCCGGTGTCATAAGGGGCGAGGGCAGCGAACGGGATGACCACGCTCCGCTTCCGGAGCACGCTCGACACAGTGGAGGAGTACGCCACTCGAGTCGTCGAAATGCGGGCGGTCCCGGCTTCCATGCGCGCGGTTCCCGAATCCAATTCGAAGACTTGACTGCCCGCCGACGCGGTGAGGAGCATCAGCGCCTCAGTGTCCGTCGTCTCGACCAGTCGCTTCGTGCGGACGAGTTTCAGCTCGGGGCACTCCCATTGGGTCACCTTGATATCGCTGACGTCGAGGGATCGGAACATCCCGTGGTTGTCCTCGTCCGAGTCGGCCGAGAGGTGGACGCCCATCGGCACCAGCCGGCTCGCCATCGCTCGCTCCCACGCTGCCCGCCGGTCCCGACGCTCGACCTGGCGAAGGTCGAGCGTCGGGACCGAATCGTCCGTCACGACGCCGTGTTCCATCGTTCGAACGGCACCATTAAACGAGTAGGTCCGCTCGGCCGGCGTCCGTCAGCAGCTTGATGTAGGTCGGGAACAGTTCCTTGGCTGCCGGAATGGCCTTGGCCAATGTGCCCATCTTCCCCTCGATGCCGATCGCGCCCGACGTCACGGACAAGAGGAGATTCAGGTCGCCCTGCCAGAAGCGGTTCGCGAATTCACCGGTCATGCGGAGGGTGCAGTCCGACTCAGCGTCGGCGCTCCCCTGGACGGCGGTCATGCGCGGGATGTCGATGATCACGACGCCGTTGGGCTCGGTGGTGACTACCTTGAGTACCCCCTCGGTGCTCGAAAGCTTCTCGACGAGCTTCGGGTCACTTTTGGCTTGTTCAAATGTCAGTCCGATGAACTTGTACAGGTCCTCGGCGCTGGGGGATGGGGACATTCTTGTGATTCCTCTCGTGACGGCCGTGGCACGACCGGGTGGCAACAACGTTGCCTGTGAACTCTCAGTGAAAGGTTCGGATGTGTTGACGCGGTTGCGTAGTCGAAATGTCCGGCGGTATCTGCGCAGACGCCCACCCTCGATGCGGCTCCAGCCGCTAGACCATCTCCCACTCGACGGCGGCGTTCAGGCGCGCCCATTCCCGCTCTGCGTCCGAATCTCCGGGTGGAGGCTTGATCCCATTGGTCCGCCACAGTTGGATCGGGGTTTCATCGATATGGATCTCCCAGCGGAAACCGCGGTCCTTGACGTGGGGTGCGATTGCGTCCTCGAAAGCGGCCATGGTCATATCCCGGAAGTCGTCCGACTCCGGCATACGGCGGGCAATGTGATCGATCGTGATGCGGACGAAATCGTTCGCCGGTTCCCCGCCGATCCAGATGGAGTCGACCGGCTGGTCGTGAAACACGACCACGACGTAGAACCGCGGCAGCCCCGCGAAGTCCACGTAGGTGTCGGTGATCGCGTCCGTGAACGCCTTCTTCTGTTCCTTGCTGTACGCACCTTCGGGCACGTAAATCTTCCACATCGGCATGTCGTTCTCCCTGTCCTTCGAAGCTGGCAGCCTGGCCATCGGTGTGGTCTAAGCCACAACCAAGATTACGAACGCCACGTCCCCGTCAATAGGACCAGGGCGACGGGTGACGGTATTTCTACGCCCGAGAACCGCGCCGACGAGGTATGCCAATAACGCGCACAACGGCCGGTCCAGGCGAACTTGCCCGGATCCGGCCGTCGAAGAACCGTTTATTATTTCGGTGTAAGCACGTCGGCAATGTGGCCGGCGTCTCGTTGATTCATGCTGCGCGAGAGAGTGATACCGCCAACTCGGACGTCGATCATGCAAACCTTGTCGTGTCGAGAAGGCTTGCGGTGCAGGCCTGGATCGAGAGTCACCTTCACGCGGAAGTCAGTAGAGAGACTCGAGGAGCGCCGCGTCGTAAGGATCGGCATCGTTCAGGCGACCCGCGAACGCTTTGCGAGCCCACTCGGGGTCGGCGATCAGCGCGCGGCCGACTGCAACGAGGTCGAATTCATCGCGTTCAGCACGGTCGAGTAGTTCAGCGATGTCCGCGACCGCAGACTTCGTTGGCCTGCCATCAGGCCCGGCGAACTCCTTGTCCAGACCGACGGAACCGACCGTAACTGATGCTTTACCCGTGAGCTTCTTGGCCCAGCCGGCGAGATTCAGGTCGCTGCCTTCGAACTCCGGAAGCCAGTAGCGGCGAGTAGAAGCGTGGAAAACATCGACACCGGCGTCGGCCAGCGGCGCCAAGATTGCCTCCAGTTCCGTGGGCGTGTGGGCGATACGCGCGTCGAACTGTCCCGACTTCCACTGCGACAGCCGGAAGAAAATTGGGAAACCGGGTGTGACTGCCGCCCGGACGGCCTCGACGACCTCGGCGGCGAACCGCACCCTGGATGCGAGGTCGCCGCCATAGGCATCGGTACGCCGATTGGTCCGTTCCCAAAGGAATTGGTCAACGAGGTAGCCGTGGGCACCGTGCAGTTCCAGACCGTCGAATCCTAGGTCCTGGGCGGCCGCAGCCGCGGTGGCGAAGCTTCCGATGACGTCATCGATATCAGCGGCACTGAGTGCAATTCCGTGGGGCACACCATCGAGGGCCAAACCGGAAGGACCCACGGGCGGCGCTGTACTGATAGGGCCAGCCCCTTCGGTGCGAGTAGAACCCACGTGCCAAAGTTGGGGAATTATCTTTCCTCCGGCCTGGTGCACAGCCGACACCACATTCCGCCAACCGGCGAGGGCTTCGCCGCCCCAGAAGCGTGGGACCCGCTCGCTGGTGCCTGATGAGGCGTGCTGCACCAACGTCCCCTCGGTGATGATCAGGCCGACCTCCGCGGCAGCGCGACGCGCGTAATACTGGGCCACGTCATCGCCGGGGACTCCGCCCGGCGAGAAGTACCGCGTCAGCGGCGCCATGACGATGCGGTTGGGTACTACCAGGTCACCAACACTGAAGGGGCGCCCGAGAACCTGCGCTGTCCGCACGACACCTGGGGTTGTGGTCACGTCTTTCCTCCTGAGAATCCGAAGATGCCGGCTAGGCATGCGGAAATGACCGTATCAGTTTTGGTCATTTCACACCATGGCACCATTTCATCGCCCCACCTCACGAGCGACTATGCACACTCGCTGTCTCGGCGTGCATTACGATTCGGAGGTTCGGGCCCGCTGACGGGCCCTGTGCGCACGCAGGTTTTCCGGGTTTCCGCACAGCTTGGCGGAATGCCACACCGCACTGTTATTGCGCGAGGAATCGTAGAAAGCCACCCCGCAGCGCGCATTTCGGCAGATCTTGAGTCGGCGCCACGCGCCCGCCTGTTGGGCCTGGAAGACCTCGAGCACGACCACAGCGGCGAAGTACCGCCACCCTTGGCCGCGGGGCTCGAGAACCGCGTGTCCACCGCGATCGAGCCGTAAGGCCGCCGCCGCGACATGAACTACCGGTGCGTCGTGCCCACCGCCGCCAACGCACGGCTCGAGTAGCCGCAGCAATTCGGAGCGCAGCCCGACGAGTTCCTCCAGGTCATGGGCGTCGAGACGGACCGGCGCAGCCGACTGCCCTGATCGCGCCGCCCAGATCGCCAGCGCTCGATCGAGCCAGGCCTGTGCGTCAGAAAGACTGCCGAGTAGGTCGATTTCTCGCGGGCGTCCGGTCGAGATCGTGTTGACGAAGTCGTGCACCAGCGCCAACCCGGCCGGTGCCGGCGCGATCTCGTACCGCGCGCAGGCAGACCACGTCATTGCTGAGCCTTCTCCGGGTTTTTCTTCCATTGACATGACTGTAATCGGTTAGGCCACTCGTTCGATACCCCATCGAAACGACGCATTTTCACCCCGCGCTCTTGACGGTCTGGTCTAGACGTCCTAGTCTAAAGCGCATTCGGTCGGGCGGGGATTGCAGTGCACCGTCCCCCGCGCGGGCGCACTTCGAATGCCGAACGCGTGGCCATCGACACCGGCTCAGTGCACTCCATCGGCCGCGCGGCCGCAGTTTCGGCAAATGTGTAGGTCCACCGCCAGCCGCACCATATTTGCGCACCAAACCTCGAAGGAACAAGATGTCCCTCATTACCGATACGGTTAATCCCGGCATTCGCCTGTTGACAATCGACAGACCAGCCAAACGCAACGCCTTCGACATCGAAACCTATGTTGCACTGGCCGAGGGCATTGTGGAGGCCGACCGCGACCACGAAGTACGCGTCATCGTCATTACGGGTAGTGGTGGCGTTTTCACCGCCGGCAATGATCTTGTCGATTTTCGGGATCAGCCCGATTCGATGGCTGCATTCGATCTTCTGCGTACCTTGGTCGCGACAGAGAAACCGATTGTCGCGGCAGTCGAAGGATTTGCGGTCGGCATCGGGGCGAGCATGCTCCTGCACTGCGACTTAGCTTTCGCGGGCAATTCGACCGTCTTTTCGCTGCCGTTTGTCACTCTAGGACTGACCCCTGAAGGCGCCACAACGCTTGTGTTGCCCCGTATCGCCGGTGTCAAGCTGGCCACCGAGTTGCTGATGCTCGGGAAGAAATTCACCTCGAAGCGGGCAGAAGAGGCCGGTCTCATCAACCGCGCAGTCGCCGACGGGACCGCACTCGCTGCTGCCCTCGAGACCGCAACCTCTCTTCAAGAACTGCCCACCGAATCGGTGCGGATCACCAAACGCCTTCTCCATCGCGACCGACTCGAGGTCCTCCAGGTAATCGACGAGGAAGCAGAGTTTTTCCGAAAACGTTGCCATTCAACAGAAGCCAAGGCTGCAATTGCACATTTCCTCAATTGATTCGTGGCCGGCTCCCCCGGCGGCGATAAACAAAGGCCTGTCGGCCCAACACTCGGGCGGCGCAGAGCCGACGGGCCGCGTCATGGCCGATCTCTATTTCAGTTAGCCGCGTTGCCGATATCGGAAAACCCGAACCGGCGACGTTCGTCCCGCCAACAACAGCTCGCCCCTGGGTGGGCCGCATTTCAGTCCAACAGAAGGAGCGAAGAGAATGCCTGAATCGACGATCGAAGCCGGCGTGAAGTCCAGCACTGTCACCACCGAGGTACGCGGAAACGTGCTGTTGATCGGCCTGAATCGGCCCGACAAGAAGAATGCGTTGACCGGAGAGATGTTCTCGGCCCTGGCCGACGCGTACAAGCGTTACGACAGCGATGACGATCTGCGCTGTGCCGTGTTGTACGGCGAGGGCGGGGTCTTCTGCGCCGGCGCGGATATGACGCAGCTGAAGGAACTCGTCGAAAGCGGCGCGCTGGTCTACAACGAAGGAGAGTACGACCCCTTCGGAATGGAGGGTTCTCGGTTGTCGAAGCCGTTGATTTCCGCTGTTCATGGCATGTGCTTCGCGGGTGGGCTCGAGCTCGCTCTCGCTGGTGAGTTCATCGTCGCCGCCGAGGGCACGCTGTTCGGCCAGCCAGAGGTTCTGCGCGGTGTCTTTGCGTTCGGCGGTGGGGCGGCGCGATGGGCCGAGCGTGTCGGCTATGCCAATGCGCAGCGGTACCTGCTCACCGGCAATCACTTGGATTCGACCGAAGCGTTCCGGATCGGCTTGGTGCAAGAGGTCGTTCCGGCGGCCGAACTCTTCGATCGCGCCCTCGGGTTGGCCAATGAGATCGCAGCAGCGGCGCCAATGGGAGTGCATCACTCGCTGGCCGTGTCCCGCATTGCAGCCGCTGAGGGAACTACGGCCGCACTCAAGGCAGTTCCTCAGCTGCGGTCCGAGGTCGTCGGAAGCAGCGATGCCGCCGAAGGCGTCGCGTCGTTCCTGGAGCGCCGGGCCGGCGTCTACACCGGCAACTGAGTCGGAACGCACCGGCCGACAACATCAACATCTAAGGACAGAAGAATCATGAGAGAAGCAGCAATCGTCTCGACGGCGCGTACACCCATCGGAAAGGCGTATCGCGGCGCGTTCAACAATACTCATAGTGCGACGTTGGGCGGGCACGCCGTCGAGCACGCGCTGAAGAAGGCCGGACTCGAGCCCTCTCGCGTCCAGGACGTCGTGATGGGAGCCGCCCTCACGACGGGAGTGCAGAGCGGTGATATCGCGCGTCAGGTCGCCATCCGCGCCGGAATCCCCGTCACTACACCGGCAATCACCGTCAGCAAGTTCTGCACGTCGGGGTTGGAAGCGATTGTCGCGGGTTCCTACCGGGTGCTCCAGGAGGGGCTCGATGTAGTCGCCGCCGGTGGCGTCGAATCGATCAGCCAGATTCAGGTCCCGGGCTACGAGTTCATGATCGAAGAGCCGTGGATCAGGCAGAACAAGCCCGACTACTACATGCACATGATCGAAACGGCCGAGGTGGTCTACGATCGCTACGGCGTGAGCCGGGAGTCTCAGGACGAGTTTTCGTTCCAGAGCCAGCAACGTACAGCCGCCGCTCAGGCCGCCGGTCTGCTGGACGACGAAATCGTTCCGATGGAATCGGTCAAGCGAGTCGTCAACAAGGAAACTGGCGAGGAATCGTTCACTACGGTCACCCTCGCACACGATGAAGGCAACCGGCCCAGCACCACATTGGAGGGCCTGCAGGCCCTGAAGCCGGTGATGCGTGCCGATGGGTGTGTCACAGCGGGTAACGCCAGCCAGCTCTCCGATGGTGCGTCGGCGGTTATCGTGATGAATCGCGATACCGCGGAGAAAGAAGGTATCGAGCCGCTCGGATACTTCCGTGGCTACACCAGTGTCGGCGTCGAACCCGACGAGATGGGCATCGCGCCGGTATACGCGGTACCGGCGTTGTTGGATCGGTTCGGCCTGAGCGTCAACGATATCGGTCTGTGGGAGCTCAACGAGGCCTTCGCGGTTCAGGCGGTCTACTGCCGTGACAAGCTGGGCATCCCCGACGAACTTCTCAACGTGAACGGTGGCGCCATTTCGATCGGCCATCCCTACGGCATGAGCGGAGCCCGCATGGCGGGACACGCCCTGATCGAGGGCAAGCGGCGCGGCGCGAAGTACGTCGTCGTGACGATGTGCGCCGCGACCGGCCTGGGTGGTGCCGGCCTGTTCGAGGTTGCCCTGTAATCGGCACGTAGCCGGACCAAGACGTGGCCGACCGGCCGCACTGAGTCTCGCGGCGATCCGGCTCTCGACCCGCCGGATAGCCGCGAACCCAAGCCCCGCGCTCTCCGCAGTACGGGAAGGTCGGGAACGTGATTTTCACACCGTCCGCGGGGACCTGACCATCTTTGTCTAGACTGGATGGTCTAGGTGTTTTCGATCAGGACAGGTGGGTGCCACTATGCGGGAGTCGACGAAAAAGCGCGACAGTGGGAAATCTGAAGGCGAGCGGCGTAACCGCAAAGACCTCCCGCACAAAGAACGACTGCTCCGACAGGGGACGAGCCAGTTTTATGCCAGTGGTTTCAGTGGCACCACTGTCGATGCCCTACTCCACGCGACTGGCGTGCCGAAGGGATCGTTCTACCACCATTTCGGGTCCAAAGAGGCGTTCGGCCGAGCTGTGCTGGAGCGATACTGTCACTTCCAGATGGACTTGCTCGCCTCCTGGGCAGCTCGCCCCGGACTCGGCACGGTGGAGAAACTGACCGGCTATTTCGACGCAATGGCTGATGGTTTCATCGCCTCCGGGTTTCAACGGGCATGCTTGGTCGGAAAATTCTCCACCGAAGTAGCCGCCACCTCCGAAACCTTTCGGCACCACCTCGACGAGGACCTTCGAAACTGGCACTCCGCATTGTCCGACATCCTCACCACAGGCCAAGCCGAAGGAGACGTTCGCGTCGACCGGTCTCCCAACGAACTGGCCGACGCACTCCTCGCCCTGATTCAGGGCGCATTCGTGGTCGCGTTGTCGACGCGCAATGCCGCGTCACTACGGTCAGTCTGCGCGACCATCCCAGTAATCATCACCTGAGTGCAGATCGTTCGTTGCAGCTGGCGTCCACTACTCTCACGCGAATCGTGCACCGGATCGTCGTACCGGTCGACGGCGGGGTAGGTCACCTCTGCCGGAAGCCGCCCCTGCGAGCCCGATGCCGTCACCCGCGCCACGCCCGGAGCGGGCATGGGCGATATCCTCACCGGTCGGCCTACCACCTTCGGTACCAGCCAGCACATGCGGTGATCAGCAAACCCAGCAGAAGCAGCACATTCCTCCTGTCCCCCTTATCTTGTCAGCACGGACCTGTCTGGCCGACCAGGCGACGGGCGTCGGCGAACATGGCCTCGATCTCGCTTTGATCTCCGCGGTGCTTATCGCACCGCTGCTGCGCCGCATCGGCCGCCGCGTGGAGATCGAAGACGCCGGATCATCGAGGCTGTGCTCATGCCGACGTTGCCGCCTGAAAGAAATACATCCGACAGCGTTCCATAGCGGCAGTTCCAAAACTAGCTGCGCCGCTACACTTTCAGTCAGCGCGACAGTGCCTTACTGCGGCACCGTCGGTATGGTCAGCCCCTCGCCGGGCTCGGACTCAACGTTGCCATTCGCACCGACGAATTCACTCCTACCGGCGCCGTCGTCCTTGGCGTCGGTGACGGCATCACCATCGTCTCCGAGCCCGCGGCCGAATGGCAGGAATGCCTCGACAAAAGCCCAGTCCATCACCCTCGCCAACAATCTGACCCGTACACTCGCACCCAATGTGACCGAACGGCCACTGCACCTTCGCGCACATCGTGACCGTCGGCTGAACAGCCCGAGTCGAATGTCGGGTAGCGGGGCGTCGCATCAATGCTGGCGACCGAGTCGCTGCCGGTGCTGGAGGCATTGACGCCTTCGACGAATCGCCTCTACCACAACATATTAGCCGTTGGCGACCTCGGAATGCGACGTGGCCCCGAACGCCGTTGCAATGGCATCTCGCACGATGTGTTCCCGCGGCGCCGATCTGCCCTGTTCTGCAGCGATCTCGGCGAGTGAGGTCATGGTCACCCCGGGCAGCCCGCATGCAGTGAACTTGGTGAATTCGTCAAGATCCGGGGAGATGTTGAGCGCGAATCCGTGACTTGTTACACGGTCACGGATTCGCATTCCGATCGATGCGAGCTTTTCGTGCCGCGGCGTCCACACCCCGACCAGGCTCTGAGCCCCTGCCGGAGTGTCGTGCCGCACGGATTCGAACCCGAGTGAATCCAGGGCGCGAATAAGCCCCTGCTCCGTCCAGCGCACAATATCACCCGGACCACCGTTCTTCTTCAGCCTCATCACCAGATAACCCATCAGCTGACCGGGACCGTGGTACGTCGCCTGTCCGCCGCGGTCGACTTCCACCAGCGGGATTGGAGAGTCGGCTCGTGGCAACTCCTGCTTGGGCGTTCAAAAATACAAGTCGGTCACAGATCTTGCCCGCACGACGGTCCTGCACCCATTCCCGCATCGCCCCGACGGCCTCGATGTAGGGCACCTCTCCCAGATCGATGCGTTCCAGCGGATGCTGCGCCGCCGATTGCTTACTGCCTGACATGTAGATTGATCCTCTCGCGAAATTGAGGCCGACGGGCCGTCCATAGTTGCAGTGGGTGGTGCGGGGAGGGGTGTGCCGTCAAGGCACTGCGGGTCACAACGTTACAGGCGCCGCACGAGGGGCACAGCGAAGCGGATGGGTCTTCCGCGTGGAGGACCGGAGCACCACCAACATCCGACGACGACAAGAACCCGTCTGCTCCGCAACTTGTTCAATCCGATGCAGGAGTCGTGTGATCCACCCATGACACCTGGGACGGTGGCCTGGTAAGGCTCTGCATCCATCCGTCATGCGGGTCGACCCAATTACGGCATGCGGTCCGGCCACCACCGAGCCGTCGGAGGTCGGACTCCGCGCAGACGCTTGTCGTGGGAGACCGCCGGCCGCGGCGATCACGCGTTGGGCAATCTGCTCGTCCCGTGAGGAATGATTCGACACCAGCGGCATCGAGAAGTGTGCTGGCGGTCGCTACAACGAGCTCAGTCAGCCGCCACTTTCTGCAGGCGAGGATTGTTCTCCAGCGCCCACCGCACGGTCTTCGGCCGACGCCCGAGCAGGGTTTCCAGCTGATCGGTGACGACGTCGTAACGTCCACCGGCTATCAGCTTGGTCAGGGTCTTCAGGTGCTCGGCAACATGCGGATATTCGGTCAAGGCACTGGCGACGAAGGTTTCGTTCCAGGCGTCCACTTCCTCAGGGATATAGGAGATCTGGCGTCTCAGCACAGCTGCGTAGTCCTCCGCAAAACCGTGCATGTCCTTCAGCTCCGGTCCGGTGAGTTCATAGGACTTCGAGACATGCGCCGCAGGGTCGACGAGGATTCGCACGCACACCTCCGCCACGTCATACCCGGCGACGGGCGCGATCCGCTGAAGACCGAAGGGGAGCCGCAGTTCACCGTTGCTCAGCGGACCCAGTGTCAACCAGGTCAGGATCGGATTCTCGACGAAGATGGTCGCCCGCACGTTGACGGTCGGGACACCGGACCAGTCCAGCACCTGCTCGGCGATCCAGTGGGCCCGATGCTGCGGTGACCAGTCCGTCACAAGTCCACCGAGCCACGAACGCCGTTCCTCGCTCGGTACGGTCATCTTCTCGAACGTCATGAAACCCTGCTCGAACTCGGAGATGTTGACGAAGACCTCGATGTCGCCCTGGGCCCGCGCCGCCGCAGCCATCAGTGTGACGGCATCGGTGTAGTACGGCGACAGGCTCATGCTGAAATAGATTCGCCGGCAGCCCTTCAGGGCAGCTGTCACGTCGGCGACGTTGAGTAGGTCGCCGACGAAGATGTCAGCCCCGGCCTGGCGCAGCGAGTGCGCGCGTTCGTCGTCCCGTCGCACGAACGCGCGCACCGGGTACCCCTGCTCGAGCATCATCTCGACCATCGTTCTGCTCACGCCACCGACTTCGCCGGCGGCTCCGGTGATCAGGATGGGATTGCGCTCTGACATTGATATGTCTCCTCTGACTGGTCTGCGGTGCCGCGTAGAGTCCCTGACTCTCACTGAAAACCGATCGGTTTCGACCCACCGTAAACCGATCGGTTTTTTGATGCAACCTACCACTGGCGGCATGAGGCAACCAGCCCCGCTCTGGGCCAGCGCGATGACGGCCGGATGCCACCTGCTCCGCAACCTTCAGTCCGCATTTGATTGCAGCTCAGAAGAACTCGCGACCGTGTGGGACGCCACGGAATCTGGCGAAACCTCGAAAACTCGTCGTCCGAAACCCTCGACCTCACCGACATCACACCCGTCGCTCCGCAGGAGGAGTTCGTCTCGACGAGGGGTCCGGTGGAACCCGCACGCCGCATCGAAACCGGCGATCACGTGATGACCATCGGAGTTGTCGCGCAGATAGAACGCAGCGACTCGGCATCCCGCGTCGACACCGCGACCACGATGCACCCAGAATCAGGGGCAGGAGTGCGTCCTTCGCACATCCGCGCCGTGGACCGCTATCGCGAAGGGCTCGATGACCCGGCCGCCGTTACCCGTCAAACCAACCGGACGGGTCTACCAGGTAGCGCATCATCCACTTCTCTCGGCGAAATTACAAGGGTTAGTTTCTTCATGAGACTCATGTTACTGTCACCGCGTTGCGTGAAACAACTCACCTCGATGTGGAGCAGACCCCGATGGATACCAAGACCAAACCACCCTCAGTACCGCTGTCAGTCCGGCGAGGACAGCACCGGATACACGCCGAGGTTACGGACGGGCCAGGAGCACCACTGGTGCTCATGCACGGCTTTCCCGACAGCATGCATCTCTACGACCGCCTCATGCCGCACCTTGTCGGTCGCCGGCGCGTGGTGCGGTTCGACTTCCTCGGGTGGGGCGAGTCGGACAAACCGGCCGGTTACCCGTACACCGCGACCAACCAGGTGGGCGACATCGACGCGGTGGTGAAAAACTTGCCGGACGAGCGAGTGGTCCTGGTCGCACACGACGCATCCGGTCCGCCGGCCATCGACTGGGCACTACGGAATCCCGACCGGGTCGAGGAGCTCGTGCTGCTCAACACCTACTACGAATGGACGATCGGGCTTCGACGGCCACATGCCATCGTGCTGTACTCGACCCCGGGGCTCAACGTGATCGCCCGTAAACTGTCGACGATGCGTCCGGACCTCGAGCGGCGGCTCTTCCGCTACCAGGTGGGCTCATTCATCCGCGACGGCGACGCCCGCGCCGAACTCGTCCCGCGGCTCTTCGAGCAGTTTCACGCCTCACGGCCGGCGTTCTGGCGGCACACCTCCGGCATGCTCGGCCAGGTCGCTTCCCGGCGGCTCAAAGCCCGCCAACTGCAGCACTTCCACCGACCCGTACGGATCATCTTCGGCGTCAGCGACCCCTTCCTCAATCCGCGGTTGGCGAAGCGGTTCGCCGGACAGTTCCCCAACAACAACCTGCATCTGATCGAGAACTCCGGGCACTACGTCCAGGTCGACGAGCCCGAACTGGTCGCCAACCTCATGACTGCCGAGTTTCGTCACGCAACCCTACCGGCGTAGAATCAGCGGATGCTCAACCGCACGTACGACGGCCAGGTGTGCTCGATCGCACGCACGCTCGAAGTGCTCGGCGAGCGATGGACACTGCTCATAGTCCGCGACGCGATGCTCGGCCTGCGCCGCTTCGACGAGTTCCAGCACAGCCTGGGCATCGCCCGCAACGTGCTCACCAACCGGCTCAAGCTGTTGGTCGAGGCGGGCGTCCTCGAACGCAGCGAGTATCAGCAGCGGCCGCCTCGCTTCGAGTACCGGCTCACCGCGGTCGGCCTCGAACTCTGCACGCCGGTGGTCGGGCTCATGCATTGGGGCGACCGGCACCTGGCGGGACCGGACGGCTTACCACGGCTCACCCGGCACCGTGCGTGCGGCGGTCAGCTGCACGCCGAGCTGGTCTGCGAGCAGTGCGGCGCAACTGTTGCCGACACCGACCTGGAACTGCCGCCGGGACCCGGACTACGAGCAGATCCCATCGCTGCCCGCTAGCTCGCAGGTAAGCGTGTGGCAGGGCATCCCAGCCAATCGCCAAACCAAAACTTCGAGTGCACGTTGACATCGGAAGAAGGTCGTCGCAAGGGCCCGCGACCTGCGCGCGGCGTAGATGGGCGTCGATCGCTGCCGGATCCCCGAGCAGGTCGACCGCACCGGTCGGCGACCGCAGACAGCCTTTCCAACGCGCCGCCGACTTCCTGCCGTAACAACGGCAGGACCTGCGCCAACGCGGCCGGCGGCCTCCGAGGGGTCGGTGGACAGTTCAGCCTCCGCCGCGGCCGAGGCGGTCTCCTGCTTCTGCCGTGCCCGCCAGGCCCGGACCCTGTCAGCGTCCGACGCGTACTCCCGGGGCCTACTGTCGTCGTGTCGGTTCTCGGGGGGGCCCGATCTGGCGCGTTTCTCACATAGGCGGCGCGGCGTTGGCGCAGTTTCTCGCCTGGCGTGGCGCATGATGCCTCGGTCCTGGAGGAGAGGTTGCGCCAGTTGAGCCGTGCCGATGACGAGTTTGGCGGTGTTCGTCACCGGGTCCGGGGTGGAGCGTTGTCCGTGGGCCCCGTCGGCCATTCATGTTCCGGACATTGACGTATATAATTTGGCAAGCCGAACTTCGGCAGGTGATGAGGCTCATCGAGGTGCGAGATGTGATTGTCGACCGACCGGGGGCGGGTCGGTGAGCGCGCTGGTGCGCGGTCCGTTGCTGCTTGGTGGGGCGCTGGCGAGTTCGGCCGGGCTAGTATCGGGGGCGGGAAAGGCGATTCGTCTGCCATTGCCTGCCTCGGGATAGTCTGCGATTCACCTCGGGTCGGTTTCGGGTCCACAGGGTGGCCGTGTGGCGAATCCTGTGGTTGATTCGGGGACGGATCCGGTGGCTTCCTTGGTGGCGCGGATGTTCACGCCGCCGTTGCGGGAGCTGTACGCGGTGCTGGTGCGGGCGGGTGTGGTCGAGATCATCGACTGAACCTTCAATCCTTTTCGCCTCCCGACGACGTCGAGGGGACGACAGTGTGCGGTCGTTGGTTCCGCCGGTGCGGAGTAGTTCATCAACTGCGGTCATCGGTCTCACTTGCTCTCAGAAGGCCTGGTAGTCGCCACCTCCCGTGCGCGGATATTGCAGGCCCTCGCGGTGCTTGTCCAGGTCGGGTCGGGGCATCTGCCTGAAGCTCATGAAACAGTCCCCCCCCCGCACGGGAATAGCAACGTGCCAAGAACTTTGGGAAACCGGCGTCTCGCAGCAGCTGCGCTCGGGAGCGACGAGGACCGGTGGGATACCGCCCCGGTGGCCGATGCCACCGGTAGGTGAACGTCGCGGAGGGGCCGTCGACGGTGAGATCCTCGGCCGCAACCGCCAGTTAGCCGCGCATCACACGGGCAGCCGGTTGAGCTTACGCACCTGGCGGTCGAAAATGCGCGACGGGACCAAGCGGCGCATGATGCTGACGCGCCCGGCCATGCCTACGGGGTAGCGCATTTTCGGCTTGGAATCGGTCGACGCGGCGACGATCGCCTTGGCCACGAGGGCTGGGTCGTCGCCGCCCTTGATCTGATCCACCATGTACTGCTCGAAGACCTCACGCTGCTTGGCGTAGACCTGCAGGGGCATGTCGGCTCGCACGCTGTTCGCTTCGAAAGCCGTGTTTGTGTAAGCGGGTTCGACGAGCAGGGCTCGCACGTCGTACTCGCGGACCTCGTGGTCGACGGATTCTGAGTAGCCCTCGACGGCGTGCTTGGAGGCGACGTAGATCGCCATGTAGGGCTGAGGTATCAACCCGAGGAGCGACGAGATGTTGATGATGCGTCCGCTGCCCTGGGCGCGCATATGCGGTAACACGGCGTTCGTCATGCGGATGACGCCGAAGACGTTGATATCGAAGACAGTTTGGGCCGCGGTTATCGAATTCTCCTCGGCGGCGCCCGCCGAACCGATACCGGCGTTGTTGACCAGCACGTCGATTCGCCCGAACCGCTGGATTACCTGACCGACCGCCGCGGTGACCGAGTCGTCACTGGTCACGTCGAGGTCCAGGAAGGTCACACCTTTCACCGGGGCGAGTTGAGTGGTGGTGCGGCTGGTTCCGATCACCTCGAACCCTGCTTGGACAAGGGCGGCCGCAGCCGTTTTGCCGATGCCTGTTGCGCCGCCCGTCACGAGTGCTACCGGCCGATTTGTCGTCATCATGAACTCCTCACTCAGTGGATTGCATCGTCCCACTCCGGAACGACCAGTGATACATTAACGTATCACTTAGGCATGTAACCGCAACCATGCAGGATCTATTTCCTGCATATCCATAGCGATGGCGTATCGTCTATCGCATCTGGAAGATATGACCCACAGAATCAGGAGGCAGGCATGGCTCGAGCGCTGCGTGCGGATGCCGAGCGCAGTGTCCGCGCGATCCTGGAGGCGGCCGAGCAGGTGCTCGCCGAGGACGCTGGCGCGTCGATGGAGCAGATCGCCGAGGCGGCGGGGCTGACCAGGATCACGGTGCATCGCCGGTTCGCGAACCGGCAAGCGCTGCTTGAGGCGCTGTCCATCTCCGCCATGCAGCAGCTGCTCGAGGCCATCGACGAAGCCCGACCGAACTCCGCACCTGCGCTCGTCGCGCTGTACCGGGTGACCGCTAACGTCCTGCAGGTCAAGAGCGCGTGGCGGTTCACTCTCAGCCAAAACACGTCCCACAGCGAAGTGGCCGCAGCGCTCTGGGCCGACATCGAAGCCCACACCGTCGACCTTCTGGCCCGGGCGCAGCGTGAAGGACTCCTCGCTCCCGCAACGGATCTGGAGTGGACGCGTCAGGTGTACTACGCCCTGCTCAGTGAAGCCCTCAATAGACGAGGTACAGACCAGGATTCCTCGGCGCAGGATCCCGACGCCTTGGCCACACTTGTGATCGACACACTGCTGCATGGTGGCGGACCACACCACTGAGTGGGCCCTCGTACTGGCGCTATCCCACGGGGAGGACTCGGTGCGCGATCTTCATCGAATCTTTGTCGAACCAGTACTGCAGGCTTACCGCTGACCGGAAGGCTGTGCGATTGAGATGCTGAATTGCCTCACGGACACGACGATGATGAGCCGGCGAGCTCGGCGCGGCTAACAACAGTGGCATGCCGCCACAACCGCCGCAGGCGGGTCGCAGGCGGGTCGCAGGCGGGGCAACCCACAATCGGCAGCGGTCGTGGTGGACGAGTTGCACCGTGGCCGCACCCAAGTCGAAGCCCGAGTGCGTATCCTCGCCGGGCGTGGGCGTGGGCTCCAGCGACTACAGCATCGGCTCCAACGCCGGTGGGCGAATGGAGACAGCGCCGTCGTCACCAAGACCGCACTTCGACGGCGGATCCGACTGCGCGTGTCCACTCAGGGAGCGATGTGCCTGCACGGTCACAGGTCAGTGGGCGTCGTAGAAGGCTTGCTCGATCACTGCCGGGATGCGGCCGCGGGAGGACAGCTTGTGCCCCTGCTCGAGCGCCCAGGCCCGGATCTTCTTCGTCTCGCCTGACGAGCGCCGCGCGGCGACCGGGGTGGCCGACCGATCCGAGCGGTGCTTGCGGCCACCCACTCGGGTGGAGTAGGCGATGTAGTACTCGAACGTCTCGCGAAGCTCTTTCGCGTGCTCGTCCTTCAGAGCGATGACGTACTCGACGCCGTCGACGGTGTAGCTGATGCTTTCGCCGTCCTCACCGAACACGGTGCCCTCGATGTCGTCGACCAGCTCCACCACGACCTTGCGCGCCACAGATCCACTCCTCGGTTCTTCGGTACGACCAGATGACAGTACTGGAAGAACCAGGTAGCCCCGACGAGCTCGGCAGGGCGGGAACGGACCGCGATTCGCCGCCCTGCCCCGCCACCTTCGGGTCCGAGGCCCCTCGGTGACGGTGTCCGACCACGCTCGACCAGCCGAATATTCAGCGGCTGTGGATGATTCCTAGTTTCCGGAACCTACCGGTGCCGAACCGCACAGGGTGTCTGACCCTCAGCCGGTGCGGGCAGTCACGCACATCGGGCACCGGGTGGTCTCGCCGACGACCCACCCATTGTGTCCACTGGATTGGATTACCTGCACAGTCATGTCACCCTCGCGACGAACACCGAATCCGAATCGTGGCAACACGAATCGCACAGCCAACCGACGAAGCAGAGCCCCGGAGTCCGAACCCGACAGATTCGTGACACCCAGCATTGGCCGGCACCAAGGCCTCGAGTCGGCGCCACCACACTCACCTTTTGGGGTGGTCCGTGCCGGACGACGCACCATCGCAGGCGCTGCCACCTCAGTCGACGTTACCTGCTAGCTACTCTAGCTATCACAGCTTCGCTAGCAGTCCACTCGGACGGGCGGGCGCCATGCCAGCGCACTACACGACGGTGCGCACCCTGCCGGCCGCCACCACCCCGTCTCGGCATTTACGTCACCGTGATGAAATTTGCCCTTGCCAGTCCGTCTACCCACCGAGACTCGGTGCACCGCCAAACACCGGTGACGCGGCCGCCTCATACCGATACTGGCGACGCGGGTCGGTCCCTGGGAAAAGGGGACGTGTCGTCGGTGCAGTTCATTGGCCTGCAACGCAACCAATACCTGCGTCTAGCAGCGGGAACGACACGTCCCCACTGATCAGCAAATCGACTCTCCGCTGAAATGCAAGCATTAATGGCAATGCTGGCAGGTCGCTCCCTAGTGGTGCGTCTCTGAATTAGCTGATCTTTTCGAGAGCAATTCGTCCACGGGCGACTTTCGCGAGGATGGACTCGGCGGTCGCGGTCCAGACGTACGGACGTGGATCGTCATTGTGCGCGTCGAGATATTCCTGGATCGAATCGATCAGATCGGGTACCGAGTGAAACACCCCGCGCCGCAGCGCTTTGTCCGTCAACTCGCGGAACCAGCGCTCGACGAGATTGAGCCAGGACGAGGAGGTAGGTGTGAAATGCAAGTGGAAACGCGGATGTTTGGCGAGCCAGGCTTGGGCGTTCGGGTGCTTGTGCGTGGCGTAGTTGTCGAGGATCAGATGGATGGTCAGCTCGTTGGGCACTTCACGGTCGATGGTGCGCAAGAACTTCAAGAACTCCTGATGACGGTGCCGGGGCAGGCATTGGCCGATCACCATGCCGGTGAGTACGTCGAGTGCCGCGAACAAGGTCGTGGTTCCGTGACGCTTGTAGTCGTGGGTCATCGTCTCGCCGCGGCCCCTGACCATGGGCAGCGACGCCTGCGTGCGGTCGAGGGCTTGCACCGACGACTTCTCATCCGCGCACAACACGATCGCCTTCTCCGGCGGATTCAGGTAGAGCCCGACGACGTCGACGAGCTTCTCCTCGAACCGAGGGTCGTTCGACAACTTGAAGGTGTCGACCCTATGCGGCTTGAGGCCCCGGGCCGACCACACGCGCTGCACGGTGTCTTTCGAGACTCCGACTGCGTCGGCCATTGTCCTGCAACTCCAATGAGTTTCGCCCTCGGGGCGATAATTCTGCGTCAGATCGAGAATCTTCTCGATCGTCTCCTGCGGAATCGACGCTTTGCGGCCACGGCCCTTACGGACTTCACCCAACCGGGCAACCCCGTCCTCTGCGAACCGTGCCCGCCAGTTCGACACCGACCCAGGCGACACGGACAACGCCCGTCCGATCGCGGCATCGGCCTGACCGTCGGCTGCCATCAATAACGCCTTGGCGCGAACCACCTCACGATGAGCACCCGACTGCGACCGAGCCAACAACTCGAGCACCTCACGCTGGCCCACGGACATCTCCAAGGCAGGAACCGGCTCTCTCATGCGGAAATCCTACCCAACAAAAGGGCATTCATTTGCGAGACACACCATACTAGTTGTGGCGGTTCGCCGTCCAACCCTGTGGCTCGCGTCTGGCACCGGCTCCCGCGGGTGGGGTCACGCCAGGGCCAGAACTCGGGAGCGTGCCTCCAGGTAGCGGCCGAGGAGGTCGAGCATCTCGGCGTCTGGGTGCGCGAGTTCGGGAAGGTTCTTCGCGCTCATGATCGTCAGGTCGACCGCGGCGACCTGCCGACGGCACTCGCCGAGCACCTCCGGTGTGATGGCGGCGGCGTCGAGCCGGTCGGTCAGGTACCGAATCGACTGATCCAGACCCAGACCCGGGTTGCGGGTTCCGTTGCCGGCCCTGCGGGTTTCGACCATCTGCCACCATGCTTCCAGCTCGCCCAGCACCGCGGGATCGGTGACCGCGATCCGCAACGCACGGTCGAGCGACTGCGAATCGGTGAGATCAACCTCACCCACACCTGCTGCGCGGCTGAGTATCTGGCCGAGCTGGTGGTTGGCGAGGCTGTCCCCGCGGCTCCACCAGTACGACACCATCACGTGTACCTTGCTCGCCGCGGCCAGCTCCCCCATCAGACCCTGTTCCCTTCAACGCAAGACGAAAATGTTCGAGTCCATCCTCACAGCCCGGCAACCGCCCCGCAGTCCCGGGTCACGGCTGTGGATCGGCGATTCAGGCTGCGCCGGGAGGTGTGGGCCGCCGCGCACATCGGGCACCACGTGCGCTCGCCGACGATCCACCCATTCGTCTCGGCAAACGCCACCGCCTCGGGCCGGCCGGCGACGGCAGCGGCGAAGGTGTGCTCGCACAGATCGCACCGCACCGTCCAGCCGCGCCTGCTTGTGGATCGCACCAATGTATAACCAGTCATGTTGTCCCCCGACGTCGACTCTCCGCTGCTCCAGCATGGCACAACTCGCGGCGTGTTGGGGGCCCACACACAGTGCGCCGTGGCCGTCACACCCCCCAGTCCCCCCTCGACCCGTCCCTCCCCGCCTCGTCCGCATCAAAGCCTGGACGAGGAGCACGTGAGCGCCCTACTGCGGCGGGGTTCGTCGCGGTCGGTGAGCCGCGAACACCGCCACGGTTCCGACGACGGTGATGTCGACGGTTCCGAATGCCGCCGACAATGCGGTGCGCAGGCCGTCCAGGTAGTCGGCCCGGTTGTCGAAGGCCTTGATCGGCCCGTTGTAGAGGGCGCAGAGGGCGCGGCCGAACAGGTTGTGCGCCACCCCGGTCCCGAGGATGGTGGAGCCGAAGAACACCCCGTCATCGGCGACTACCTGGGCGATGTGCCCGAACGCTGTCCCCTTCTCCGCCCAGGACCCGGGAGCACAGTGGAACACGAAGTTCGCTGCCACCGAATCGAATACCCCCACGGCGGGGTCGATCGGGGAGAGGATGCTGCCGGTGTGGACGGCCGGGATGATGTTCCGGTCGGCGAGCCTGCCGGTGGTCATCGCCATGGTGTGAGTGTTGAGGTCCATCAGCGTGATCTCGGGCGCCGCGGTCGGGTAGGTGGCCCGGTGGAGATACCAACCGGTGCCGGGGCCGATATCGAGGTGCCGGCCGCCCAGGTGGGTGTCGTAGTGGGTGAGGAGCCGTTCACGGGGGCAGCGCCAGGCGTAGGTGTTGCTCCACTTCAGGACGAAGGTGTCGTACGCCCCGAGGACGGCCCCGCTGTACTTGTTGGCTCCGTCCTTCTCCGCCTGAGTGACCTCACCAGCTGTCATGTGTGCGTGTTCCCTTGATCGTTGATCTGTCGTTGCCATGCGAAGCCGATCCCCCGCAGGCCGGGGACGATCCTAACGGTCTTGAGAACCTTCCGTCGCGGTGCACCACATTCACACATTGCGCTCCCCCATCCGGCAGGTGCACGCATTGCACCGGGATCCACTGGGGAACATGATGTTCCGTCGGCTTGCCACCTCTCTAGGGGGTCACCGGGAACGACGGCGATCAGTCGGCGCGGCGCCGGCGTGACGTACGCAGGTCGGTGCGCGCACCCTGGCCGGGCCTGTTGCGGGCCCACTCGGCGATCTCCGAGCGCTTGAACAACGGGGTGCGCCCGATCCACTCCACCGGCGCCGGCGCTTGCCCACGGGAGACGTATCCGCGAAACGTCGAGGCGGACAGCTCGTTACCGGTTTCGGCCTTGATCAACTCCAGGACCTGATCGGTGGTCGGCCGATGCGGGTTGGCCATCGGTGAACCCTTTCCGTCCATCACCCTTTTCGGCGATGCCGGCGGAAGGCAGGTTGCGGTCGGTACCGCCCACGATACAGCGATACATTGCAAGGTGCGAACCCCGGGGAGGACCTGCGGAGCACGTTCCGACCGAACGACATCGGGCCCCACGCACGTCATTTGTTCGATGACGCGGACAATCAGAGGCCGAGCGCTGCCGCGCCGGAATACGGCTATTCAGATCGAGGCAACACCGATCAGACAGTGGCAGATCGTGGTGGGCGAGAGACCCATGGGGAGGTCTTGCGCCGGTCCAGCCGGTCCATGTTACGAAGCGCGATGATCCCGCCGATCACGGCGACCACGTGTGGGTATGGCTGGCGGAGATCTTCCCGCTGCACATGCGCGGCCTCGGGATCGGGATCTCGGTCTTCTTCGGCTGGACCACCAACGGAATCCTGGCGCTGTTCTTCCCGTCGCTCGTCAAGGAAATCGGCTTCACCGGGTCGTTCTTCATGTTCGCCGTCATCGGCGTGGCGGCGCTTGTGTTCGTGTGGACGAGGGTGCCCGAAACACGGGGCGTTCCCTCGAGGCGCTCGAAGAGGACGTCACGACCGGCGAGATCTACATCGGGATGCACTGAGAGCGCCCTCGCCCAACACCAACGAGTTGTGCGGGCTGAGGCTGTGGGTGGCGGCCGCCCCGCCGACCGCATCCCGTTCCGGGCCAACAGTTTCACGCGCACGCCTGACGCTTTCGTGGAGACAGTCGCGCCCCCGCAGACTCCGCCCATCCAGACGGCGCGCGCCCGGAACTCCGACTCTCACCGGCGCGGAGGTGATCGCACTGCTGGCCGCCGACCACTTCGGCGTGTGGTTTTGACCTGCTCATTGGTGCCCGACTGTGTGTGTTTAGGCCCGTATCTGTTGACATGAGAGCCACGTCACAGCTATAACTATCCGCAGGCTCATCGATACAGCGACGCAGGACCAGGCAGGTCAGCCTCGATCGGTCGTCGCCTCGGCTGCGACAGCGAACCGCTAGGAAAGGCGCGTGACATGAAGTTCGTAGCCACAACCTCGTGCCCTACGGGCATCGCACACACATACCTGGCGGCGGAATCGCTGGAGCAGGGTGCCGCCCGCAGCGGTCACGACATCCACGTCGAGACGCAGGGCGCTTCTGGCTCCGAGCCCTCGACCCCGCGGTGATCGCCGCGGCCGACGGGCGATGGCGTGGGCGCCCAACCCATCGCGCTGTGCGCGGAAATCCTTCTTTTCCATGATATTTCAACCGCAAGAGGAAGTAGACATCTCGTGAAACCCATAGTTGTTCGCAGCGCCATAGTCGCCGCGACCGGCGGTCTGCTCTTCGGATTCGACACCGCCGTCATCTCCGGTGCGGAGGAACAGATCCAGCAGGTGTTCGCGCTCAGCGATGCCAAGCTGGGCTTCACCGTCACCACCGCACTGATCGGGACGATCCTCGGCGCTCTGGTCACCGGCCGGCCGGCAGACCGGTACGGCCGCAAGAAGGCGCTCTACGTGATCGGCGTCCTCTTCGTTCTTGGCGCCGTCGGGTCTGCCCTGGCCCCGAACGTCGAAATTCTGATGCTGTTCCGGTTCATCGGTGGCATCGGCGTGGGTGGTGCCAGCGTCTGTGCACCGATCTACACCGCCGAGATCGCCCCCGCGGCCAACCGAGGACGCCTGGTCGGGTTGGTGCAATTCAACATCGTGCTCGGCATCCTCATCGCCTATGCATCCAACGCCGTCATCCGCGCGGCGGTCCCCGGCGACAATGCTTGGCGCTGGATGCTCGGCGTCATGATCGTTCCGGCACTGGTGTTCGTCCTCATGCTGCCGACCGTTCCCGAAACGCCGCGCTGGCTGGCTGCCAATGGTCGATGGGACGACGCGACCGCAACGAGCAAGCGCCTGTGCGCCACCCAAGCCGACGTCGACTTCCAGATGAGGGAGATCCGGGAGTCGCTGGCGGCCACCGCGAACATGACGAAGGTGCCGTTCTTCACGCGCGGGCACCGCAAGGTGATCCTGCTCGCCGTCGCGATCGCCGTCTTCAACCAGTTGTCGGGCATCAACGCGGTCCTGTACTACGCGCCACGGGTCATGCAGGAGGCCGGCGCCAGCACGAACGCCGCGTTCCTGATGAGCGTCGGGGTGGGCGCGATGAACTTGGTCGCCACCATGGTCGGGCTGAGCCTGATCGACCGGCTCGGCCGGCGCAAGCTGATGATCGTCGGCTCGATCGGCTACCTGATGTCCCTGGGATTCCTTGCCGCCGTGATGTTCTACTACGAAAATGCGCGCGGTGGCGAGTTCACCTCTACGTCGTCGATACTGGTGCTGATCGGGCTGATGGGATTCATCGCCGCCCACGCGGTCGGCCAGGGCTCGGTGATCTGGGTATTCCTCTCGGAGATCTTCCCGAATCGGATCCGTGGTCAGGGGCAGTCGCTGGGCAGCCTGACCCACTGGGTGTTCGCCGCGATCACCTCGTTCGCCTTCCCGCCGATCATCGGTGCCCTCGGTGCCGGTGCCGCGTTCAGCATCTTCTTCCTCGCCATGGTCGGTCAGCTGATCTGGGTGCTGAAGGTGATGCCCGAGACCAAGGGTGTGCCGCTCGAGGAGATGCAGGCCAAGCTCGGCGTCGCACTCGACCACGGCCCGGACCAGCCGACCGCGGTACGGGCGCACTGATGACCAGCCGCGTACTCAGCCTCGGCGAAGCACTGATCGACGTCGTCACCAGGCCCGGGTCCACTCAGGAACACGTCGGCGGCAGCCTGCTCAACGTCGCGGTCGGACTCGGCGCACTCGGCCACCCGGCCAGCATCTGCTCCCACTGGGGCAAAGACCCCCGGGGAAATCTGCTCAGACAGTGGGCAGAGTCCGCCGGCGTGCAGATCACGCCCGGAACCGACTCCGCACACAAGACGTCGGTCGCGTTCGCCCGGATCGACGCGGACGGACACGCAAACTACGAGTTCGACCTGAACTGGGCGGTCCCGCAACTGCCGGACCTGGAACCGTTCGGGCATCTGCACACCGGCAGCATCGCCGCCACCGTCGAACCAGGCGGCTCGACGGTGGTCGTCGCGGCCGAACGGATGCGGCTCCTCGGTACCGTGTCATACGACCCGAACATCCGTCCCGCACTGATGCATTCGCCCGACACCGTCGTCGACCGCGTCGAGCACCTGGTCTCACTGTCCGACGTGGTAAAGACCAGCGACGAGGACCTCGACTGGCTCTACCCGGGCGTGCCGGTCGAGAACATTATGCGGCGGTGGGTGAAGACAGGACCAGCAATGGTGGTCGTCACCCGCGGATCCTGGGGCGCGTACGCGCGACTGGCTCACAACCGGGACATGCTCCACATCGACCAGACACCGGTCACCGTGGGCGACACCGTCGGTGCCGGGGACTCCTTCATGGCCGGACTACTCTCCGGACTACTCGACGCGGGCCTGCTCGGCTCACCCCAAGCACGGGATCGACTCGCGGCTGTGGACTGGCCCGATGTCCAACCCGCACTGCTCCGCGCGATACACACGAGTGCGTTGACGGTCAGCCGATCCGGCGCGTACGCGCCCTCCCGGGCGGAAGTGCACGCCCTTCATGCGCTCGACCCGGCCCTCACCTGAACGATCGTCGCGGTCACCGAGGACGCCATGCGTGGTTACCGGCGTTGATGCACAACCCCATTCACGAGAGGAATCACCCGACGTGCAACGGTTGTTCATCCGGCACGGCCACACCCTTGCCACCGTCCGCGGCGAACTCGGCACCCGCGTTCCCGGCCTGGGGCCGCAGTCAAGGCGAAGCTCCGCTTCGACCCGAGCTGACCTTCCAGGTCGAACCTGAGGTGATCGCCCACACCCGCAACGCGCGCGAGCGCGACCACGCGGCCGGAGTGCAGACGAAGTTCGCATGGACTACCCGTGCCGGGATTGGGCGATAAGCAGGTCCTCGGACAGGCGGTCGGGACAAGCGCGGAAGCAAGTCTTCCGGTCGACGCGTCCGGGCATGTCCGCAGCGCGTTGGTTCCGGTGCGCGACGACCGATCGGCACCACTGACGTCGACACCACCGACCTGATCAAGTGTCTTTCAACTCGCTCCGACGCCGGCTTTCGTTTCCGCTCCCGGCCGCATCGACAACCCATTTACACCTTTTACCAGCGATTTTGCTGCGACTCCCCCACTCCCCACGCTGATCGACATCACCGGAGAATATGCGTCTCCGGATTGGCGACGGTGTAGGGCCCCGCGGGCGGTGGCATTCTTCGACGCTGCGACCTGCGGACTTCTCACTTCTCTCGCGGCATGGCCACCGTAATCTGTCTCAATTCCCTGGCATTTTCTTCTGTCTTGGGGAGGGGCAGCCGTGTCCAGGCTCTGCTGCGACGAGCGATCAGGACTCCCCCGCCACCTATTGTCGGGAGCGGTTAAGGCGCAACTGAGGAACACTGCTACGTCGGAACCCGCGCCGCTCAGCTCGATCCCGGAAACGGGGCCGCTACCGGGGATCGATGAACGACCGGGTTGCCGGGAGTCGCAGCGATGCCGAGCAGTACGTACGTGTCCGCGCGGCCGGTCCGTCGTCGGGTGGCAGGATCAGTGGTATCGAGATCGGGTAATCGATGTGAGTGCCCGGATCGAGATCGTAGGGAGCATCAGCATGGCGCAGGGCATTGTGAAGTGGTTCAACGGTGAGAAGGGCTTCGGTTTCATCGCACCCGACGACGGAACTCCGGACGTTTTCGTGCATTTCTCGGAAATCGCGGGCAGCGGCTTCAGGTCACTCGATGAGAACCAGCGGGTGGAGTTCGAGGTCGGCCAGGGACAGAAGGGCCCGCAAGCCACGAACGTACGCTCTGTCTGACCGGCATCACGTAAGGACCGCATCCGTTTGGGTGCGGTCCTCAGTCGATACGGTCCGCGGTCGTAACCAGGAAAATGGGGTTCACTCGTCGTGTCCTTAGGCGCAGCGTCGGCGTCGTGGGCTGATCGGGCGTCCTGGTAGTGGTCGACAAGCGACGCCTGTTTCCCTGCTAGTGCCGGAAGACGGACCTTTCGGAGCGGGCTCGCGGCCGTGCTGCTCGGTCGCCACCTGCCGCTCCCAATCCGCATCTGATCGTGCCCGCGGAACGCTCATGCGGTCTCCTCCGAACTGCGCCCCCGGAGGAGTTGCTCTCCACACAGATCACGCGCTGGCGACTCGCCGGTCGCGCCCCGACACCTGACGAACCCTCATCCCTTCGACACTGCTCAGCTCATCGAGCGCGGTCGTAGGGCTGCGCAAGTCCTCACCCTCTGGCGCACAAAGTCGTCCGCGGAATATCGGCGAGCATGGCGAGTCCACGCTCGAGGTCTGCTGCGGTTCGATCGCCCACAGCGTCATCCTGCCCTGTGCGGGCGGTCATCAGAGCGCGCCGCTCGACACACACGAGTGGCACCGTCAGTGCGTTGCAGCACCCTGGTCGCGGGGAGGGACTTGGCGTTCGAGCAACTCAGCAAGCTCCCCGATGGTGACCTCCACGGTGCCGAACATGGGATCACCCGAGACGGCATACCGCGGCAACAGGAGTCGGTCGGTCACGCTCATCAGCGGACCCCCACCCGCTTCATCCGAGTGGGAGCGGCAACTTTGCTGCAGCGTCATGGAATGCTCGCACAATCGCGGCCGAAATCCGACCGCGCAAGGACACTTTACGGCCCTCCCCGATTGCCCACTCGCGAATCTCATTGGTCTTCGCCTTCGCCGGCGCGGTGCCCGCCGCCGCGCCCGCCACCGGAGCCTTCTTCACGGCCGTCGCTTCCGCAGCCGACTTTGCAGCCGCCGACTTCGCGACCGACGTCTTCGCCGGAGCCTTCCCCGCGACCATCTTCTCCGCGGCCGCCGCCTTCGCCACCGTCGCCTTCGCCATCGACGTCTTCGCCGCAGCCTTCCTCGCGACCTTCTTCTTCACGGCCGTCGTCTCCGCGGCCGCCGCATCCGCAGCCGACTCCACAGCCGCCACCGCCTTCGTTGCCGCCCCCGTCGCGACCGACTTCTTCACGATCGACGTCTCCGCCGGAGCCTTCCCCGCGACTAGCTTCTTCGCAGGCGTCTTCTTCGCCGGCACCGCTTCTGCCTGAACCTGCTTTGCCTGAGCGTCATGGAACGCTCGCTCGATCTCGGCCGAAATCCGACCGCGGGGCGACACT